>CAZJKR010000213.1:0-5014 GCA_964546615.1 uncultured Curvibacter sp.
CTGCCGCCCGACGTGGAACTGGGCCGTGAGCCGGTGATCGCGCCCGGCGCCGTGATCGCCGACTGCCGCTTCGGCCGCTACACCGAAGTGGGACAGGGCGTGCACATGGCCGACAGTCTGCTCGACGATTACAGTTACCTGAGTCGCGGCTGCGAGCTGATGTCGGTGGACATCGGCAAGTTCTCCAACATCGCCGCCATGGTGCGCATCAACCCCGGCTTCCACCCGATGGAGCGCGTCACGCTGCACCACATCACCTACCGCCGCCAGCGCTACGGCGCGCATGCGCAGGATGATGCCGAGTTCTTCGAATGGCGCCGCCGCCAGCGCGTGCACATCGGGCACGACACCTGGATCGGCCACGGCGTGGTGATCATGCCCGGCGTGCGCATCGGCAACGGGGCGGTGGTAGGCAGTAATGCGGTGGTGACCAAGGACGTGCCGTCCTACGCCATCGTGGCCGGGGCGCCGGCACGCGTGCTGCGCATGCGCTTTGCGCCGGCCATCGCCCGCGCCATCGAGGCCACCGCCTGGTGGGATTGGGACCACGCCACCCTGGTCGAGCGCCTGCCGGCCATGAGCGACGTGCGGCGCTTCCTGGCGCTGTATGGCGCGCGCGACGGCCTTTGAGCAGCACGCGCGGCGACACGCAAATGCCCTGCAACTGTCAAAACCCTGTCACAAGCGGATTCCACACTGAGATGTCTAGACGACTTGAGGAATGTCCATGAACCACGCACTCCATATCCGTCAGCTCAACAAGCACTTTGCCAACGGCAAACATGCGTTGCGCGACATCAATCTCAGCGTGCAGCCGGGCGAGATGGTGGCGCTGATCGGCGCTTCCGGCTCCGGCAAGTCCACCCTGCTGCGTCATGTCGCCGGCCTGGTGGCCGCCGACGGCGCCAGCGAGTCGCTGATCGAAATCCACGGCTGCTGCGTGCAGCAGGGCGGCCGCATCCACCGCGACATCCGCAAGGTACGCGCGCAGGTCGGTTTCGTGTTCCAGCAGTTCAACCTGGTGGACCGCCTGCCGGTGCTGCTGAACGTGCTGGTGGGCCTGCTGCACCGCACCCCCGGCTGGCGCAGCTGGCTGCGCTGGTTCAATGCGCAGGAGCGCAGTGTGGCGCTGGACGCATTGGCGCGGGTGGGCATCGCGGAATGCCACGCGCAGCGCGCCTCCACCCTCTCCGGCGGCCAGCAGCAGCGCGCCGCCATCGCCCGCACGCTGGTGCAGGGTGCCCGCGTGGTGCTGGCCGACGAGCCGATCGCCTCGCTCGACCCCGAATCGTCGCGCAAGGTGATGGACACCCTGGCGCGCATCAACCGTGAAGACCGCAGCACCATCATCGTGTCGTTGCACCAGGTCGACATGGCCATGAAGTACTGCCCCCGCGTGGTGGCGCTGCACCAGGGCCAGGTGGTCTACGACGGCCCCTCCGCCGCGCTCACGCCGCAGCTGCTGCGCGAGCTCTACGGCGTGCAGGCCGACGAGTTGCTGGCAGACCATGCCGCAGCGCAGGCGCCCGCCATGCCCGTTTCTCATACGCCGGCACCCGCCTGGCAAGTCCCGGTGGCGCAGGCCGCCTGATCCTTTCCCTTCCTCTGGAGCACTCATCATGATCAAGAAAGCACTGGCCGGCCTGACCCTCGGCCTGTCCCTGACCGGCGCCATGGCGCAAGACATCGTCTTCGGCATCATTTCCACCGAATCGACCCAGAACCTCAAGGCAGACTGGGACCCGCTGCTGGCCGACATGGCCAAGCAGACCGGTCTGCCGGTCAAGGCCTTCTTCGCGCCCGACTATGCCGGCATCATCGAAGGCATGCGCTTCAACAAGGTGCACCTGGGCTGGTTCGGCAACAAGTCGGCCATCGAGGCGGTCGACCGCGCCAGCGGCGAGGTGTTCGCGCAGATGGTCAACGCCGACGGTACCCAGGGCTACTACTCGCACCTGATCGTGCACAAGGACAGCCCGCTCAACACCCTGGACGACGTGCTGAAGAACGGCAAGAGCTACAGCTTCGGCAACGGCGACCCCAACTCCACCTCCGGCTTCCTGGTGCCGGGCTACTACGTGTTCGCGCAACACAAGATCGACCCCAAGACCCATTTCAAGGTCGTGCGCAACGCCAACCACGAAACCAACGCCTTGGCCGTGGCCAACAAGCAGGTTGACGTGGCCACCAACAACAGCGAGAACCTGGAAAAGATCCAGCAGCGCTACCCCGACAAGTTCAAGGACATCAAGATCGTCTGGACCTCGCCGCTGATCCCGCTCGACCCGCTGGTGATGCGCAAGGACCTGCCCGAAGCTACCAAGACCAAGCTGCGCAACTTCTTCTACAACTACGGCAAGACCGATGCGCGTGAGAAGGCGATCATCATGAAGATCTCCAAGCTGGCAGGCTTCAAGGAATCGACCAACGCCCAGCTGATCCCGATCCGCCAGCTCGACCTGTTTGGCCAGCGCAACAAGGTGGAGGCTGACACGACCCTGAGCGAAGCCGACAGGATGAACCGCCTGGCCGACATCGACAAGAAGCTGGCCGCCCTGAAATGAGCGCCGCCTTGCCGACGCCGGTGGCGCTCAAGCGCAGCCTGGGCTGGTACGTTACCTGGGGCCTGCTGCTGCTGTTGCTGGCGGCCTCGTGGCGCGGCGCCGACATGCGCCCGCTCGAGCTCTGGCGCGACGGCGGCAACATGGCCGCCTACGCGGCCGAGTTTTTCCCGCCCAACTTCAGCCAGTGGCAGCTGTACGTGCAGGAGATGCTGGTCACGCTGCAGATCGCGTTGTGGGGTACGGCGCTGGCCGTGATCACCGCCGTGCCCATGGGCCTGCTGGCCTCGTCGAACATCGTGCCGTGGTGGGTCTACCAGCCGGTGCGCCGTCTGATGGACGCCTGCCGCGCCATCAACGAGATGGTGTTTGCCATGCTGTTCGTCGTCGCCGTCGGCCTGGGGCCGTTTGCCGGCGTGCTGGCCTTGTGGATCCACACCGCTGGCATCCTGGCCAAGCTGTTCTCCGAGGCGGTGGAGGCCATCGACCCGCAGCCGGTGGAGGGCATCCGCGCCACCGGTGCCAGCGCACTGCACGAAATCATCTACGGCGTCATCCCGCAGGTCATGCCGCTGTGGATCTCGTACACGCTCTACCGTTTCGAATCCAACGTGCGCTCGGCTTCGGTGGTGGGCATGGTGGGTGCCGGTGGCATTGGTGTCGTGCTGTGGGAGATCATCCGCGGCTTCCAGTACGCCGAAACCAGCGCGGTGATGCTGATCATCATCGTCACCGTCAGCGTGATCGACCTGGTGTCCGCGCGCATCCGCAAGTTGCTGGTCTGAAGTTTCTTTGCCGCGGCCGCGCAGGCCGCCGGCGCACCCGGCTGGCGGCGCGGGTGGGCGCGGGCAAAGGGCTCCAGCGTCTGGCAGCGCGCCACGATGCGCTCGATGGTCGGGATGTCGCGCACCTCGATCTGGAACACCTGCATCACCGCCATCACGCTGGCCAGGCAGATGTCGGCCAGCGTCGGCGCATCACCGTGGCAGTACAGACCGGTGGCCGCTTCGCTGGCCAGCCGCTGCTCCACCGCACGCAGCCCGGTGCCGAACCAGTGCGTCTGCCAGGCGCGCCAGTCGGCGTCGTCGAAGCGGCCCTGCGTCATGAGGTACTTCTTCACCCTCGGCGTGATCAGCGGGTGCGTGTCCACCGCCAGCATGCCCGCCAGTGCGCGCACCCGCGCGCGGCCGTGCCGGTCGGACGGCAGCAGCGGCGGTTCGGGCTGTGTCTCTTCCAGGAACTCCAGAATGGCGAGCGACTGTGTCAGCGGCGCATGGCCGGGCTCCACCAGCGTCGGAATGCCGCCCAGCGGATTGAGCGCGCGGTAGGCCAGCGTGTGCTGTTCGCCTGCGTCGAGGTTGACGATGTGCTCGTGCGCCGTCAGCCCTTTCATGGCCAGCGCCACGCGCACGCGGTAGGTGGCTGAGGTGCGCCAGAAGCCGTAGAGGTCGAAGGTCGACATACGGCTCAGTGCAGCGTCAGCGGCAGCGAGGTCGTCTTCACCCGCACCGTGGCCGGCCGGGCCTCGTAGGGCGCCGGCGTGCAGCCGCAGATGTCGGCGGCGATGGTGCGCGCCTGGCGTGCAATCGGTTCGATGTAGCGGCTGGCCTGGCCGTCCACGGTGATGCAGTCACCCAAGGCGTGGATGCGCGGGTCGCTGGTGCGCAGCGTGGCCGGCTCGACCTCGATGCCATTGCGCCAAGCCAGGCCGGCGCTGTGCGCCAGCCGGGTGGGCGTTTGCAAACCGGTGGCGGCGATCACCTGGTCGGCCAGGAAGTTCTGGCCGCACTCGGTGGTGAGGTAGTAGCGGCCGTCCAGCCGGCTCAGTTGCGCTACCCGCACACCACCGACAAAACGGATCGGCAAGTCCTGCCAAGCCTGCAGCACCTGCGTGCCGGCCTGAGCGTCGTGCCAGCGCGCCAGCGGCTCCGGCTGAGTGTCCAGCAGCGTGATACGGTGGCCGCCCAGCGCCAGGTCGTTGGCCAGCTCGCTGCCCACCAGGCCGGCGCCGACGATCAACACCTCCTTGGGGGTGTCACCCAGCGCGGCGCGCAACTGCAGGTAGGCACCCAGGTGGTTGACGCGCCAGCACAATGCGGCCGGCAGGCTGGGCGGCAGCGCGGGCTGCGCGCCGTGCGCCAGCACCAGGTGCTGGTAGGGCAGCGTGCCGCGTGTGGTGCGCAGCTGCTGCGTGTCGGCGCAGATGCGGATGGCGTGGGTGTGCGCCAGCAGGCGCACGTTCAGGCGCTGCGCGGCGGCGACGCCGGTCTCGCGCACCAGCTTCTGGGTCTCCAACTGCCGTGCCACGGCCACCGACAGCAGCGGCTTGTCATAGACGTCACCGGCGCAGGCGGTCACCAGCGTGATCGGCAGCGCGGCGTCCAGGGCACGCAGCGTCTCGGCCAGCTGCCAGCCGGCGCGGCCGGCGCCGACGATCACCACGCCCGGTGCCT
>CAZJKR010000214.1:0-1822 GCA_964546615.1 uncultured Curvibacter sp.
CCGTGCTGCTGCAGCCGAAGGTGATCCTGGCCGACGAACCCACCGCCAGCCTGGACGACGTCGCGGCGCAGGACGCGTTGGCGCTCTTGCAGGTCACGGCGCAGCGCTGCGGCGCCACGCTGGTGATCGCCACCCACGACGCGCGCGTGCGGCAGGCGCTGCCGGCGGCGCAGTGGCTCGATCTTGATGATCAAAATGGGGGGGGGGGCCCGTCAGAAGGGCGTCAACAGCTATGAAAACAATAGCATTGTCGCTGCGCTACCTGTTCTCACGCCCGCTGGCGGCGAGCCTCAACCTGCTGCTGCTCTCGCTCGGGCTGGCCGCCATCACCTTCGTGCTGCTGACGCGCGCACAGATCGACCGCGCCTTCGAGCGCGACCTGGCCGGCATCGACGCCGTGGTCGGTGCCAAGGGCAGCCCGATGCAGCTGATCCTGGCCGGTGTGTTCCACCTCGACGTGCCGCCCGGCAACATTCCGCTGGCCGAGGTGCAGGCGCTGGCGCGCGACGCCCGCGTGGCGCGGCTGATTCCGCTGAGCCTGGGCGACAGCCTGCGCGGTTTCCGCATTGTCGGCACCACGCCCGACTACCCGGCCCACTACGGTGCCACGCTGGCGCAAGGGCGCTGGTGGGCCCAGCCCATGGAAGCCGTGCTGGGCACGCAGGTGGCGCAGGCCACCGGCCTGAAGCCGGGCGACCTTTTTGCCGGCGCCCACGGCCTGGGTGAGGGCGGCGATGTGCACGCCGACGTGCCCTACCAGGTGAGCGGCGTGCTGGCGCCCTGTGGCTGCGTGCTGGACCGGCTGGTGCTGACCGCCACCGAATCGGTCTGGCAGCTGCATGAAGTGAGCCATGCGCAGGATGAGGAGGAGCGTCGTGCCATGGAGGAGGAGCGTGAGATCACCCTGGCCCTGATCCAGTACCGCAGCCCGCTGGCCGCGGTGACCTTCCCGCGCTATGTGAACAGTGCCACCTCGATGCAGGCGGCCGCGCCGGCGGTGGAAATCACCCGCCTGCTGCGCATGGTGGGCGTCGGGGCCGACGTGCTGCGCGGCTTCGGTGCCGTGCTGCTGCTGACGGCGGCCTTGAGCGTGTTCATCGCGTTGTGGAACGCGGTGCGCGAGCGCGCGCCCGATCTGGCCATGCTGCGCATGCTGGGCGCCAGCCCGGCCAAGGTGGCAGCCTTGCTGCTGTGCGAGGCGCTGTGGTTGGCCGTGCTGGCCTCGCTGCTTGGCCTGGCCGGCGGCCACCTCTTGACAGCTCTGCTAGGCTTTTTGTTGCAGGGCGAAAAATCGCTCGTTTTCACCGCTTGGCTGTGGGTCGACGAGGAAATCTGGGTGCCGGTGATCGCCGTAGGCGTGGCAGGGTTGGCGGCTTTGCTGCCGACGCTGAGCGCCTACCGGGTGGAAGCCGGACAATTGTTGAATTCGAGGTAATGACGATGAAAAAACTGATCTCGCTTGTTTTCCTGGCCGTGTGGCTGGCCGCCCCGGCCGTGGCGGATGACGCCAAGGCCGTGGCCAAGGACATTGAACGCCACCGCGCCATGGCTGCAGCCCATGAGGCGGCGGCTCAGTGCCTGGCGTCGGGCAAGAAGCACGATGTCTGCCAGAAGGAGCTGCAGGCCGCTTGCAAAGGCCTGGCCATCGGCAAGTACTGCGGCATGAAACATGAGCATTAAGGCTGTCGTCGCGGGTGTGCTGCTGCTGGCCGGCCTGGCGGCGCAGGCCCAGCTGAGCTCGCCCCTGCCGGGGGTGCAGGGTGTGGCGCCCGGCAGCGGTGCCGGCGTGCACAGCCCCGACAGCCCGTTCCCGCCGCTCAGG
>CAZJKR010000214.1:1832-2624 GCA_964546615.1 uncultured Curvibacter sp.
GACGTGCTGCCCTGGTCACTGCTGACCACCGTCAAGACCCGGGTGGAGAAGAACCGCGTGCGCCCGGTGTTTCCGCCGGCGGTGCAGGCGCTGGACCAGAAGATGCAGCGGGTGCAGGGTTTCATGATGCCGCTGGAGCCGGGTGAGCGGCAGCGCCATTTTCTGCTGACCTCGGTGCCCATGACCTGCTCTTTCTGCGTGCCCGGCGGACCGGAGAGCATGATCGAGGTCCGGACCCGGACGCCGGTGAAGTACGGTCTGGAGCCGGTGGTGGTGGAGGGCCGCTTCTCGGTGCTGCACGACGACAGCTACGGTCTGTACTACCGCATCACGGATGCCGTGCCGGTGAAATAACCGCCGGGCTTACACTCGCTGCCTGCCGCCATGCCCCTGTTCCGTCCCGCTTTTCCTCTGACTCGCCAGCGCCCGGCCTTCCTGCCGGTGCTGCTGCTGGCGTTCGCCTTGCTGTGGGCGCAACTGCTGGGGCAGGCGCACCGCGTGCTGCATGCCCCCCTCGCCGGGGCGGCCACAACAGTGCTGCACAGCCCGGGCGGGACGGGCCATGACCATGGCCATGATCTGCTGTCGCACCTGCAGTCCTCCGGCAGCGATGCCGGGTCGGACTGCCGCCTGTACGACCAGCTCGGGCAGGCCGATGCGCTGTCGGCCGTGCCCGCCCTGGCGCTGGCGCAGGCGGCGCCAGCGTGGTTCTGCCGCGCGATGCGCCCCCGCCTGCGGCCTGCCGCGGGTTCGCCTTTCGAAGCACGCGCCCCGCCTGCGGTTCGCTGAATC
>CAZJKR010000214.1:2634-4395 GCA_964546615.1 uncultured Curvibacter sp.
GTGCGTCCGGTCGACCGAGTGGTCGCCGGTGCGCCTGTTTTTCCGATTCAACGAACCTGCCATGAACAAAAATTCTGTACGGTACGGCGCGGCTGTCGCTGCCCCGGCCTTTTCCCTCGTTCCGACGCTCACCGCCGTTCTGGCCCTGCTCGCCGGCGCCAGTGCGTTCGCGCACGACGATGCCGCCACGCTGCCCTCGGTGGTGGTGACCGGCAACCCGCTCGGCGCCAACGAGCTGATCGCACCGGCCGAGCAGTATGCCGGCGACGATCTGCTGCTGCGCGCCAAGTCCACGCTGGGCGAGACGCTGGACGGCACGCCCGGTGTCAGCAGCACCTATTTCGGCCCCAACGCGAGTCGCCCGGTCATCCGCGGCCTGGACGGCGACCGCATCCGCATCCTGAACAACGGCAGCGCGACGCACGACGCCTCCAGCCTGAGTTATGACCACGCGGTCACGCTCGACCCGCTGCTGATCGAGCGCGTCGAGGTGCTGCGCGGCCCGGGCGTGCTGCAGTACGGCGGCAGCGCCGTGGGCGGCGTGGTCAACGTGATCGACAGCCGTATCCATCGCGAAGCCCTGTTCGGCGCCCAAGGTGGCGTGGCCGGCAAGGCCGACCTGGGTCTGGCCAGCGGCAACCGCGAGCAAAGCGGCGTCGTCATCCTCGATGCCGGCACCGACCGTTATGCCCTGCACGCCGACGTGATGTCGCGCAACACGCAGGACGTCAGCGCGCCGGCCGATCTGTCGTGCACCCGCGGAGGCGTCACCAGCACGGCGCGCCGCATCTGCAACTCCGCCAGCCAGACCTGGGGCGGCTCCCTCGGCGGCTCGCTGTTCTTCGACCGGGGCTACCTGGGTGCCTCGCTGTCGACCTACGACACGAACTACGGCACGGTGGCCGAGGACGAGGTCAGCATCCGCATGCGTTCGAGCCGTCTGGCCCTGGAAGGCGAGGTGCGTGAGCTCGGCGGTGTGCTGCAAAGCCTCAAGGCCCAGTTCAGCCGCAACGACTACCGCCATACCGAGTTCAATGTCGCTGTGCCCGGCACCCAGTTCAAGACCCTGGGCAACGACCTGCGCCTGCAGGCGCGCCATGCCAGGCTCGGCGCGCTCGACGGCGTGATCGGCCTGCAGCTGGAAGACAGCGAGTTCTCCGCCGACGGCGACGAGGCCTACGCGCCCTACAGCCGTACGCGCCAGAGCGCCGCCTTTGTGCACGAGGAACTGGCCACCGCCTGGGGCAAGCTCAGTGCCGGGGCGCGGCTGGAGTCGGTGCAGGTGGAGTCCTTCGGCACCCCGGGTGTGGCCCGCTTCACGCCAGGCACGCGCAACTTCAATCCGGGCAGCTACGCGCTGGGCGCACTGTGGAACGTGGCGCCCGAGTGGCAGCTCACGTCCAACCTGTCATGGAACGAACGCGCACCGCGCGACTACGAGCTGTTCGCCAACGGCGAGCACGTGGCCACCAATGTCGAGGAGATCGGCAATGCCAACCTGGACAAGGAGCGCTCGACCAACCTGGATGTCGGCGCGGCCTGGAAGCGGGGCGCACATCGTGCGCGTCTGCAGCTGTTCCAGCACCAGTTCAGCAACTACATCGCGCTCGAAGGTACCGATCTGACGACCTCGCCGCCGCAGTACAGCTACGCCCAGGTGCAAGCGCGTTTCACCGGCTTCGAAGCCAGTGGCAACATCCGTTTGCTCGAAGGCGGTCACAAGCTCGACCTGGCGCTGCGTGCCGATGCGGTGCGCGCCGA
>CAZJKR010000214.1:4405-4918 GCA_964546615.1 uncultured Curvibacter sp.
TCGGCATGCGTCAGCGCGGTCTCGAAACTTTCGGCCAGCCGCTGCCGCGCATCGCGCCGATGCGCCTGGGGGCCACGCTGCTGTGGTCGACCGGGCCGTGGGGTGCGCGTCTCGGGGTCGACCAGGTCGCGGCCCAGGACCGCGTGCCCGACGGCCAGCGCGCCACCGGCGGCTACTCGCTGTGGAACGCGGCGCTGACCTACCGCGCACGCGCGGGCAAGTCGAACCTGCTGTGGTACGCGCGCCTGGACAACATTGGCGACACGCTCGCCTACTCCGCCAGTTCCATCCTGACACAGACCAAGGTGGGCAAGGCGCCGCTGCCGGGCCGCAGCCTCAAGGCCGGTCTGCAGATCAGCTTCTGAGGCGTCGCCCTGCTGCCCCGGCAGGTCCTGCCGGGGCAGCTGTCTGGGGGCGTGTCATGGGCCGGACACGGCACCCGGGTACAGTCGGGCCAACACAGCAAAGGTTTGACGCCCATGAGCATCCGCAACCTGGACTCCCTGTTGACGC
>CAZJKR010000215.1:0-2966 GCA_964546615.1 uncultured Curvibacter sp.
CTGGTGGCCGAACGCAAGGGCGTGATGGACGAGCGCCTGCAGGAATTCCGCTGGCTGCTGGAGGAGCTGCGCGTGAGCTTTTTCGCCCAGGAGCTGCGTACGCCGCAGCCGGTGAGCGTCAAGCGGCTAGAGAAGGCCTGGGGTCAGCTCAACAGCTGAACCCGGCGGCATGCCGCAAGCGGGGCCTGTATGATGGCCGCGTCAGTGACAGCAACCGCCCGCGTTGAAAGAAGCCCCTCGCATGCGATCCCATCCGGACGTCCAGCACACCTTCCGCAAGGAGTTGTACGACGGGCGTCTGTGGCTGAACCGGGGCGTGGTGCTGGCTTTTGCGGCCTTGTCAGGCCTCACCGTGGTGGGCTTCACCTGGTTGAGCGAGCTGGCGCTGGAACATTTTCATACGCTGCAGCAGTGGCAATGGTGGGCACCCTTGCTCTGGACGCCGCTGTGCACCGCGGCCATCGTCTGGCTCACGCGCCGTTATGTGCCCGGCGCCGCGGGCTCGGGCATTCCGCAGGTCATGGCAGCGCTCACGCCGGGGCTGTCGTCTTCCCTGCGTGATGCCTTCGTCTCCCTACGGCTGGCCGTTGCCAAGATCGTGCTGACGGCGTGGGGCCTGCTGGCCGGGCTGTCGCTCGGGCGCGAAGGCCCTTCGGTCCAGATCGCCGCCGGGGTGATGCACAGCGCACGGCGCTGGCTGCCGCACAACAGCGGCATCTCGGACCATGGCCTGCTGGTGGCCGGCGGTGCGGCCGGCATTGCGGCGGCCTTCAACACGCCGCTGGGCGGCATCATGTTTGCCATCGAGGAGCTGTCGCGCCGGCCGGAGCAGCGCAACAACGGCCTGCTCATGGCGGCCATCGTGCTGGCCGGACTGATGGCCGTCTCGGTCTACGGCAATACGACCTATTTCGGCGTGATCCGCGTCAACCCCGTCGACCTGTCGCTGCTCGGCCCCGGGCTGCTGGTGGCGGTATGCTGCGGCCTGGCCGGCGGGCTGTTTGCACGCCTGCTGGTGGTGTCGCTCTCCGGCCAGTCGCGTGACTGGTTCTCCCGCATGCGTCAGCGCCACCCGGTGCGGTTCGCGGCGGCCTGCGGCCTGGCGGTGGCGGTGATCGGTGTGGTCAGTGCCGGGGCCACCTTCGGCAGCGGCTACCAGCACACGCGTGCCATCCTGGACGGCGCGGCCGAGGCGGGCTCTGCGCTGTACGTGCCCTTGAAGTTTCTTGCCACCTGGATCACCACCTGGGCCGGCGTGCCGGCCGGCATCTTCGCCCCCTCGCTGGCCATCGGCGGCGCCTTGGGCAACGACATTGCCGCCGTCACCCAGCCGGCCCACGCCAGTACGCTGATTGCCCTGGGCATGGTCGGCTTTCTGGCCGCCGTCACCCAGGCGCCGATGACGGCCTTCATCATCGTGATGGAAATGGTCGATGGCCACGCGCTGGTGCTCAGCCTGATGGCCTGCGCACTGATCTCCAGCGGCATCTCCAAGCTGATCAGCGCACCGCTCTATGGCTCGCTGGCCGAGCTGCAACTGCTGCGGCTGCTGCCGGCCCAGCGCCCGCTCAGACCGCCCGCGCCGCCGGCTTGACGCCTGCACGGCCCCTCGCTAAATTGGGTGTGTCGCCAAGGCTCAGACCCAGGAGTGTGCCGCATGGACCGTCGCCGCTTTGTTGAATCCTGCTCGGCAGGCGTCGCATGTCTGACGAGTGCCATGGCCATGCCGACGCTGGCGGCCGACGCCCGTCCCAAGGCTTACGCCCGTGCACTGCTCACCGACGAACTGGGCGACCCGATCCGCGCCAGCCAGCTCAAGGCCCAGACCAACTACGTCTTCCACTACCCCTTCGAGGCCACGCCGGTTTTCCTGCTGAACCTGGGCAAACCCGCCGTGCCGCAGCCCCTCAGTACCAAGGCCAAGGACAGCTACGTCTGGCCCGGCGGGGTGGGGCCGCAGCGCAACATCGTGGCCTTCAGCGCCATCTGTGCGCACCAGCTGGTCTACCCCACGCAGCAGGTGAGCTTCATCAGCTTTCGCAAGAGCAAGGCCAAAAAGGGCGTGGCCGACAACCTGATCCACTGCTGCGCCGAACACAGCCAGTACGACCCGGCGCAGGGCGCGCGCGTGATGAACGGCCCGGCCGAACAACCGCTGTGCGCCGTGCTGCTGGAGCACGACCCCAAGGCCGATACGCTGACGGCCTATGCCACGCTGGGCGGCGAGCTGTTCGACGAGTTCTTTCGCAAATACGAGTTCAAGCTCAGCCTGGACGTGGGGCCCAAGGCCAGGAACGCTGTGGCCGGCAAGGCGGCGGTGCGGGAGCTGGAGAAGTTCTGCCGCAACCCGATCCAGTGCTGATCAGTAAATCCAGGGCATGAAGCGCTTGGTCTGCGCGCTGTAGTCGGCATAACTGCGGTGCTGCTCACGCATCCAGCGTTCTTCCAGCGTGGCCTTGATGACCAGCACGGCCAACAACACGCACCAGGCCAGCCAAGCCAGCAGCAGGCCCGCCGTCCAGGCCAGCGCGGCGGCACCGAGCAGGAAGGCGGTGTACATGGGGTGGCGCATCCAGCGGTAGGGGCCGTGCGTCACCAGCACGCCGTCGGCCTTGGGGATGGGGCGGATGTTGAAGTTGCCCAGCCGGTTGCAACCCAGCGCCCAGACCGCCAGCAGCACGGCCGCGGCGGCCAGTCCCCAGGCCAGCATGGGAATGGCCAGTACCAAGACAGCGGGCACCGCCAGGGCGGCCAGCACGGCCAGCAGGCCGAACTGCAGCATCACCAGCAGCAGGCTCGGCAACTGGCGCGGGTCTTTTGTCATAACCTGGCCAGCCGCTCCAGCGCCGTGTGGAGTGTTTCGTCCTTCTTGGCAAAGCAGAAGCGCACCACCTTCTGGTCGAAGCCGTTGCCGTAGAAGGCCGAGAGCGGAATGGCGGTCACGCCGATTTCGGTGGTGAGCCATT
>CAZJKR010000215.1:2976-4913 GCA_964546615.1 uncultured Curvibacter sp.
ATTGGCAGAATTCGGCCTCGCTCAGCTCACTCACCGCCGAGATGTCGACGCACTGGAAGTAGGTGCCTTCGCCGGGCAGCATGCGGAACTTGGTTTTTTTCAGGCCTTCACGGAACAGGTCGCGCTTGGCGCTGTAGAAGGCCGGCAGGTCCAGGTAGGGCCTGGGGTCGGCCATGTAGCTGGCCAGACCGTACTGCATCGGCGTGTTGACGGTGAAGACGTTGAACTGGTGCACCTTGCGGAACTCGGCCGTCAGCGACGCGGGCGCCGCCACATAGCCGACTTTCCAGCCCGTCACGTGGTAGGTCTTGCCGAAGCTGGAGACGATGAAGGCACGCGCCGCCAGCCCGGGAAAACGCGCCGCGCTTTCGTGCTGCTGGCCGTCGAACACCATGTGCTCGTAGACCTCGTCGGAGATCAGCAGGATGTCGGTCGGGTCCAGCAGGTCCTGCAGCTTGAGCATCTCTGCGCGCGTCCACACCGTGCCGCTGGGGTTGTGCGGGCTGTTGATGAGGATGGCGCGTGTCCTGGGCGTGATGGCGGTGGCAATCTTGTCGAAGTCGGGCCGGAAGGTGCCGGGCGTCAGCGGCACACGCACCACCACGCCGCCGGCCAGCTCGATGTTGGGCACGTAGCTGTCGTAGCAGGGCTCCAGCACGATCACCTCGTCACCCGGGTGGACGATGGCGAGGATGGCCGTCAAGATGGCCTGGGTGGCGCCGGCGGTGATGGTGATCTCGCTGGTGGCGTCATAGGCATGGCCGTAGAGCGCGCTGATCTTGGCCGCCACCGCCTCGCGCAGCACCGGCACACCGGTCATGGGCGGGTACTGGTTGAGCCCTTTCTTCATGGCGTCGGTCACGGCATCGACCAGGCGCGGATCGCAATCGAAATCGGGGAAGCCCTGGCCCAGGTTCACAGCGCCTTTTTCGGCTGCCAGCGCCGACATGACGGTGAAGATCGTGGTGCCGACGTTCGGCAGGCGGCTTTGGAGTGCAGGTGTTTTGGTATTCATGTTCAGACGATAAGCAAAGCTATCAGGGCCTTCTCAGGGCGCCCGTGGAACCGGCTTAGCCGGGCCACCGGGAGCGTCCCCCCGCCACCGCAGGATGAGTGGGGGGAAGGCGCGCAGCGCCTCAGAGGGGTTACAGCTCATAGTCAGCCACATGGCCCGTCATGGCGCGCGCCACCAGGTCGCGGCTCAGGCGCTCGCTCAGCAACTCGGCAAACTGGTAGACGAAGTTGCGCAGATAGGCGCCACGCTTGAAGGCCACACGTGTCACGTTCTGGCCGAACAGGTGGCCCAGCGGGCGGATCACCAGCTCGCTGTCTGACGCCTGTGCCGGCATGCCGCGCACCGCCATTTCGGCCACGATGCCGATGCCCATGCCGAGCTTGACGTAAGTGGTGATCACGTCCGAATCGATGGCTTCCAGCGCAATGCGCGGCTCCAGCTTGCGCTGGGCGAAGGCGTGGTCGATGCGGGTGCGGCCGGTGAAGGTGGGATGGTAGGTGACCAGCGGTTCGGCCGCGATGTCTTCCAGTGTCAGCCGCTCTTTGCTGGCCAGTGGATGGCTGGCCGGCAGCACCAGCATGTGCTGCCACTCGTAACAGGGCAGGGTGACGAGCTCGTCGTAGTTGGACAGTGATTCGGTTGCAATGCCGATCTCGGCCACCTCGTCGATGATCATGCGGGCCACCTGGTCGGGTGTGCCCTGGTGCAGGCTGAGGTTGACCTTGGGCCAAGCCGCACGCAGCTTGGCCACCGGCTCGGGCAGCACGTAGCGCGCCTGGGTGTGGGTGGTGGCAATGGAGAGCGTGCCGCTGTCTTGTGCGCTGAACTGCTCACCGATGCGCTTCAAGTTGCCGATCTCGCGCATGATGAGCTCGATGCTTTTCAGCACGTGCTGCCCCGGCTCGGTGATGCGCTTGAGGCG
>CAZJKR010000216.1:0-1400 GCA_964546615.1 uncultured Curvibacter sp.
GTGGAGATGCCCAACAGCCTGGCAACCCCCACCAGGCTGTCCAGCAGCGGATCGTTGCGCAGGTTGCTCCCAGCAACCCGCCAGGACTGAGATGGTGGCGTGCTGGTACTCACAGGATGTTTTTGTCCGATTCGAGCAGTTTCAAGGCTCCCGTGATTTGGTTGCGCAGCCCTTTTCTATGAATGAGTTTTTCCTGGGCAGCAACCGGCAAGTCGGTATGACGGATCACATTCTTGGCAATCAAGGTATCGATCACGTCCTCGATCACCCGCACGAACTCGGCATCGGCCACACCAAAGGATTGGCCTTTTTCATTGTTCTGAAGGAAGCTGAGCACCTCCGGATGCCTTTCATCCAGAGGCTCGGTTCCGGGCTGTGATTCACGGAACAAGGCAGAGACAGCACCATCCGAACGACGCAGGGCATAAAGCATGACGCAATAGTCCATGAAGGGATCAGCCACAACCGACCCCGAGTTTTTGAAATTATTTGTGCAGACCCATATGTTAAAAAATGTTAACAGGGTCAATGATCGAATTTTGTATCAAAAATGACAGATTTGCGATATTTTGGGTGTCCAAAATTGTTATTTTTTGGATCTGGGACAGAAAATGTCAGATCAGGTTCACAGAACAAGCCGCATAAATACCCCTTGCCGCATTGAGTGCGGCCATCCGCCCATGACTCCCGCACAATCGGGCTCTCTTTTGCTATCAACCGACAGGGGCCGATGAAACGCGTTCTCAAGTTTTCCCTCGTCTTGCTGACCGTGCTGCTGACCGTGGCCTTGATCGCCGGGGCCGCGGCATTCTTCTGGCATGCGCGCAGCAAACTGCCGCAGCGCAGCGGCACCCTGAGCCTGCAGCAGTTGCAGGCGCCGGTCAGCGTGGCCTATGACGCGCGCGGCGTGCCGCACCTGCGGGCCCAGAACGAAACCGACCTCTACCGTGCCCTGGGCTATGTGCATGCCCAGGACCGGCTGTTCCAGATGGAAATGGTGCGGCGTCTGGCGCGCGGTGAGCTGGCTGAAATCATCGGCCCCAAGCTGCTCGACACCGACCGGCTGTTTCGCACCCTCGGCCTGCGCGCCCATGCCGAGGTGGAAGTGGCGCGTGCCGACCACAGCAGCCCGGCATGGCGTGCGCTGGCGGCCTACCTCGACGGCGTCAACCAGTACCAGGCCAGCCGGCCCTTGCCGCTGGAGTTCGAAATTCTGGGCATCAAGCCCCGCCCCTTCACGCCGGTGGACACCATCGCCGTCTCCGGTTACCTGGCCTACAGCTTCGCCGCTGCCTTTCGCACCGAGCCGGTGCTGACCTTCGTACGCGACCAGCTCGGGGCGGACTACCTGAAAGCCTTCGATCTCGAATGGCATCCGCTGGGGGTGGTCGGCCCCCTGG
>CAZJKR010000216.1:1410-4909 GCA_964546615.1 uncultured Curvibacter sp.
CCTGGCGGAGGCAACGCTGACAGCGGACGCGGCGGTGCGCCTGACCCCACAGGACTGGCAGGGCCTGGGACGCCTGGCGCAACTCAGCGACGAGGCCCTGGCACTGGCCGGCGTCCCGCAGTTCGAAGGCAGCAACGCCTGGGTGATCTCGGGCGGACGCACCGCCAGCGGCAAGCCGCTGCTGGCAGGCGATCCCCACATCAGCTTTGCCGCCCCTTCGGTCTGGTACGAGGCCCACCTGCAGGCGCCGGGCTTCGAGCTTTACGGACACCACCAGGCGCTCAACCCCTTTGCCCTGCTCGGCCACAACACCCGGTTCGGCTGGAGCCTGACCATGTTCCAGAACGACGACCTGGACCTGATCGCCGAGAAGGTCAACCCGGCCAACCCGGACCAGGTCTGGCATCAGGGCGGTTGGGTCGCGCTGCAAAGCCGCACGGAAACCATTGCCGTCAAAGGTGCTGCTGCGGTCAACCTCACCCTGCGGCGTTCACCGCATGGCCCGCTTGTCAACGAGGCATTTGCCGACAGCCTGGGCAAGACGCCGATCGCCATGTGGTGGGCCTGGTCGGCGACCGAGAACCTGACCCTGGACGCTTTCTACGAACTCAACCGGGCCGACACCCGCGCCAAGGCGCGCGCCGCCTCAAGCAAGATCCACGCCCCCGGCCTCAACATCGTCTGGGCCAATGCCAGCGGCGACATCGGCTGGTGGGCCAGCGCCAAGCTGCCGCAACGCCCCGACGGCGTGAACCCGACCTTCATCCTCGATGCGGCCCGGGGCGAGGCCGACAAGCCCGGCTACTACCGCTTCCAGGACAACCCGCAGGAAGAAAATCCGCCGCGCGGCTACATCGTCTCAGCCAACCACCAGCCGGCGCCCAGCAGCGGCCTGCCGGTGCCGGGCTACTACAACCTGCATGCCCGCGCCCAGCGGATCGACCAGCTGCTGCGCGAAACCGACCGCGACTGGGATCTGGCTGCCAACCAGTCACTGCAGCTCGACGCCCGCACCGACTACGGCCCGCGCGTGCTGCGGCCTTTGTTCCCCGAACTGGCCACGGTGGTGATCGATCCGGCCGAACGCGCCCTGCTCGAACAGCTCGCCGAATGGGACGGCAGCCATGGCCTGCTCAGCATCGCTCCCACGCTGTACCACCAGTTCGTCTACGAACTGGCACGCGCGGCCATGGCCGACGAGCTGGGTGAGGTGCTGTTTCGCAATCTGCTGCGCACGCGCGCCTTCGACCATGCCCTGCCGCGCCTGACGGCCGATGTCGCCTCGCCCTGGTGGGACCGGCGCGACACGCCGGCGGCGGAGACGCGGCGCGATATCCTGCAGCAGGCCTGGCGCGCCACCCTCGACCACCTGCACACCACGCTGGGCAAGAGCCCGGCCAGCTGGCTCTGGAGCAAGGCCCATACGCTGACCCACAACCACCCGCTGGGCCAGCAAAAGCCCCTGAACCTGCTGTTCGATGTCGGGCCCTTCGAAGCCCCAGGCGGCCGCGAGGTGATCAACAACCTGGCCAATGTCGTCGGGCCGGCGCCCTGGGCCGTGGGTTATGGCCCCTCCACCCGGCGCGTGATCGATTTCGCCGATGCGGGCCGGGCGCAAGGCATCAACCCGGTAGGGCAAAGCGGTGTGCTGTTCGATCCGCACCATCACGACCAGGCCGCCGCCTATGTGGCCGGCAGCTACCAGCCGATGTACCTGAGTCCGGCCGACGTGGCCAGCCAGACGCGCAGCACGCTGGTATTGCAACCGCAGCGCTGAGGCCCGCTCAGGCCTCCGGCCGGGCAGACGCCTGCCGCAGCAGCTCGCACAGCTGCGCCATGTCGCTCACCGTGGCATGCGGCCGCACGTCATCGTGCTGCCAGTCGTGGCTGGTGCGGTTGACCCAGACCGTCTGCATGCCGGCATTCAGGCCGCCGAGCACGTCGAGCGCAGCGTCGTCGCCCACATGCAGCACCTCGTGCGGCTCGACCCCCGCGGCCTGCGCCGCGGCATGGAAAATGCGCACATCCGGCTTGCCGACGCCGTACTCCTGCGCACTGAAGTTCGCATGGAAGAACTCACCCAGGCCGATGCGCTGCACATCGGCGTTGCCGTTGGACACCGCCACCAGCGGGAAACGCGCCGCCAACCAGGCCAGCGCCGGGCGGGCATCCTCGTACAGATCGACCCGCATGCGCTCGGCGATGAAGACGTCGTACGCCTGCTCCACCAGGCGGATGTCCTCGCCGTTGCGCTGCAGGCCGAGGCGGATCAGCGACTGGCGCAGCGTGCGCAGGTCATGGCCGATCTCGGGTCGGCTTTGCAGCACCTCGCGCCGCAGGGCCAGGCGCTGCTCGGCATCGGCCAGCAGGTCGGCCGTGCGCGGCGCCTGCGGCCGCAGCCAGTCCTGCAGTGCCTGTTCGGCCCGCGCAATCACCGGCCATATCGGCCACAACGTGTCATCGAGGTCGAGGGTGATTGCCCTGATCTTGTCCGTCGCCAGCATAGGTGCGAGAGAATAGCGCATGGCATTTCAAAAAGAACCTTCGTACACCCATGGCCAGGCGCCGACCACGGCCATTCTGCTGTGCAACCTCGGCACCCCCGATGCGCCCACGCCGGCGGCGCTGCGCCGCTACCTCGCGGAGTTCCTCGGTGACCACCGCGTGGTGGAGATCCCCAAGCCGGTCTGGTGGCTGATCCTGCACGGCATCATCCTGCGCGTGCGGCCGGCCAGGTCGGCCGCCAAATACGCCAGTATCTGGACGCCGGAAGGCTCCCCGCTCAAGGTCTGGACCGAGAAACAGGCCCACGCCCTGCAGGACTGGCTGCAGCAGCACGGCCACCATGTCACCGTGCGTTACGCCATGCGCTATGGCAACCCGTCGATGGCGGCCCAGCTCGATGCCCTCAAGGCGGAGGGCGCGACCCGCGTGCTGGTGCTGCCGGCCTACCCGCAGTACTCGGGCACCACCACTGCCAGCGTGTTCGATGCCGTGTACCACTGGGCCGACAAGGTGCGCACCATCCCCGAGCTGCGTTTCGTCAACCGCTACCACGACGACGCCGGCTACATCGCCGCTTTGGCGCAGCGCATCCGTGCCTACTGGCAGGCCCACGGCCAGCCCGACCAGCTGGTGATGAGCTTTCACGGCGTGCCCGAACGCACGCTCAAGCTCGGCGACACCTACCATTGCGAATGCCACAAGACCGCACGGCTGCTGGCCGAGCAGTTGGGCCTGTCACGCGAGCAGTACAAGCTGACCTTCCAGTCACGCTTCGGCAAGGCCAAGTGGCTCGAACCCTATACCGAGCCCACCATCGAGGCACTGGGCCAGGCCGGCACGCAGCGCGTGGACGTGGTGTGCCCCGGCTTCACCAGCGACTGCCTGGAGACGCTGGAGGAGATCGCCCAGGAAGCCAAGGAGGCCTTCCTCACCTCGGGTGGCCAGCAGTTCCACTACATCCCCTGCCTCAACGACAGCGCGGACTGGATTGCCG
>CAZJKR010000217.1:0-4324 GCA_964546615.1 uncultured Curvibacter sp.
CAGCGGGCGCAGGACTACGACCTCAAGGAGATGCTGGCGCACCAGCGCATCAATTACGTCGGCGCGCTCCATGTGCTCGACGCCGTGCTGCCGGCGCTGCGGGCACGGCGCAGCGGGCACATCAGCCTTGTCAGCAGCGTGGCCGGTTTTCGCGGCCTGCCGCAGAGCCTGGCCTACGGCCCCACCAAGGCGGCGCTCATCAACCTGGCCGAGACGCTCTACCTCGACCTGCAGCCGCTGGGTCTGGGGGTGAGCGTGGTCAACCCGGGTTTTGTGGAGACGCCGCTGACGGCGCAGAACGCGTTCAAGATGCCGGCGCTCATCACGCCCGCGCAGGCCGCGCAGGCCATGCTGGCCGGCTGGGCGCGCGGTGACTTCGAGATCCACTACCCCAAGCGCTTCACCCGCTGGCTCAAGCTGCTGCGCCTGCTGCCCTATCGTCTCTACTTCCCGCTGGTGCGCAGGTTCACCGGCCTGTAAGCTGTCATCGCCCGCACCCCCACCGAGCCCTGCCATGTCCGACGCCATCGACCGCATCGTCACCTTCTTCGAAACGCTGACGCCGCAGAGTGTGACCCGCTTTGCCGAGTTCTACGCCGACGACGCCTACTTCAAGGATCCGTTCAACGAGGTGCACGGCGTGCCGGCCATCAGCCGCATCTTCGGCCACATGTACGAGCACCTGCACGCGCCGCGCTTCGTCATCACCGCGCGCGTGGTCGACGGCGACCAGGCCATGCTGAGCTGGGACTTCCACTTCCGCTTTCGCCGCTTCAACCCGCAGCAGGCGCAGGTCATCCACGGCGCCACCCACCTCAGGCTTGCCGCGGACGGCCGCATCGGCTGGCACCGCGACTACTGGGACGCGGCCGAGGAGCTGTACGAAAAGCTGCCCGTGGTGGGCGGCCTGATGCGCTGGCTCAAGCACCGCGCCAACAGCTGATCAGCTGAACAGACCTTCGAAACCGCCCTCCGGCTCGAAGCGCCGGTTGCGGAAATGCAGCCGCGTCGGGCCGGGCAGGGCACGCGCTGCCACCGGGTGGCGCGCGTCGCCGGGATAGCAGATCACCCGCGTGCCGGCGTCGTCAAACGGTTCGGGCAGGATGAGCGGCGGGCGGCGGCTGCGCGCCTCGGCCAGCACGTCGGCCACGCTGCCGTGCCGTGCCAGGTGCGCCAGGCTCATGATCTGCGGCGGTGCCAGGGCGATCTCGCCGGCCCAGTACTGCTGCAAGGCGGTGCGGGGCGGCAGCCAGATGCTTGCGGTGGTTTCGACCTCGTCATGGCGCGCGGTCTGGGCCGCCGGTGCGGCCGCCACGAAGAAGCGGGTGTCAAAGCGCTTGTTGCTGACCGAGGGCATGCGCGGCGTGATCCAGCGCGACCAGGGCAGCACGCTGCGGGTGTCCAGCTGGAGCCCCAGTTCGGCCAGCACGGCGTCAAAAGGGCGGCCTGCACGCAACAGGGCGGCGGCCTGCTGCTGTTGCGCTGCATCGGCGCCGGCCGCAAACAGCACACCCGATTCCTCGAAGGCCTCGCGCAGGGCCGCCACATAAAAGCCGGTGGCCTGCGGCAGATCGAGTTCGGGTTCGCCCAGCGCCGCATGCAGCGCCGACGGGGCCTGGTCCAGGTGTTGCGCCAGGCTGGCATCGCCCGCATCGACCTTGCCGCCGGGGAAGACGTAGGCGCCACCCAGCACGTCCGAGTTGCCATGCCGCCGCAGCAGGAACACCTGCAGGCCTTCCGGTGCATCGCGCAGCATCACCACGGTGGCGGCGGCGCGGGGCGGGGTGGTGACGACTTCCTTGTTCAGTTCCATGAGGCTGTCCGTCAGGCGACGGGATGGTGACAGGGGCTGGCTTAAGATTTGCCCCTGTCCGAGCATAGCTCGACTGCATTTCCAAGGAGACAGCATGATCGATTTCAAGGGCCGCGTGGCCATCGTCACCGGCGCCGGCGGTGGCCTGGGCAAGCAGCATGCGCTGGCACTGGCCCGGCGCGGCGCCAAGGTGGTGGTCAACGACCTCGGTGGCGCGCGCGACGGCTCGGGCGGCTCCGCCACGGCGGCGCAGGCGGTGGTGGACGAGATCCGCGCCGCCGGCGGCGAGGCGATTGCCAACGCCGCTTCGGTGACTGATTTCGCCGCCGTGCAGGCCATGGTGCAGCAGGCCATGGACACCTGGGGCCGGGTGGACGTGCTGGTCAACAACGCCGGCATCCTGCGCGACAAGACCTTTGCCAAGATGGACCTGGCCGATTTCCGCCTGGTGCTGGACGTGCACCTGATGGGCGCGGTGCATTGCACGAAAGCGGTGTGGCCCATCATGACCGAGCAGAAATACGGCCGCATCGTCATGACGACGTCGTCCACCGGCCTGTATGGCAACTTCGGTCAGAGCAACTACGGTGCGGCCAAGCTGGCGCTGGTGGGCCTGATGCAGACCCTGGCCCTGGAAGGCGCCAAGCACAACATCCACGTCAACTGCCTGGCACCCACCGCCGCCACGCGCATGACCGAAGACATCATGACCCCCGAGGTGCTGCGTGCGCTGCAACCCGAAGCCGTGGTGCCCGCCATGCTGGTACTCGCCAGCGAGGCCGCGCCCACGCGCACCACGCTGTGCGCCGGCGCCGGCAGCGTGGAGGCGGCGCACATCACCCTGACGCAGGGTGCCTGGATCGGCTTGGACCAGGATGCCGATTCCCGTCTGGAGGAACAACTGGCCGAGGTGGTCGACCGCGCTGGTGAAACCGTGCCGCCCAACGGATCAGCCCAGGGGACGCACGAGGTCGCTCGCGCCATGAGCCGCCTCGGGCAGGGTTGAGGCCGCACGGTAGGCCTTTCTGAACCTTTTCAGACCAGCAGGAGCGGGGCGGCGCAGCGTCAGCCCCCGCCTCGGTTGACCGCATCCGCCGTGCATGGAGCGCCCGGGACGGCTGGTGGTTTGACGCACGCGGGGACGCTGCCTATGATCTGCCACGCGTCATCGGCCCCCGCCGCTTGGCGCAGACCACGTTCACCGGGAGGTCGTCATGCGGCAATGGGTGCGTTTCGGGTATCACCTTGGACTGGGTGCCAGTCTGGCGCTGCTGGCCGGCTGCGGCAGCATCTATGTGGGCAATGTCCGCTTTTCCTCGGACGAGATCTGTTCCAAGGAGCTGGCATCGGCGCGCAACCCCAATACGGGTTGCATGCCGCCTACCCGGGCTGAGAACGCGCAGGGTTTCTACCTGGCGCGCTATCGGCTGCAGGTTTCTCCCGCCGAGGCCGAGTCACTGCTGTCCGGCCAGGCGCTTGCCCCCAGCGTCAACCACCTGCCGTCCTGGATCGGGCGTGTCTTCGTAGCCCGTGCCGGCGAGAAAGACGGCCAGGGGGAGATCCGTTGGCAGGCCCCCCAGGACGGCAACATCGAGTTCCTGCCCTTGAGCGGCGCGCCCGAAACGAAGATCGCCACCGAGCTGCAGGTGAAAACCGACATCACTGGCGCGGTCGAGAAGAAGCTGGATGCCGGCGCCTCTTTCAACCCGGCAGAAGTGGTGAGCAGCGCCATGGCCGCCGCGGGGCTGGCCCCGGCCGCCTGGCCCGGTTTGCAGGGGGTGCTGAGCGACACCGTGGCCAAGGTGGGGTTTCAGCGCACCTCGCTCGATGCCGGCCGGGGGACGTATTACTACGTGTCGATGAAAAGCGCGCAACTCGACAGCCTGACCTCCGCCTTGGCCCGTTGTGGCTGGCGGGTCAGCCAGTCGCCGGGTTCACAGCAGTCCACGTTTGCATTTGCCGAACTCTTTGCCCTGATGAGCAAGGTCGCTTCCGGCCTGGACAACTGCCTGGCCGACGGTGCCGACTCGCCCATCGATCCGAACGTCAAGGCGCTGCTGGCCAGTGTGGCCCGGGAGCGGGGGGCACGCCCCGATGCACGCACCTTCGGCATGGTGATCGGCGTTGCCATCCTGCGCACCGAAGGGCGTTCCGAGCTGTGTTCCAGGCAGGACCTGAGCCTGCTGGCCAGCGGTACGTCGGCCAGCCTGACAACGTCCGCTTGCGAGTCGCTGCGGCTGTTGCTGAACAACCATGCGGAGAAGCCGGCGCTGGCGCCGACGCAGACACCCCAGGGTCAGAGCCAGCAGACCACGACCCTGACGCCAGACCAGCGCAAGAGCCTGTTGATGGCGCTGGCCTTCGAATACGCCCGTTCGAGCTACAAGGCGATGCAGCTTTACCCGCACACCAGCGTGCTGGCGATCCACTGGCTCCCCATGCAGCCCAAGCCCTTGGGCGCCGTGTCCCTGCCTGCCCCGCCGACCCAATAAGGGGCGAGGGGCGCTGCGG
>CAZJKR010000217.1:4334-4888 GCA_964546615.1 uncultured Curvibacter sp.
GCCCGCAGCAGGTGGTGGGAATCGGGGGTGGTGCGCGCAGTGTCAGACCGGCCGCCTGGGCCTGCTGTTGCAGTTCGGCAAACAGGGCCTGGGCGGCTTCGAGCGCGGTGACTGGCGGGTTCATACGGGAACGAGCGGCAAACAGGTGGGCAGGCAGGGGGGTGAAGGCGGCGGCCATTATCGCGGCGTGGGCGAAGCACGAATTGTTACAAACATGCCGACCCCGGCGGGGCGGGGGCTGGTTAAAGTAGGGCCATAGCTCCCCAGGTATCGCCATGAACTCTGCCTCCAGCATTGCCCAGTCCGGACTCGGTGCCGCCCAGACGCGCATGGGTGCCAGTGCGCACAACATCGCCAACGTGCAGACCGACAAGTTCCGGCGCCAGGAGGTGACGCAGCAGAGCACCGAGCCGGCCGGGACGTCCGCCAGCGTGCGCCGCGCGCCGGTGGAGGGGCAAGCCCTGAGCCGTGACCTGGTGGAGCAGAAGAGCGCCGGTTACGCCTTCGACGCCAATCTCAAGGTCATCCAGACCGAGAAGAAGATGATGGGGCGC
>CAZJKR010000218.1:0-4884 GCA_964546615.1 uncultured Curvibacter sp.
GGCCTCCTTGGGGCCTTCCTTGATCAGCTTGGCCACGTCCTCACCCAGGGCGTCAGACGCTTCCTTCAGGGTCTCGGCTACCACCGGGTGGTCGCCCCAGGCGTCAAGCATGCCGACGGACTGCGAGCCCTGACCCGGAAAAACAAAGGCAAACGGTTTCATCGTCTTCGTCAAAATTTTGAATAAATCAGGCAAAAAGCCTTATGGAATAAGCGCCTGATGCTACATTTTCAGCAGCACCGCACCCCAGGTGAAGCCGCCGCCCACGCCTTCAAGCAGCACCAGCTCACCCGGCTTGACGCGGCCGCTGCGCACGCCTTCGTCCAGCGCGAGCGGGATCGAGGCGGCCGAGGTGTTGCCATGCTGGTCCACGGTCACGATGACCTTCTCCAGCGGCACCTTGAGCTTCCTGGCGGTGCTTTGCATGATGCGGATGTTGGCCTGGTGCGGAATCAGCCAGTCGATGTCGCTGTCCTGTTTGCCCGCCTTGGCCAAGGCAGCACGTGCGGAATCCTCCAGCACCCCCACCGCCAGCTTGAAGACGGCCTGGCCATCCATCTTGAGAACCGGGTCACCCAGCACATTGCCGCCCGACACATGACCCGGCACACACAGGATGCCGACGTGCTTGCCATCGGCGTGCAGGTCGCTGGCCAGAATACCGGGCTCCTCAGCCCCCTCCAGCACCACGGCGCCGGCGCCGTCGCCGAACAGCACACAGGTGGTTCGGTCCTTGAAATCGAGGATGCGCGAGAACACTTCGGCACCGATCACCAGCGCGCGACGTGCGGTGCCGGCCTTGATCATGGCGTCAGCCACCGTCAGGGCATAAACGAAGCCGCTGCAGACCGCCTGCACATCAAAAGCCGGGCAGCCGTTGGCGCCCAGCTTGTTCTGCAGGATGCAGGCGGTGGAGGGGAACACCATGTCCGGCGTGGAAGTGGCCACAATGATCAGGTCAATGTCCTGTGGCTGCAGCTTGGCGGCGTCGAGCGCACGCCGGGCGGCTTCCAGCGCCAGGTCGCTGCTGCAGACCCCATCATCAGCAAAGTGGCGCGCCCGGATGCCGGTGCGTTCGACGATCCATTCGTCCGAGGTTTCCACGCCCTGGGCGGCCAGTTGCGCCACCAGGTCGGCATTGCTCAGGCGGCGCGGCGGCAGATAGCTGCCGGTACCAATGATGCGGGAATAGGGTCTCATCACGTGTTCTTTGTTGGGGCCCGCCTTCGGCCCAGAGGCCACGAGCGGTTACTCGGTGCCGATGACGCCCGCCAGCAGGGGGGCGGCATGGGCAATCCGGGCTTGAACCCGGTCGAGCAGATTGTTCCGGGCTGCATCATACGCCCGGTTCAGCGCCTGCTCAAAAGCCAGCTCGTCGGCCGAGCCATGGCTCTTGAACACCAAGCCGCGCAGACCGAGCAGCGCAGCGCCATTGTAACGACGGTAGTCCATCTTCTTCTTCAACGAAGAAAGAACAGGATACGCCACGATGGCAGCAATTTTCGCAAATATATTGCGCGAAAAGCCCTGTTTAAGGAATCCGCCGATCATCGATGCCAGGCCTTCGCTGGCCTTGAGCGCCACATTGCCGACAAAACCATCGCAGACCACGATATCGGTCGTTCCTCTAAAAATGTCGTTGCCCTCGACATTTCCGTAGAAATTCAAATCACCGGAGTTGGCAGCAGATCGAAGAAGTTCGCCGGCTTTTTTTATGACTTCGTTACCTTTAATGACTTCTTCGCCGATATTAAGCAAGCCGACCGACGGGTTGGGCGCATCGCGCAGCACCGACACCAGGGCCGAGCCCATGACGGCAAACTGCAGCAGGTGCTCGGCCGTGCAGTCCACATTGGCCCCCAGGTCCAGCACCGTGGTGGCGCCCCCGGTGGCGTTGGGCAGCTGGGTGGCAATGGCCGGGCGATCGATCCCCTCGCACGTCTTGAGCACATAACGGGCAATCGCCATCAGCGCGCCGGTGTTGCCGGCCGAAACGGCCGCCTGGGCGGCACCGGCCTTGACCTGCTCAATCGCCACGCGCATGGACGAATCCTTCTTGCGCCGCAGGGCGACCTCGATCGGGTCGTCCATGCCCACCACTTCGGAGGCGGCAACCACGCGGGCGCGCGGGTGCTTCAGGCCGCCCAGGCTGTCGGGCAGGCCGACCAGCAGCAGCTCGGCGTCGGGATGGTTTTCCAGGAAATGGCGGCAGGCCGCCAATGTGACGCGGGGGCCGTGATCGCCCCCCATGCAGTCAACAGCGATTGTGGTCATGGGCAGGCAGCGCGATCAGGCGCATGGAAACCGACAAAGGTCAGCATCAAGACAAAGGCCCGAGCTACCTGCGATGTAGCGTCGGGCCTTGGAAAGTCGAACCGGATCAGGCTTCGGACTTGGTCTTGAGCACCTTGCGGCCACGGTAGAAGCCGTTGGGGCTGATGTGGTGGCGCAGGTGGGTTTCGCCGGTGGTCGGCTCGACGGCGATGCCGGGCACATTCAGGGCGTTGTGCGAACGGTGCATACCGCGCTTGGACGGGGACTTTTTGTTTTGCTGAACGGCCATGATCGGCTCCTGGTCATGCGCCACGCGACAGGCCGCATGGCAGGGGTTGTTCGATAAGGTTGGTGGGTCTGCACAGGTTGGGTCTGCGCGAAGCCTTGCATTATAGCCTAACTGGTTGATTTTGCGCCAGTTTCCCGGAAGGCCCTCAGCCGGACTTGCCACCCTTGAGGCCGGCCAGGGCGGCAAACGGATTGGGTCTCTCGGCCTCGGCGGCCTCGAAGTCCGCATCCTGCACCGCCAGCCTGACCGCGGTCGGGCAGACCTCGTGGCGCGGCACCAGCGGCAACTCCATCAGCAATTCGTCCTCGATCAGCGCATGCAGGTCGAATTCGCGGCTCAGTGCCAGCACATCCTCCTCCGCCTGCTCGTCCTCGGCCTCGGCCTGCTCCTCGCTGACGACGAAACGGAAGGCACGGTCGACCTGCAGCACCACGTCCACCGGCCCCAGGCAGCGTTGACAGGTCAGCGGCAGGCTGACCTGGGCGGTCAGATGCAGCCAGATCTGTGCGAAACCACTGGCATCGACCCGCTGCGCCCCGCGCGCCTGCCACTGCACGAGGCGTCCAGCGCCAGGGGCGCCGGCTTCCTCCAGCAAGCGCGGGTACTGCGACAGGGACTCCTGCCCGGAGAGAACGGCACCCGCCTGGGCAAAGGCCTTGACGTCGAGCCGGACGGCAACAAACTCATGTGACATGCCGGCAGTGTAAGAGAATTACCCCATGTCCCCATCTGCCAACCGCCCCTTGATCCTGGGCTCCACCTCGCCTTACCGGCGCGAACTGCTGGCACGCCTGCGCCTGTCCTTCGACGTGGCTGCACCCGACGTCGATGAAACCCCGCAGCCGGGTGAGCCCCCGCACGCGCTGGCCTGCCGGCTCGCCCTGGCCAAGGCGAAAACCGTGGCGGCACGTTTTCCCGCCGCGCTGGTGATCGGCTCCGATCAGGTTGCCGACCTTGACGGACAGCCGCTGGGCAAGCCCGGCAACCATGCGCGCGCCGTGGCCCAGTTGCGCCAGATGCGCGGGCGCACCGTGGTGTTCCAGACCGCCGTCGCCGTGGTCTGCCGGGACACCGGCTTCGCCGAAGTCGACCTGGCGCCGGTGCGCGTCAAGTTCCGTGAGTTGACCGATGCCGAGATCGAGGCCTACCTGCGCGCCGAGACGCCGTACGACTGCGCCGGCAGCGCCAAGAGCGAAGGCCTGGGCATCACGCTGCTCGAATCGATCGAGAACGACGACCCCACCGCCCTGGTCGGCCTGCCGCTGATCCGCACCGCCCGCCTGTTGCGCGCTGCCGGCCTGCAATGGCTGCCAACGCAGGAGACTCGCCCTTGAATGCCGAAAAAGGCAAGCTCTACCTGGTGCCGGCACCGCTGGACTTCGGCTGTACCACGCAGACCCCGCTGACCGAGGTGCTGCCGCAAGGCACGCTGTCCGTGGCGGCACGGTTGCAGCATTGGGTGTGCGAGAACGCCAAGACCGCGCGCGCCTACCTCAAGCGTGTGGGCGAGGAACACCCGCTGGCGCAACCACTGCAGGCACTGCAGATTCAGGAGCTGCCGCGCGAGGTCCACAAGAAGGGTGACCATGGCGGCGCGGGCCAGTCCGCATTCGACGCCCGGCACCTGCTGGCCGCGGCCCTGGCCGGCCACGACATCGGTCTGCTGAGCGAGGCCGGCATGCCGGCGGTGGCCGATCCGGGCGCGTCGGTGGTGCGCGCCGCGCACGAACTTGGAATGGAGGTCGTGCCGCTGGTCGGCCCGGTTTCGCTGCTGCTGGCGCTGGCGGCCAGCGGCCTGTCGGGCCAGAGCTTCGCCTTCGTCGGCTACCTGCCGCAGGACGGGGTGGCCCGCGTGCAGCGCATCCGCGAACTGGAAGCGCTGGCGCTCAGGACCGGCCAGACCCAGCTGTTCATCGAAACCCCCTACCGCAACGCCGCACTGCTGCAGGCGCTGCTGCAGACCCTCAAACCCGACACCCGGCTGGCCGTGAGCAGCGGCCTGACGCTGGCCACGGCCCGCAACCGCAGCGCCAGTGCGCAACGCTGGAAACAACAGGCGGACGGACTCGACAAGGACACACCGGCGGTCTTTGCCATCGGGCGCTGAGACCGGGCGGGCGGCGCGGGCCCGCCTGTCGTACGCCATCCGGGCCGATCAGTGGAAGGCCGGCAGGTTGCGCGCCGCCTTGACGGCGCCTTCGCCGATGGCAGCGCCAAAGCGCTTGACCAGACGCTCGACCACGTTCTCGCGCCGCGTGTAGTCGACGATGTCTTCGGCTCTGACCACCTCGCGCGCCACGAAATCGAGGTTGCCGAGCTGG
>CAZJKR010000219.1:0-2741 GCA_964546615.1 uncultured Curvibacter sp.
AGGGCGGGGCTGGTGGCGGGTGTCGTCATGGGCATCTCCCGGTGCGGGCGGGGTCAGTAGAAGATCCAGTCGCGATTGCTGCGCGGCAGGTTGCGCAGCGAAGCGAAGGCGGCCAACACGCCGCGGATCAGCAGGTAGAGGCCGAGGCCGGAAAACACGATCCACATAACGACTCCTTTCTTCGCACGACTGTGCGAAATATGGGTGGGTCAAGGGACAGAACAAGCGTCATGGTGAACAAGGCCGGTGGGTGGGGTGGCGGCTCAGGCCTGGTAGCTCTTCAGCAGACGCTGCCAGGTGGACAGGGCGCGCACGGGTGCGCCCGGATCGCGCAGAAAGCGCATGTCATGCAGCAGGCCGATGGCCAAGCCGTAGAGTTCGCCCACCAGTTGTTCCGGCTCGGTGTCGGGCTTCAGGTGGCCGGCTTCCACCGCTTGCAGCACCGTGCGGCGCAGCGCGGCGCGCCAGCGCGTGACCTCCTGCAGCAGCAGGGCGCGCAACTCACCCTCGCGGTCGTCGAGTTCGAAAGCGCCGGGAATGTAGATGCAGCTGTTGCTCACTTCCGGCACGCTCAGGCGGGCGATCCAGCGGCGCACGACCTCGTCCAGCCGCGGCAGGCCCTTGGGCTTTTGCATGGCGGGTGCGAACACGTCCGCCAGAAAGCGGCGACCGAACTCCACCACCACCGCCTTCTGCAGTGCCTCGCGCGAACCGACGCGGGAGAACACACCGCTCTTGGACAAGCCGATGCGATCGGCCACCGCCTGCAGTGTCAGGGCCTCCAGCCCTTCGGCCGCCGCGAGGTCGACCCCGGCGCCGACGATGGCAGCGCGGGTCAGTTCGCTCTTGGCAGTCTTGGCGTCCAGGCTCATGAAACGCAATTTAGCACAATCGTACGAAATTGCAAACCGGATCAAATACGACAGGGCGCTACGGGTTAATCCGGAGCCCGGGTGTCACAGGAGCGGCTGTGGGTGGGCAGGGGTTCATGCCATGATGAAAACATGGTTGCTCCCTACGTTCCCCAGATCCGCCTCTACCAAGACTGGCTGCAAACGCAGCGCGGCCTGCGATTCGACAGCTACGACGCCCTGTGGCGCTGGTCCACCACCGAGCTGGATGCCTTCTGGCAGAGCATCTGGGACTATTTCGACCTGCAGTCGCCCACGCCACACAGCGCGGCGCTGGCAGAAAACGTGATGCCGGGCGCGCGCTGGTTTCCGGGCGCGCAGGTCAACTATGCGCAGCAGGTGTTCCGCCACGTCGAGGCCGCGCATGCGGCGGGTTTTCCGGCACTCATCAGCCACAACGAGCAGAGCCTGGAAGCCGGCCTGCCGGCGCGCGAACTGAGCTGGCCGGCGCTGCAGCGCCAGGTGGCCTCGCTGGCCCTGCACCTGCAGGCACAGGGCCTGCAGCCGGGCGACCGGGTGGCGGCCTACCTGCCCAACATTCCTGAGGCCATGGTGGCTTTCCTCGCCGTGGTCAGCCTCGGCGGCGTGTGGAGCATCTGCGCACCCGACATGGGCACGGCGGCGGTGCTGGACCGCTTCCGGCAGATCGAACCCAAGGTGCTGATCGCCTGCGACGGCGTGCGCTACGGCGGGCGTGACGTCGATCGCCGCGAGGTGGTGGCCGAACTGCGCGCCGCGCTGCCGAGCGTGCAGCACGTGATCGTGCACGGCAACCTGGATGCTACAAAAACAGTAGCTGGTTGGGCAGGCTGGACGAGCGCTACCGCCCGAAATGACGCTGAAACGGCGGCGTTCACGCCGCGCTGGCTGCCGTTTGACCACCCGCTGTGGATCGTCTACTCCAGCGGTACCACCGGGCTGCCCAAGCCCATCGTGCACGGTCATGGCGGCACGCTGCTGGTGGCCTTGGCGCTCAAGACGTTGCACAACGATGTGGGCTGCAGTTACGCGCCCAATTCCTGGGGCGAGCGCTACCACTGGTACAGCACCACCGGCTGGGTGATGTGGAATGCGCAGATGAGCGGCCTGCTCAACGGCACCACCTGCTGCCTCTTCGACGGCAGTCCGGGCGGCCGCACGGTGGATGCGGCCGGCCACAGGGTGGCGCCGGACTGGCGCACGCTGTGGCGTTTTGCCGCTGATGTGCACGCCACTTTCTTCGGTGCCGGTGCGGCCTTCTATGCGAACTGCCAGAAGGCCGGCGTCGACCTCACGCGCATCGACGGCCTGCGCCAGATACGGGCACTGGGCAGTACCGGCTCGCCATTGAGCGAGGAGGCGCAGAAGTGGGGGACGGAGCAGTTCAGAAAAATCGGGGCGCATGGGGGCGACGATCATCCGCTGCCGGGCCGTCCCAAGGCGGATGCGGCCCCCTCGGGGGGCAGCGACCCACACGCAGTGGGGGAGCGTGGGGGCGACATCTGGTGGTGCAACATCTCGGGCGGCACCGATTTCGCCGGCGCCTTCATCGGCGGCCACCGCGAGCTGCCGCAGATCCCGGGCCAGATGCAGCGCCGCCTGCTGGGCTGCGCGGTGGAGGCGTGGAACGAGCAGGGCGAGCCGGTGGTGGATGCGGTGGGCGAACTCGTTTGCACGCAGCCCATTCCCAGCATGCCGCTGTATTTCTGGAATGACCGTGACAACCAACGGTATCTGGGCAGCTACTTCGACATGTACCCGGCCGGGCATGGTCGCCAGCCGGGCGGTGGCGACGGCCCGGCGGCCATGGGGCCGGTGCGCGTGCTGATGGTCTTGCCGTCGTCGCGCGTG
>CAZJKR010000219.1:2751-4850 GCA_964546615.1 uncultured Curvibacter sp.
GGGGCCGGTGTGGCGCCATGGCGACTGGCTGAAGATCACGGCACAGGGCGGCTGCATCATCTACGGCCGCAGCGACGCCACCATCAACCGCCACGGCCTGCGCATGGGCACCAGCGAGCTCTACAGTGCGGTCGAGGGCCTGCCCGAGGTGCTGGACTCGATGGTGGTCGATCTGGAATACCTGGGGCGCGAGAGCTACATGCCGCTGTTTGTGGTGCTGCGCGAAGGCCACACGCTGGACGCCGCCATGCAGGCGAAGATCAATGATGCGATCAAGACCGCGCTGTCGCCGCGTTTCGTGCCGAACGAGATTTACCAGGTGGCCGAGATCCCGCGCACGCTCACCGGCAAGAAGCAGGAGCTGCCGATCAAGAAGCTGCTGCTAGGCCAGCCGCTGGAGAAGGTGGTGAACCAGGACGCCATGGCCAACCCGGGCTGCCTGGGCTGGTATGTTGACTTCGCGGCGCGTCAAGCGGCGGATCAGCGAGCCACCTGATGCAGCCAGGCGGCAAACGCCGCCAACGCCGGGCGGGGCTCCCCGCGCTCGGGCGTGACCAGCCAATAGGCGCGCCCGCTCTTGTGCGGTTTCGGGCAGGCCACCACCAGCTCGCCGCGCGCCAGCTCGGGTTCGATCAGCAGGCGCGGCACCAGCGCCAGGCCCAGGCCTTCGGCCGCCGCGGCGGCGGTCATGGAGTACAGCTCGTAGCGCGGGCCGGACAGCGCCAGCGGGGCTTCCACGCCCATGGCCTCGAACCATTGGCGCCAAGCCTCGGGGCGGGTGCTTTGCTGCAGCAGTGGCAATGCCGCCAGGTCGCGCGGCTGCAGGCGCTTGCGGCCGCGCAGCAGGGCCGGGGCGACTTCCTGGGCGCGTGCCGGCCCAGTTGGCCACTTGCTCCGGCGTGCCGGAATAGAGCGCGGCATCGAACTCGGTGTCAGCAAACAGGAAGGGCCGGGTGCGCGTCTCGATGTGCACCACCAGCTCCGGGTGCTGCGCCGCCAGCGCCGGCAGGCGCGGCAGCAGCCAGCGGGTGGCGAAGGTGGGCACAGCGGCCAGGGCGATGGTGCCGGCGCTGCCCTGGCGCGACATGGCCTCCAGCGTGTCGCGCTCCAGCGCCTGCAGGCGGGGCGCGATCTGGCGCGCGTAGTCGGCGCCGGCAGGGGTCAGTGCCACGCCGTGGCGCGTGCGGCGAAAGAGGGGCAGACCAAGGAAGTCTTCCAGCGCGCCGATCTGGCGCGACACCGCGCTCTGCGTCAGCGCCAGCTCCTGCGCGGCGCGCGTGTAGCTCTCGTGGCGGGCAGCGGCGTCGAAGCAGGCCAGGGCTTGCAGCGAGGGGATCTTGCGGCGCATGGTGTGCGAAATATACACAACTGGTCAGGGCTGCAAGGCTTCATTCCCTCTTGCAATAGCTACGAGATATGCAGAATTGACATTTCTGGATGAAAAATCCTCGTTTGCCCGGCGCGCCGCCTGCCCGTACCATGGCGGCAACTTTCAGGAGAACCCTTCATGGCCCACGCCACTTTTCAATGGAACGACCCCTTCCTGCTCGACCAGCAGCTCAGCGATGACGAGCGCATGGTGCGCGATGCTGCGGCCGCCTACTGCCAGGACAAGCTGGCCACGCGCGTGCTGGAGGCTTTTCGCCATGAAAAGACCGACCCGGCCATCTTCCGCGAGATGGGTGAGCTCGGCCTGCTCGGCCCGACCATTCCCGAGCAGTACGGCGGCCCGGGCCTGAACTACGTGGCCTACGGCCTGATCGCGCGCGAGGTGGAGCGTGTCGATTCCGGCTACCGCTCGATGATGAGCGTGCAGTCCTCGCTGGTGATGGTGCCGATCTTCGAATTCGGTTCAGAAGCCCAGAAGCAGAAGTACCTGCCCAAGCTGGCGACCGGCGAATGGATCGGCTGCTTCGGTCTGACCGAACCCGACCATGGCTCCGACCCCAACTCCATGGCCACCCGTGCCTACAAGACCGCCGGCGGCTACCGCCTCAAGGGCAACAAGATGTGGATCTCCAACAGCCCGATCGCCGACGTCTTCGTAGTCTGGGCACGTGAAGTGAGCGAAGGCGGCGCGGTGGGCCCGATCCGTGGCT
>CAZJKR010000220.1:0-4840 GCA_964546615.1 uncultured Curvibacter sp.
CGGTCCACCGTCTTCAGACGGTGCAACTCGGCCTTGAGTTTCTCGGCGCCGCGGGTGGTAATCGGAATGGTGACCATGGCAGGAGCTTGATTTACAAGAGTCAAAAGTAACGGGGGCAGACCGGCGCTGCGCGCCAGCCTGCCCCCGGCAGGTTGCAGCAATTATGCCAAGAGTTGGGCGTGCAGTTCCTGCACCGAATACACGTCCAGCCGGTCCAGGTACTTCATGCCCTCGACCGCAGCTTCGGCGCCGGCGATGGTGGTGAAGGTGGTCACGCGGCCCAGCAGCGCCGAGGTGCGGATGTGGCGCGAATCGGCGATGGCGTTGCGGCGCTCCTCCACCGTGTTGATGACCAGCGCGATTTCCTCGTTCTTGATCATGTCCACGACGTTGGGGCGGCCTTCCGTCACCTTGTTGATGACTGCGCACGTCAGGCCGGCGGCCTGGATGGCGGCGGCTGTGCCCTTGGTGGCGACAACGTCAAAACCGAGGTCGATCAGACCGCGAGCCACCTCGACCGCGCGCGGCTTGTCGCTCTGCTTGACCGAGATGAAGGCCTTGCCGCCCAGCGGCAGCCTGGTGCCGGCGCCGAGCTGCGACTTGACGAAGGCCTCGCCGAAGGTCTTGCCCACGCCCATCACCTCGCCGGTGGACTTCATCTCGGGGCCGAGAATGGTGTCCACACCGGGGAACTTGACGAAGGGGAACACCGCTTCCTTGACGCTGAAGTACGGCGGCGTCACTTCCTGCGTGATGCCCTGTTGCGCCAGCGTCTGGCCGGCCATGCAGCGTGCTGCCACCTTGGCCAGCTGGATGCCGGTGGCCTTGGAGACGAAGGGCACCGTGCGCGAAGCGCGCGGATTCACCTCCAGCACGTAGATCACATCCTGGCCGTCGACGTGCTGGATGGCGAACTGCACGTTCATCAGACCGACCACGTTCAGCGACGCCGCCATGGCCGCGGTCTGGCGCTTGATCTCGGCCACCGTCTCAGCCTTCAGGCTGTAGGGCGGCAGCGAGCAGGCGGAGTCGCCGCTGTGCACGCCGGCCTGTTCGATGTGCTCCATCACGCCGCCGATGAAGGTCTTGCCCTCGGGGTCGCGCAGGCAGTCGACATCGCACTCGATGGCGTCGTTCAGGAAGCGGTCCAGCAGCACCGGACTGTCGTTGCTGACCTTGACCGCTTCGCGCATGTAGCGCTCCAGGTCGCGCTGCTCGTGCACGATTTCCATCGCCCGGCCACCGAGCACGTAGCTCGGGCGCACCACCAGCGGGTAACCCAGGGAAGAGGCTTTCTCCAGCGCCTCGGCTTCGGTACGGGCCGTGGCGTTGGGCGGCTGCTTGAGGTTCAGTTCGCGCAGCAGGGCGGAGAAACGCTCGCGGTCTTCAGCGGCGTCGATCATGTCCGGGCTGGTGCCGATGATCGGCACGCCTTCGGCTTCCAGGCCGAGCGCGAGTTTGAGCGGCGTCTGGCCGCCGTACTGCACGATCACGCCGGTCGGCTTTTCCTTGTCGACGATCTCCAGCACGTCTTCCAGCGTCAGCGGCTCGAAGTACAGGCGGTCCGAGGTGTCGTAGTCGGTCGACACGGTCTCCGGGTTGCAGTTGACCATGATGGTTTCAAAACCGTCCTCGCGCATGGCGAGTGCGGCGTGGACGCAGCAGTAGTCGAACTCGATGCCCTGGCCGATGCGGTTGGGACCGCCGCCCAGCACCATGATCTTTTTCTTGTTCGTCGGCTCGGCCTCGCACTCGTCCTCGTAGCTGGAGTACATGTAGGCGGTGTTGGTCGCGAACTCGGCGGCGCAGGTGTCGACGCGCTTGTAGACCGGACGAACGCCGAGCGCTCGGCGGGCGTCACGCACCGACTTCTCGGTCGTCTTCAGCAGCTTGGCCAGACGACGGTCGGAGAAGCCCTTCTTCTTGAGTGCGCGCAGCGTGGTCGCATCCAGCGCGGCCAGCGCCTGGTCGCCCTTTTCAGCGGCCAGCTGGTCCAGTTCGAGTTCGATCTTCACGATCTCCTCGATCTGCACCAGGAACCACTTGTCGATCCTGGTCAGGTCGTAGACCTCGTCCACCGACAGGCCCATGGCAAACGCGTCGCCCACGTACCAGATGCGCTCGGGACCGGGCTCGCCCAGTTCCTTCTCCAGCACCTCGCGGTCCTGGGTCTTCTCGTTCATGCCGTCGACGCCGACTTCCAGGCCGCGCAGCGCCTTCTGGAACGATTCCTGGAAGGTGCGGCCCATGGCCATGACCTCACCCACGGACTTCATCTGGGTGGTCAGGCGGCTGTCGGCAGTGGGGAATTTCTCGAAGGCGAAACGCGGGATCTTGGTCACTACGTAGTCGATCGACGGCTCAAAAGACGCCGGCGTGGCACCGCCGGTGATCTCGTTGCGCAGCTCGTCCAGCGTGTAGCCCACGGCCAGCTTGGCAGCCACCTTGGCAATCGGGAAACCGGTGGCCTTGGAAGCCAGTGCCGAGGAACGGCTGACGCGCGGGTTCATCTCGATCACGATCATGCGACCGTCCTTCGGGTTGACCGAGAACTGCACGTTGGAGCCGCCGGTGTCCACACCAATTTCACGCAGCACCGCCAGCGAGGCGTTGCGCATGATCTGGTATTCCTTGTCGGTCAGCGTCTGGGCTGGCGCCACGGTGATGGAGTCACCGGTGTGCACGCCCATGGGGTCGAGGTTCTCGATCGAGCAGATGATGATGCAGTTGTCGGCCTTGTCGCGCACGACTTCCATCTCGTACTCTTTCCAGCCGAGCAGCGACTCTTCGATCAGCAGCTCGTTGGTGGGCGAGGCTTCCAGGCCGCGCTTGCAGATGATCTCGAACTCTTCGGCGTTGTAGGCAATGCCGCCGCCGGTTCCGCCCAGCGTGAAGCTGGGGCGGATGACGGTGGGAAAGCCGACCTGCTTCTGCACGCCCCAGGCCTCTTCCATGCTGTGGGCAATGCCGGAGCGCGCGGAGCCCAGACCGATCTTGGTCATGGCGTCCTTGAACTTCAGCCGGTCTTCGGCCTTGTCGATCGCCTCGGGCGTGGCGCCAATCAGTTCGACCTTGTACTTATCGAGCACACCATTGCGCCACAGGTCCAGAGCGCAGTTCAGCGCCGTCTGGCCGCCCATGGTCGGCAGGATGGCGTCCGGGCGCTCCTTGGCGATGATCTTCTCGACCGTCTGCCAGGTGATGGGCTCGATGTAGGTGACGTCGGCCGTGGCCGGGTCGGTCATGATCGTGGCCGGGTTGCTGTTGATCAGGATGACCTTGTAGCCCTCCTCGCGCAGGGCCTTGCAGGCCTGCACGCCGGAGTAATCGAACTCACAAGCTTGGCCGATGATGATCGGGCCGGCGCCGATGATCAGGATCGATTTGATATCTGAACGCTTGGGCATTTACTTTTTCTCCCCCAGCGTCATGCGCTGGTTTTCCATCAGCGCCGTGAAGCGGTCGAACAGGTAGGCAATATCGTGCGGGCCGGGCGAGGCTTCCGGGTGCCCCTGGAAGCAGAATGCCGGCTTGTCGGTGCGGGCCAGGCCCTGCAGCGTGCCGTCGAACAGGCTCACGTGCGTGGCGCGCAGGTTGGCGGGCAGGGTCTTCTCGTCCACCGCAAAACCGTGGTTCTGGCTGGTGATGCAGACGCGACCGCCGTGTTTGTCGTCCGTGGTCAGGTCTTTCACCGGGTGGTTGGCGCCGTGGTGGCCGAACTTCATCTTGAAAGTCTTGGCACCGCTGGCCAGGGCCATGATCTGGTGCCCCAGGCAGATGCCGAAGGTCGGGATGCCGGTCTCGATCAGTTCGCGCGCGGCGGCAATCGCGTAATCGCACGGCTCCGGGTCGCCGGGGCCGTTGGAGAGGAAGATGCCATCGGGCTTGTGCTTGAGCACTTCGGCCGCCGGCGTCTGCGCCGGCACCACGGTGACCTTGCAGCCGCGCTCTGCCAGCATGCGCAGGATATTTTTCTTGACACCGAAGTCGTAGGCGACGACGTGGAATTTCGGGTTCTTCTGCTCGCCGTAGCCGGAGCCAAGTTGCCACTCGGTCTGGGTCCAGTCGTAGGGCTTGGCAGACGACACCACCTTCGCCAGGTCCTGGCCCGCCATGCTGGGCGCGGCCTTGGCAGCGGCAATCGCCTGGTCGATGACCGCCTGCGTGACCTGCTGGCCCGCGGCCAGGGCAACGATGGCGCCGTTCTGTGCACCCTTGGTGCGCAGCAGGCGCGTCAGCTTGCGGGTGTCGAGGTTGGCAATCGCCACCGTCTTCTCGCGCATCAGGTACTGAGACAGGGTCTCGGTGCTGCGAAAGTTGGACGCCAGCAGCGGCAGGTCCTTGATGATGAGACCGGCGGCATGGACCTTGTCGGCTTCGATGTCTTCACCGTTGATGCCGTAGTTGCCGATGTGCGGATACGTGAGGGTCACGATCTGCCGGCAGTAGCTCGGGTCGGTGAGGATTTCCTGGTAGCCGGTGATGGCGGTGTTGAACACCACTTCGCCGACGGTGGTGCCGGTGGCACCGATGGAATTGCCGAAAAAGACCGTGCCGTCTGCGAGCGCCAGGATGGCGGGAGGGGTGGTTCCCTGGAGAGACAAAAGCACTGGGTACTCCGTTGGTTACGGGCGCGCCCACGCATTCACAAGAAACGAGTCCTGGCTGCTGCTTTTGAGAGGGGTTCGGCTTGAAATGCGCTGGGGCGGCTGGATTTCTGAACAGTTGTCGATTATAGCCTAGGGCTTATGTCCCTCGACTTCGCTCCAACTTGCGGCACACATTCTGCCCGCCCAAAAAACAGGCATCAGATCGCGGCAGCCGCGACCGCACTGGCGTG
>CAZJKR010000221.1:0-2127 GCA_964546615.1 uncultured Curvibacter sp.
CGCCAGAAATGCTGACGGCACCACCGTCCCGGCCGGCGGTACCGGCGCCGGCCGTACCGCCAGACGCCGTGATGGCGCCCGCAAGATTGATGGCGTCGGTGGCTGTGATCTGCACATTGCCGGCATTGGCACTCGCAGCCCCGGTGGTCGAAATGGTGCCGGCGGCGGTGCTGGTGATGCTGGCCCCGGAAAGGGTCACACCGCCTTCCCGCGCCGTCACGGCCGCACTCAGCGCCAGCGTGCCGGCACCGCTGGCATCGGCATCTGCTTTCAGACTGATAGCGCCGGCACCCGAAGTGCTCAGTGCGGCGTTGATGTTGATATCGTTGTTGGCCTCAAAGCTGACGCTCTTGCCGGCCGACACGGTGAATGCGCTGCTGAGGGTGATGTCGTTGCTGGCTTGCAGCGTGATGTTGCCGGCCACGGCGTTGAGGGTGGCCACTGAGACCGTCTGCGTACTGCCGGCCTGGGCCGCGAAAGTGCTGACATCAGCGTAGGTGGCCGCCCCGGCACTGCTGACGATGATGTTCAGCGGGTCGAGCAGCAAGGTACCGGCCTGGCCGTGTGTGGCGCTCAGGTCAGCCGCACCCTCGAAGGCCAGCGACTGCTTACCCGAGACCTCGACAAAGCCGCCATCACCGCCCTGCGCACCACCCGTGGCCTTGACCGCGCCGTAGAAGCCGGTGGCCTGGTCCGACCAGACCACCACGGTGCCGCCATCGCCGGTACGCGTCGCGCTGGCGTCGATGACGGCATCCGGCGCCACCAGCGTCAGCGCGGCGTTCTGCTCCGGCCCCCGGCCCTGGTAATTGCCGCCCACCAGCACGGTACCGCCGCCGGCCTGGCCGCTGGCATCGAGAAGGGCACCGCTGTCCAGCACCACTGTGTCGCCCAGTACCTTGATGGTGCCGCCTTGTTGGTCCGGCGCCGTGCCGCTGACATCGAGCGTACCGGTCACACGGGTGACGCCGCTGGCGCCACCGCTGAGCACGATGAGGCCATCGCGCTCGGTGGCCGAGGTAGCGCGGATCACGCCGCTGTGGTTCACCACCGTAGCCAGGGCATCGCCCAGAGCCCGCGCGGCCATCACGACCTGGCCGCCCTCGGCCACGATCACGCCGCTGTTGGCCGCTGCGGCGTTGACGGCCGCCGCGTCGACGGAAAACTTCACCAGGCCGTCGCCCGACGGGTCGAGCGTGACGCGCTCACCTGCCGCCAGGGCCACTGAACCCGCGCTCGCCGTGATGCGGCCGGTATTGCTGACGTTGGCCCCCAGCAGCGCCACATAACCACCGCGCGCAGCCTGCAGGCTGCCGTGGTTGACCACGCTGCCGGCCGCGCTGCCACTGAAGATGTAGCGCCCGGCGGAAAAGTCCTCATTGCTGATGGCCAGGCTGGAAGCCACCAGCCCGCCCACATTGACCTGTGCCGTCGGCGCGAACAGCACGCCGGCGGGATTGATCAGGAACACCTGGCCGTTGGCACTGAGAGAGCCGTAGATGGCCGTCGGGTCCTGGCCGATGATCCGGTTGAGCGCCACCGCCGCCGCGTTCGGCTGCAAGAACTGCACCGACTGCCCAGCCCCGATATTGAAGCTCTGCCAGTTCAGGATGGCTTGCTGGCTGCCCTGGGTGATCACCATGGACTGGGCATTCGGCGTGCTGGCGCTGGCCTGTCCGGACACCACCTCCATGCCGTCGGGCAGCGCCAGACTCTGGCCGGCATAGGGGGCCAGCAGCACCATCAGCAGGCGCGGCAACCACCGCCCCGTGCGGATGCGGAAGGTGGCCTTCAGCCGGCGCGACAGCCGAACCACCACCGTCCGTACCGCGCCGGTGCGCCATGGTTTCAGGTGGTGGCTCTGCCGCATCATCGTCATCCTGTCGCCTACAGCCACTTCTGCGCCGTGATCCAGACACGCGGCACCTGGTCTGTATCACCGGTGGTCGGCTTTGCCGCGGTGGTGCGCCAGGCCAGATGCGCACTCAGCTGGAACTTGTTGATGCGCCCGGCCAGCACGCCCACGCCAAGCCCGCCCAGCGCCAGCTGGTTGCTGGTCAGAACCATGCCTGCGGGATCCTGGTGGATCTGGACCAGACCATGGTCATAGAACAGCACCAGACGAAT
>CAZJKR010000221.1:2137-4262 GCA_964546615.1 uncultured Curvibacter sp.
CCAGCGCCAGCGGGGCCGGCAGCTGATGCCGGTACTCCAGGTTGATGAGCGTTCCGTTGTCGCCCACCCCCTCGCCGACCGGGTATGCGCGGACCCCGTTCGGCCCGCCGAGCGACATCTTTTCTGCCGAGGCCAGGTTCTTGGACGCTTGCTGGCTTTGCAGATTGAAATGCAGACTGGCCTGGTGCGGCAGGTACTCGACGCGCTGGTATTCCAGGTTGATCTTGGAAAAGTCGCCGGTGGCCCGTTCGCCGCCGCTGCCCTGGTCGATGGCTTGCGTGCCGGCATCGGTGCTCAGGTTTCCGGCGGTCCAGGTCAGGGCATAGCTGCTGAAACTGCCGGCGCCGATGGAGGCGCCGACATGGTTGCCCAGCACGCCAAGCCGCATGGCCGCGATCTGGCGCTCGCTGTCGTTGTACGGTGTACTGACCCGGTCCGCAAGACGCTTGTGCTCGACACCGGCAACCCCGTACACATTGCTCTCGCGCGCACGGTGCACGGGATGGGTCAGCGACACCCCGACGACATCGGCCTTGCCGCTGGCCCCCAGCGCGGCAAACTGCCGCCCCAGTGCATAACGGGTATGGGCCGCGCTGACGGCCAGGCGCGTGCCTGCGGCGGCCACGGGCAGCGCGTAGTTCAGCCGGTACAGCTGGCTGCCAGCGGCCTCACCTTGCTGCAGGCGCGCACTAAACAGGTCGCCACCCCCCGTCGGGTTGCTGATCTGAAAATCGACATACAACTGACTGGCGGCGACAGCACCTGAGCCATGGTTGTTGGCGCCCACCGCACCGCTCACCTGCGTGCCCAGCGAACGCACCGTCACGGTCACGTCCGCCTCGCCCAGTTTTTCTCCTGGCTCGACGCTGGCGCTGGCTTCTATGCCGGCCAGATCCCGCAGCAGGAGCACGGGTTTGTCGAGCAGGTATTCCGTGATCAGCATGCCCGGCCGGAGGTTATGTGCCAGCACACGCTGCGCATAGGAGGCCGAGCCATGCGTCTCATCGAGCTGGACCCGCACCCGGCCGACACGGGCCTCGATCACAGCAAAGGTCACCACACCGCCTTGCCCCTGCAGTACCTGTTCGGGCAGGTAGACCTCCGTCAAAAGGTAACCCTGCTGACGGTAGTGCCTGGCAACTTGGTTGGCCAATTCGTTCAGGCCACTGAGCGTGGTGCTTTGCCCCACGGCCTCGGCCAGCAGGCTCGACAGGTGCGCCTGGTCGAAAACCGTGTTGCCGACGAAACGAAAGGACGCGGGGGTGACTCGCAGCGGCACCGACTCAAGCCGGGCAGACGGTGGCGGCGGCAGGACGATGACAGGCGCGCCCGGCACAGGCAACAAGGGGAGCTGACTTTGCTGCTCTTGCAATGAGCCGGCATCCGGCCTGGGCGCCTGCTGTGCCAGTGCGCCAGCCATTGCCAACGCGATCGTCATCGGTATGACACCACGCAGCAGCACCCATGAACCCGAATTCTTCAAGCCAACTTTCTTATGTTTTGGATGCCTGTGCATTGAATGGCTGGCATCAAGAGTGACGCACGGGCACCTGTCCGCTCAGATGGCGTCGTGCCCGTTTTTCCCAAGCCCTCAATTGTCGCTTTTTCGCCGTCAACACAGGACTTTTTGCTATCAACTCGTGAGCAAATAGCAACGACTCTGGGCGCCCTCAAGCATTTTCTCTTGCCGTTTTTATGTAAAAGTTGATATTTATCAATATTCACCTGTTGCGACGACACCCTCGCTCCCTCATCCTTGCCAAAACGACCGCAGCAACATTGGCACCTTGACGCAGAACCGGCAGGCGACCGGCCAGTTGTGGACAATCGACAACCAAGATGTCCTACCGGGAACTCACAAACGCCATGCCCAACGCCCTCTACTCCCAGCGCCGCGCGCGCCTGGCCGCCCAGCTTGGCCCTGATGCCGTTGCCATCGTGCCCACGGCACCGGAGCGCCTGCGCAACCGCGACAGCGAATTCCTGTTCCGCTTCGACAGCTACTTCCATTACCTGAGCGGTTTTGGCGAACCCAATGCCTGGCTGGTCATCACCAGCGACGGCCACACCACGCTGTTCTGCCAGCCGAAAGACCTGGAGCGCGAGATCTGGGACGGCATCCGCC
>CAZJKR010000221.1:4272-4790 GCA_964546615.1 uncultured Curvibacter sp.
TGGGCGTGGATGCAGCCTTTTCGGTCACCGAACTGGAACAACGCCTGCCGAAGCTGCTGGAGAACAAGGCCACGGTCTGGTACCCGTTCGCCACCCACCAGGGGCTGGAAGGCCGCATCGACGGCTGGCTCAAGGCGGTGCGCGCCCGCGTACGCTACGGCGCGCTGTGCCCGGAAGCGCAACGCGATCTGTGCAGCCTGCTGGACGAGATGCGGCTGATCAAGGACGCGCACGAACAGGCCGTGATGCGCCGCGCCGCGCAGATCAGCGCCGGCGCCCATATCCGCGCCATGCAACTGTCGGCCCGCATGCTGCGCCAGGGCGAGGACGTGCGCGAGTACCACCTGGACGCCGAACTGCTGCACGAATTCCGCCGCCACGGCTCGCAATACCCGGCCTACGGCTCCATCGTGGCGGCCGGCGCCAATGCCTGCGTGCTCCACTACCGGGCCGACAATGCGCCCATTCGCGACGGTGAGCTGGTGCTGATCGACGCCGGCTGTGAGCTGGACGGTTAT
>CAZJKR010000222.1:0-4761 GCA_964546615.1 uncultured Curvibacter sp.
CATGATCCGCCACACGCACCAGACCAGCCCGCAGCACACGGTGGTGGCGTATTCCGACAACGCCTCCATCATGGAAGGCAGTCCGGTCGAGCGTTTTGTAGCCAAAATGGCCTCCGGTCCAGGCGGGTGCAGCGCTGACAGCTATCAAAAAGAGAGCGCTGTCCACCACGTGCTGATGAAGGTGGAAACCCATAACCACCCCACCGCCATCTCGCCGTTCCCGGGTGCCTCCACGGGTGCTGGCGGCGAAATCCGTGACGAAGGCGCCACCGGCCGCGGCTCCGAGCCCAAGGCCGGCCTTACCGGCTTCACCGTCTCCAAGCTGTGGGGCGGCTGGTCCGATGAAAAAGGCGGCAAGCCGGAACACATCGCCAGCCCGCTGCAGATCATGATCGAGGGCCCGCTGGGCGGCGCCGCCTTCAACAACGAGTTTGGCCGGCCCAACCTGGCGGGCTACTTCCGTGAGTACGAGCAGACGGTGGTGAGTGACGTGGACACCGTGCAGCGCGGCTACCACAAGCCCATCATGATCGCCGGCGGCGTGGGCACCATTGACGCCCAGCTGACGCAGAAGATCGAGTTCCCGGCCGGCACGCTGCTCATCCAGCTCGGCGGCCCGGGCATGCGCATCGGCATGGGCGGCGGTGCCGCCAGTTCCATGGCCACCGGCGCCAACGCGGCCGAGCTGGACTTCGACTCGGTGCAGCGCGGCAACCCGGAGATCGAGCGCCGGGCACAGGAGGTCATCAACCACTGCTGGGCGCAAGGTGACCAGAACCCGATCCTGGCCATCCACGACGTCGGTGCCGGCGGCCTGTCCAATGCCTTCCCCGAGCTGACCAACGATGCCGGCCGCGGCGCACGTTTTGATCTGCGTGCCGTGCCGCTGGAAGAGTCCGGTCTGGCACCGAAAGAAATCTGGTGCAACGAGAGCCAGGAACGCTATGTGCTGGCCATTGCGCCGGAATCGCTGGAGCAGTTCAAGGCCTTCTGCGAGCGCGAACGCTGCCCCTTTGCCGTGGTCGGCGTGGCCACCGAAGAGCGCCAGCTGGTACTGGCCGACGAAGGCAATGAGTCCCCCGTGGACATGCCGATGAACGTGCTGCTGGGCAAGCCGCCCAAGATGCACCGCGACGTCCAGACCATCGCACGCCAATTCAAGCCGCTGGACCTGACCGGCGTCGAGCTGCAAAAGGCCGTGATCGAAGTACTCAGCCACCCGACCGTGGCCTCCAAGCGCTTTCTCATCACCATCGGCGACCGCACCGTGGGCGGTTTGACGCACCGCGACCAGATGGTCGGTCCCTGGCAGGTGCCGGTGGCTGATGTGGCGGTGACGCTGGCCGACTACGCCGGTTTTGCCGGTGAGGCCATGAGCATGGGCGAGCGTACGCCGCTGGCCGCGCTCGACGCACCGGCCTCGGGCCGTATGGCGGTGGCCGAAGCCATCACCAATTTGCTGGCGGCACCGATCGAACTGCCGCGCGTCAAGCTGTCGGCCAACTGGATGGCCGCCTGTGGCGAGCCGGGTGAAGACGCCGCGCTCTACGCCACGGTGAAGGCGGTGGGCATGGCGCTGTGCCCGGCGTTGGGCGTTTCCATCCCGGTCGGCAAGGACAGCCTGTCCATGCGCACGCAGTGGCAGGACGGTTCGGAAAAAAAGAAGGTCACCTCGCCGGTGTCGCTGATCGTCAGCGCCTTCGCCACCTTGGGCGATGTGCGCGACACGCTCACGCCGCAACTGGACAACCAGCTGGATACCACGCTGCTGCTGGTCGATCTGGGCCGTGGCCAGAACCGCATGGCCGGCTCCATCCTGGCGCAGACGCTGAACCAGACCGGCGATGTGGTGCCGGACCTGGACGACCCGCAAGACCTCGTCAAGCTGGTGAACGCCATCAATGCGCTGCGCGCACAAGGCAAGCTGCTGGCCTACCACGACCGCAGCGACGGCGGCCTGCTGGCTGCGGTGGCCGAGATGGCCTTTGCCGGTCATGTGGGCGTGGCGCTCAATGTCGACCTGCTGGTCACCGAGGGCGACGGCATCAGCGACAGCCGGATGGATGCCGGCGACAGCAAGAACTGGGCCGCCCAGGTCAGCGCACGGCGCGAGGAACTCACGCTCAAGGCGCTGTTCAACGAGGAACTGGGCGTGGTGCTGCAGGTCAGGAGCGAAGAGCGCGACGCCGTGCTGGCCGTGCTGCGTGAGCATGGCCTCTCGAAATACAGCCACGTCATCGGCAAGACCCGTCCGACCGGTGGCGCCGTCTCGGCCGGCGTAGGCGAGCTGCAGGTCTGGCGCGATGCCAAGGCAGTGTTTGCCGCCAAGCTGGCCGATCTGCACCAGGTCTGGGACAGCGTGAGCTGGAAGATCTGCCAGCAGCGCGACAACCCGGCCTGTGCCGATGCCGAGCACGCGGCCGCCGGTGCGCCCGCCGACCCGGGCCTGCACGTGCACCTGAGCTTCGACCCGGCGCAAGCCCTGGCGCCTGCGCTGCTGACCAGCCGGCCCAAGGTGGCGGTGCTGCGTGAGCAGGGTGTGAATTCGCACGTCGAGATGGCCTATGCTTTCAACGAGGCCGGCTTCGAGGCCTTTGACGTGCACATGACCGACCTGCAGAGCGGGCGCGCCAAGCTGCAGGACTTCCAGGGTGTGGTGGCCTGTGGTGGTTTCTCCTACGGCGACACCTTGGGCGCCGGCATCGGCTGGGCCCGCTCCATCACCTTCAACCCGGTGCTGTCGGAGCAGTTCCAGTCCTTCTTCGACCGTACCGACACCTTCGGCCTGGGCGTGTGCAACGGCTGCCAGATGTTTGCCGAGCTGGCCGACATCATCCCGGGCGCGCAAGACTGGCCGCGCTTCACCACCAACAAGAGCGAACGCTTCGAGGCGCGCTTGTCGATGGTGGAGGTGCTGCAGTCGCCCAGCCTGTTCCTGCAGGGCATGGCCGGCAGCCGGCTGCCGATCGCCGTGGCGCATGGCGAGGGTTATGCCAATTTCGCCCATCGGGGCAATGCGGCCCAGGCCATCGCAGCCATGCGTTTCGTCGACAACACCGGCGCGGCCACCGAAGCCTATCCCTTCAACCCGAACGGCAGCCCGGGCGGCCTGACCGCCGTGACCACGGCTGACGGCCGCTTCACGGCCATGATGCCGCACCCCGAGCGCGTGTTCCGCAACATCCAGATGAGCTGGACCTCGCTTGACAAGAGCGACATCAGCCCCTGGATGCAGCTGTGGCGCAACGCGCGCCGGTGGGTGGGCTGACGTCGGAAGCGGCCTGCCAGGCCCCAGCGGGCTGCGGCTGCCGACGTGTCGCTTTGTCGCAACGCGCCCGGGACCGAGCCGGCGGCCGGCCTCAATGTGCTGGCAGCCCTTCCACATGCCCTGTACCATTTCTGCGGGGCCTGAAACGCACACTTCGATGCGCCCGGGCCGTGACGGGGAGTGGGTGTCGAACAGACCGGGGCTGTAGCGTCCGTTGGGTTGAATTTGAAGAGCACAAATCGCACACTGCCCGGCCTGCTGGTGACGGGACTGCTGGTCCTGATGCTGATGCTGGCGCTCCAGCTCAAGCTGAGTCACGAAGCCGCGCTGGATCGCGCCACCGACGATGCCGACAATCTCGCCTTCACGCTCGACGGTCAGATCACGGCCACGCTGCGGCGTATTGAATCGAGTCTGAACGTCATTGCCGAGCAGTTGCCGGACGCCGCGCTGCAAACTCGGGCGGCCGAACGTTTCCGGCCGCAGATCGACCACATGCTGGCGCCGCATCGGCACCACTTTCCTGAGATCCTGGGAATTTTCGTCTGGGATGCCGACGGCAACGTGCTGTATGACACCGTATCGTCGTTCCCGCTCAAGGCACCGCGCAGCATTGCGCACCGACCCGGATTCCAGGAACTGAAGAGCAAGCCGCAGGCCACGATCGCCTTCTCCGACGCGATCCAGAGTGTGATGACCGGCCACCAGACCGTTGCCGTCTATGTGCCGGTGCGGCGCGCCGATGGCCGGCTCAAGGCGGTCGTGACGGCCACCCTCAATCTGGACCATATCGGGCAGATTTTCCAGTCGCTGCACCTGGGGCCACGCAGCGTGGTGTTCATCCGCCGCAGCGACAGCCACAGGATGGTGATCCGCTATCCCCTCAAGCCGAGCGAGATCAACAAACCGGTGCGCAACGGCATCCAGCAGCGCATCGATGGCGGCGAGACCGCCGGGCGCGACCGCTTCAAGGCCGTCACGGACGGCGAGTGGCGCCTGTATGGCTTTCGCAAGCTGGCGGACTTCCCCTTTTACGTCGTGGTCGGGGTGGCGCAGGCCGACGCCCTGGGCAGCTGGTACCGCAATGCCGGCGCTGTGGGCGCTGTGATGCTGTTCATGGCGCTGGCCCTGGCCCTGGCCCTGGTGCGCATCAGCCGGGTGGAAAAGCTCAAGCGGGTCGCGCAGCAGGAGGCCGCCAAGGCGCACGAACTGCTGCAGGAGGCGATCAACAGCATCTCGGCGGGGCTGATCATCTACGACAAGCAGGACCGGCTGGTGATGTGCAACAAGGCCCAGCTGCAGATCTTCAACGCCATCCGCGATGTGCTGGTGCCTGGCACGCACTTCGCCGACATCCTGCGCGAGGGTGTGCGACGCGGCGTGTTCCTGGGCGCGGTCGGGCAAACCGATCAGTGGCTGGTGGACGCCATGGCAAAACACCGGGCCAGTGATGGCCGGCCGCATGAGCAGGCCCTGGCCGGTGGCTTGTGGGG
>CAZJKR010000223.1:0-1178 GCA_964546615.1 uncultured Curvibacter sp.
CCCCGCTGGCGCTGGCCAAATACCTGGCCTACAAGGGCTCGGTCACCGTCAATGGCGCCAGCCTGACCGTCAACCGCATCCAGGACCAGGCAGAGGGCTGCGAACTCAGCATCAACCTGATCCCGCACACGGTGCAGAACACCGCACTCGGTGCGCTGCAGGCAGGTTCCGGCGTCAACCTTGAGATCGACCTGATTGCCCGCTACGTCGAGCGCATGCTCGGCAGTGCCGCCACCCCGAAAGTAATCGCATGAGCACCCTTACCCCTGTTGCCCCGGTCGCGATCTCCCCGGTCGAAGACATCGTCGCCGAGATGCGCGCCGGCCGCATGGTCATCCTCGTCGACGAGGAAGACCGCGAGAACGAAGGCGACCTGGTCCTGGCCGCCGACCACGTCACGCCGGAAGCCATCAATTTCATGGCCCGCTTCGGCCGTGGCCTGATCTGCCTCACGCTCACGCGCGAGCGCTGCGAGTACCTGCGCCTGCCGCCCATGGCCGCGCGCAACGGCACCGTCTACAGCACTGCCTTCACGGTCTCGATCGAAGCCGCCACCGGCGTCACCACCGGCATTTCGGCCGCCGACCGCGCCCGCACCGTGCAGGCCGCCGTGGCGCCGAATGCGAAACCACAGGACCTGGTGCAGCCGGGCCACATTTTTCCGCTGCAGGCGGTGGACGGCGGCGTGCTCATGCGCGCCGGCCACACCGAAGCGGGCTGCGACCTCGCGGCCATGGCCGGCTGTTCGCCGGCGGCCGTGATCTGCGAGATCATGAAAGACGACGGCACCATGGCCCGCCTGCCCGACCTGCAGGCCTTTGCCGCCGAGCACGGCCTGAAGATCGGCACCATCGCCGACCTGATCGAACACCGCAGCCGCACCGAATCGCTGGTCGAGAAAGTCGGCACGCGCACGCTCAACACCGCCTTTGGCGAATTCACCGCCCACGCCTTTCGCGACAAGCCCAGCCAGGGTGTGCACCTGGCACTGGTCAAGGGCCAGTGGGACCCGACCGACACCGTGCTGGCGCGTGTGCACGAGCCGCTGTCGGTGCTGGACGCGCTGGAGGTCGGTCGCACGCTCCACTCCTGGAGCCTGGACGCCTGCCTGCAGCGCATCTCGCAGGAAGGCCGTGGCGTCGCGGTGCTGCTCAATGCCGGCGAGAATGCCGACCAGC
>CAZJKR010000223.1:1188-4753 GCA_964546615.1 uncultured Curvibacter sp.
CCAGTGCGCGTCGTTGTGGGCGAGGATGGCGCAGCGGTCGCCCGGCTGCACGCCTCCAGCGGCCAGCCACACGCCGTGGGCGACCGCCAGGTCGCTTTGCACCTTGGTGATCAGCAGGCGGTCGTAATAAATCGCACCCCAGCCGGCGAGAATGCCGACCAGCTGCTGGCCCAGTTCGAAGGCACCGCACGTGCCAGCCACGGGCCGGAGCGCGGCCGCATGGACCTGCGTACCTACGGCGTGGGCGCGCAGATCCTGCGTGAATGCGGCGTGCACAAGATGAACCTGATGGGCAACCCGCGCCGCCTGCCGAGCATGACGGGCTACGGCCTGGAAGTCGTCGGCTACGTCACCAGATAACACCAAGGAAAACCACCATGTTCGGCGCAGACAAGGGAAGCCTGGCTTCCGACCACCAGCGGCTCGACGGCAGGAAGCTCTACATCGGCATCGTGCAGGCCCGCTTCAACGAATCCATCACCAACGCCCTGGCACAGGCCTGCAGGGCCGAGCTGGCCGCGCTGGGCGTGCAGGACAAGCACATCGAGCACGTGCTGGTGCCTGGTGCGCTGGAAGTGCCGCTGGCGCTGCAGGCCCTGGCCGAGCGCGACCGCTTCGACGCCCTGATCGCCCTGGGCTGCATCATCCGCGGTGAGACCTACCACTTCGAGCTGGTGGCCAACGAATCGGGCGCCGGCGTCACCCGCATCGCGCTGGACTACCAGCTGCCGGTGGCCAACGCCATCCTCACCACCGAAAACATGGAACAGGCCATTGCGCGCCAGACCGACAAGGGGCGCGACGCCGCCCGTGTCGCCGTGGAAATGGCCAATCTGCTGGACGAGATCCAATGAACGACGACAACCCGACCGATTCCCAACCCGGCAGCCGCCCGCGGCGCCAGTCGCGCACCGGGCTGACCAGCACCGGCGCGCGCAAGGCCGCCGCCAAGTCCGGCCGCACCCGCGCCCGCGAGTTCGCCCTGCAGGCGCTGTACCAGCACCTGGTGGGCAAGAACGAGACCACCGCCATCGACATCTTCACGCGCGACCTCGCCGGTTTCAACAAGGCCGACACCGCCCACTACGATGCGCTGCTGCACGGCTGCGTGGCCGAAGCCGCTGCGCTGGATGCGCTCATCACCCCGCTGCTGGACCGCAAGATTGCCGAAATCTCGCCGATCGAGCACGCCGTGATGTGGATCGGCGCCTACGAGTTCCAGCACTGCCTGGACGTGCCGTGGCGCGTGGTGCTCAACGAATGCATCGAACTGGCCAAGGAGTTCGGCGGCACCGACGGCCACAAGTACGTCAACGGCGTTCTCAATGGGCTGGCGCCCCAACTGCGCGCCGCCGAGGTGGCTGCCGACCGGACAGCCGCGCCCCGCGCCTGAGCCGCCGCGCATGCGCATTGCCCATCGCGCCCAGCGGATCGAGCCGTTCTACGTGATGGAGGTGGCCAAGGCCGCCTCCGCTCTGGCCCGCGAGGTGGCGCACAGCGATGCGCCGATGATCTTCCTCAACATCGGCGAACCCGACTTCACCGCGCCGCCGCTGGTACAGCGGGCGGCCGAACAGGCGCTGCGCGACGGCCGCACCCAGTACACCGACGCCACCGGACTGAGCGCACTGCGCGAGCGCATCAGCGCCTGGTACGCGCAGCGCTTCGGCCTGCAGGTGCCGGCCCACCGCATCGTGGTCACCGCCGGCGCCTCGGCCGCGCTGCAGCTGGCCTGTCTGGCCCTGATCGAGGCCGGCGACGAGATTCTGATGCCGGACCCGAGCTACCCCTGCAACCGGCATTTCGTCAGCGCGGCCGAAGGCACGGCGGTGATGCTGCCCACCACGGCTGCCGAACGCTTCCAGCTCAGCGCCGAGAAAGTGCAGGCGGCCTGGGGACCCCGCACCCGGGGGGTGCTGCTGGCTTCGCCCTCCAACCCCACCGGCACCTCGATCGACCCGGCCGAACTGCATCGCATCCATGCGGTGGTGCGCGCACGCGACGGCATCACGCTGGTGGACGAGATCTACCTGCCGCTGAGCTATGACGACCGCTACGGCCAGAGCGCGCTGGCCCTCGGCGAGGACATCATCAGCATCAACAGTTTCTCCAAGTACTTCAACATGACCGGCTGGCGCCTGGGCTGGCTGGTGGTGCCCGAGGCCCTGGCGCCGGTGGTCGAGCGGCTGGCACAGAACCTCTACATCTGCCCCAGCACGGTGGCCCAGCACGCGGCGCTGGCCTGCTTCGAGCCCGACAGCCTGGCCGAATACGAACGCCGCCGCGCCGAATTCAAGGCCCGGCGCGACTTCTTCATTCCGGCGCTCAATGCACTGGGCCTGAACGTGCCGGTGATGCCCGACGGCGCCTTCTACGCCTGGGCCGACTGCACGCAGGCCTGCGCCAGGCTCGGCGTCAAGGACAGCTGGGATCTGACTTTTGCACTGATGCAACAGGCCCACGTGGCGGTCACGCCGGGGCGCGACTTCGGCAACGCCGACACCGGGCATTTCATCCGTTTCTCCACCGCCAATTCGCTGGCCCAGCTGCAGGAAGCGGTGGCGCGGCTGCGCGGCCTCCTCGCCTGACCTCATGGCCTTCGAGTTCCCCATCCGCGTCTACTGGGAAGACACCGATGCCGGCGGCATCGTGTTCTACGCCAACTACCTCAAGTTCTTCGAACGCGCCCGCACCGAGTGGCTCAGGGCGCTGGGCATCGGCCAGCAGGCCTTGCGTGACAGCAGCGGCGGCATGTTCGTCGTCAGTGAAGCGCAGCTCAAGTACCACCGCCCGGCCCGGCTCGACGATGAACTGATCGTTACCGCCACGCTGCAGGCAAGCGGCCGCGCATCACTGACAATTGCGCAGCAAGCCTGGCGCAAGACGGCTGATCAGCCTGAGTTGTCATGCGAGGGCACCATCCGCATCGGCTGGGTGGAGGCCGCCACCATGAAACCTGCAAGAATTCCGCAACACGTTCTCAACCTCCTCCAATGAACCAAGACCTGTCCATCATTCAACTGGTACTGCACGCAAGCTGGGTCGTGCAGCTGGTCATGCTGCTGCTCGTGGTGGTGTCGATCGCCAGCTGGGCGGCGATTTTCCGCAAGCTGTTCGCCCTCAAACGCGTGCATGCGCTCAACGAAGACTTCGAACGCGACTTCTGGTCCGGCACCAGCCTCAACGACCTGTTCGCCGCCGCGGCGCAGAACGCCCGTGCTGCCGGCCCGATGGAGCGCATCTTCGCCAGCGGCATGCGCGAGTACCAGAAACTGCGCGAGCGCCGCATCACCGATGCCGGTACCCTGCTCGACGGCGCACGCCGCGCCATGCGCGCGAGCTTCCAGCGCGAGATGGACACCGTCGAGTCGAACCTGTCCTTCCTCGCCTCGGTCGGTTCGGTCTCGCCCTACGTCGGCCTGTTCGGCACGGTCTGGGGCATCATGCACGCCTTCACCGGCCTGGCCTCGATGCAGCAGGTGACGCTGGCCACCGTGGCGCCCGGCATTGCCGAGGCCCTGGTGGCCACCGCCATCGGCCTGTTCGCCGCCATTCCGGCGGTGGT
>CAZJKR010000224.1:0-2842 GCA_964546615.1 uncultured Curvibacter sp.
AAACATCTGCGCCTCTTCTTCCGCTTGCCCCTGCGCTACTCGCCTCCTCATTACGGCGGGGGAGAACCGGGTACCAGAAACCACAAGGACGCGCCAAGGCGCGTCCTTCCTGCATTTCGCGTTTTTTTATTGGCTTCAATCGAGTGGACTACCACGTGAATCGTTGCTATAAAACAGACACATACACACGCCAAGGGAGGATCTCAACATGAACACGCACCCGTGTCGCTTCGAATTTACGCGAACTGAATTTCGGCGGGCTTCATGAAGAAGTTGCCGACTGACAGAGAGGTTCTTCGCTGCATTTATGACACGTATGAAGCCTCATACCCAGGCACTCGCCCCGGAGAGAATGACCCGTACGTTGCAATCGATGTTCGACTGGTCGCAGAAAAACTCAGGTGCAAGCCTGAACTTCTGTTTGGATATCTCTACTACCACTTGGATGCGAAACACAGATATCAAACTGGTGAGAACGTCCATGTGCATCTGTTTGCACTGAAGGTTGGCGACAAGCGTCACGGCGTTAACTTCCCGTACCTCGCTGCGCTACTTGCAAATCACGACTTAGAACACCGGCGCCAGCTTTGGTCTGTCGCTTTATCGTTGGTAGCGCTTGCGTTGTCAGCGGCAGCAGTTATTGCCCAATTAGTCACTTCCAAGTAGCGATGCGCAGCAAGGTCAATTTCTTCGTATCTCTGCTATCAACTTAACCCAAGGACGCGCCACGGCGCGTCCTTGTTGTTTTCGGTACTCGGTTTCCCGCGCCGTCATGAGGAGGCGAGTAGCGCAGGGGCAAGCGGATCAAGAGCCGTGCATGTTTGAGGCGTTAGCCGAGTTTGCGCGGCTCCCGCTTGCACCGAGCAACGCAGCGTGCCCGGAGCGTCAGCGTAGGGCCGACGAATCCGGCTCGCCTTCTTTTGCTTACTTTTCTTGGCGAGACAAGAAAAGTGAGTGCGCTGTCGGGCGCACATCCCGACACCGCTCCGAACCAGCCAAACTCAAGAATAAAAAAGGCACCCACCCCTCACGGAATGAGCGCCCGAAGCTATCAAAACGATAGCGCGCGACAACCCTTACGCCACCGTCTCCAGCGCCAGCACACCCGTCGCCGTGTTGGAAATCGGGATGTGGTAGTTGCTGTGCACCTTGCGCACGCCGGCGCCACCGGCAGTCAGCGCCGCGCGCATGGCCAGCCACATCAGCAGTTCCACGCCCTGCGTGCCGGCCAGCTCCACCAGTTCCAGGTCGCTGAACTGGGTGGCCCACTCGGGGTTGGTTTCCATGCTCTGCAGGAACTGCAGGTCGAACTTCTTGTTGATGAAGCCAGCGCGCTCGCCTTCGAGCTGGTGACTCAGGCCGCCGGTGGCCATCACGGCCACGCGCTTGTCGCTGTCCCAGGACTGGATGGCCTCGCCCACGGCCTTGCCGAGCTTGTAGACGCGCTTGGCGGTGGGCAGCGGGAACTGCACGGTGTTGATGCTGATCGGCACGATCTGCACCGGCGCCACCTTGTCATTGGGCCAGAACAGCTTGAACGGCAGGGTGCAGGCATGGTCCACCAGCATTTCCTGGCAGGTGGTCATGTCGAATTCCTTGGCAATCAGCTCCTTGACCAAGTGCCAGGAGAGATCCGGACAGCCGGGCAGCGGCGGCAGCGTGGGGATGCCCCAGCCTTCGTCGGCATTGCGGTACTCGGCCGCGGCACCGATGGCGAAGGTCGGCATCTTGTCGAGGAAGAAGTTCAGGCCGTGGTCGTTGTAGAACACCACCACCACGTCGGGCTTGACCTGGCCCAGCCACTGGTGGATGGGCGGAAAACCGTCGAAGAAAGGCTTCCAGTAGGGCTCCTGCTGGACGCCCTTGGCAATCGCGCCGCCGATGGCGGGAATGTGGGATGTGGCCAAGCCACCGATGAGTTGTGCCATGGTGTGCGTTCCTTGCTTTACTGGTTGTTGGCCGCGACGAGCTTGGCCCGGAATTCTTCTTTGCTCATACCGGTCTGCTGCGCGCCGATGTCCTGCATGTCCAGCCCGAAGATGCCGGCGAACTTGGCCAGGTAGTAGGCATTGCCGCCGGCGGCCAGCAGGGCCAGCACCTGCTTGGAGCGGATGGCCGCGGCCTGCTCCTCGTTCAGGCCGTACTTCTTCATGTAGGCCTCAGGGTCGGCCACAAAAGCCTCGCGGTTGGCCTTCTCGTTGAACGAGAAGCACATCTTGTTGAGGGCGTAGCCTTTTTGGGCCATGTCGCCATCAAAGGGCGTGGTGCCGGGGATCTGTTTTTCGGCGCAACAGGTGCTCACAGGGTTCTCCTTGGTTGACTGAAGTCAAAACTGATGAGGCGAGTATTCCGAAACCATTGACCGAGATAAATACATCAATCATGATTTGATACATGAGCAAATTCGATCATTTGAGCCTGGATGGCCATCTACTGCAGTTGCTGGTGGCCGTGGTGGAGGCCGGCTCGGTCACCGGCGCGGCCCAGCGCCTGGGGGTGAGCCAGTCGGCGGTGAGCCATCTGCTGGACAAGCTGCGCGGCATCACCGGCGACCCCCTGTTCGTCAAAAGCGGGCGCGGCATCGTGGCCACGGCCCGCGCCGAAGAGCTGGCAGCGCAGGCGCGCACCCTGCTGCGCCAGCTGCAGCATTTCGCCGACAGCGGCGACTTCGACCCGGCACGCTGGCTGACCACCCTGACCATTGCCGCCAACGACTTCCAGCGTGACCTGCTGCTGCCCCCGCTGGCGGCCCGCCTGCGCAGCGCCGCACCGGGCGTCACCCTGCGCATCGTGCCCAGCGGCGCGCCCGGGCGCATGTTCACGTGCCGCTCGTTCGACATCG
>CAZJKR010000224.1:2852-4752 GCA_964546615.1 uncultured Curvibacter sp.
GGCGGCGCGCCTGCGCTCGGCAGCGCCGGGCGTGGCGCTGCGTGTCATCCCCTCGGCTGTGCCGCGGCTGGACATGCTGCGCGCGGACGACTGCCAGCTGGTCATCAGCCCGCGCCCGCCCGAGGGAAGCGACATCGTGCAAAAGCGCCTGTTCGAAGACCAGTACCGCGTGTTCTACGACCCGTCCGTGCGCGACGCGCCGCAGGACGAGGCCGACTACCTGGCCGCCGACCACGCCACCGTGCTGTACGAGCCGCGCCGCAGCCTGGACCTCGACCAGCACCTGGCCGGCAAGGGCCTGCAGCGGCGTTTTGCCGTCATGGTGCCCTCGTTCAGCGCCCTGCCCGCCTTCGTGCGCGGCACACCACTGCTGACCACCGTGCCCGGCCTGCTGGCACGCCACACCCTGAGCGGACTGGCCAGTTGCCCGCCGCCGGTGGCCTGCCCCACGTTGCCGATGTACATGATCTGGCATGCCCGCTACCAGCAGGACGCCGCGCACCGCTGGTTGCGTACCCAGCTCGAAGCCGTGGTGGCCCCCGCGCTGTCCGACACGGCCCCTGCGCCCGGCCTGAAGGCCGCCGCATCTATGGCCTAATAGCGTTTTTCAACTCTTGAACCGAGACCAGACATGGGCAACAAGATCGTTACCGAAGCAGACCGCAAACGCACCCCCGCTCCCAAGCCGCTCCCCGGCATGACCCTGCCCAGCCACGGCCGCGGCCAGCGCGTCAGCCTGGAGCGCGGCACCGCTACCCGCAGCAAGAAGAACCCGGGCAAGCGCTCCAAGAAGGGCGGTTGATGCCCCTTGTGCTGGCTCAGCCCGCAGGCGCTGCAGCCAGCACGTAACGGTCGCGCCCCTGCTGCTTGCCTGCCAGCAAGGCATGGTCGGCGCGATCGATGGCCGAGGCCAGTGCGTCCTCGGGCTTGACCGGCGTCAGGCCAGCCGTGACGGTCATGGCCAGCGCGCCGCCCCCCGCCAAGGGCATGGGGTGGCCGCGCACCTCGTCGAGCAGGCGCTTCACCACCCCCTCGGGCGCCGGCCCCAGCAGCAGGAAGAGAAACTCCTCGCCGCCATAACGGATCACGATGTCGTTTTCGCGCAGACAGCCGGTCATCAGCCGCGCCAGGTGCTGCAAGGCCAGATCACCCACCGAATGGCCCCAGACGTCGTTGACCTTCTTGAAATGATCGACATCGACCATGGCCAGGTGCAGCGGCAGGCCCAGGCGGGCGGCATCCCGTTGCCGGATGTCGAAGGCATAGTTCAGCCCGTTGCGTAGCGGCAGCCCGGTCAGCGCGTCGTACTGCAGCACCGAGTCGGCCACACGCTGGCGCAGGAGGTTGAGATTGGCGACCATCGCCAGCTGCCCGCCCTCGTAGGCCTGCAGATCCGCCGCTTCGGCCGGTCGGCCTTGCGCGGCCTGCTGGCACAAGGAACGCACCGCGTCGTGCATGGCGCGGTGGTGCTGCTCCAGCGCCTGCGTCAAGCCGGCATCGAACGTGTTCAGGGTGTCTTTCTCGCCCAGGAACCACTGGCCGAAGACGCATTGGTGGTGCGCGTCGGGCTGCATCATGTCGTCGCCCGGGGCTTCGTGCAGCAAGGCACAGCGCATGAGCCGCTGGTTCCAGGCCAGGTGGGCCTCGATGCCCTGGTCGATATTCGCCAGCAGACTCTGAAACAGCCTCTTCTGTTGCACCATCGGTGGATTCATGGGAGCCGGTTTTGTGCGGTGACTCGTGCGCTGCATCTTACGGGGGATGCTGCAGGCTGCCAACCGCCAGCGCACTGAACCATGAACCGCCTCAGCCTTGCACGCGGTGCGCCTGCCGATACTCCTGCGGACTGTAGCCCGTGCGGCGCTTGAAGAAGCGCGAGAAATACGCCGGGTCTTCAAAG
>CAZJKR010000225.1:0-4728 GCA_964546615.1 uncultured Curvibacter sp.
ACCGTGGTCTCGCGCTGGTTGGTGACGGCCAGCGCGCGCAGCTGCGAAGCGCTCAGTCCCGCGCGGGCCAGAGCTTCGCGCGCCACGGCCAGTTGGCTGCGCCAGATTTCGGCCGCGTCATGCTCCACCCAACCCGCCTGCGGGAAGTGCTGGGTGAATTCCTGCTGCGCCAGAGCCACGACCGCGCCATGCGCGTCGAACACCAGCGCCCGCGAGCTGGTCGTCCCCTGATCAAGGGCAAGGATGTAAGAGCCGTTCATGAACCGGGAGCCTAGCGCAAACTGCGACAATCCAGACCCGGAATTTGCCGCCTTGAGATGAAAACATCATGACCGGGCGGCCACACAAGGAACCCACATGAGCGAGCGCATTGCATTCATCGGCGGCGGCAACATGGCCAGCGCCATCATTGGCGGCCTGATCAAGCAGGGCCAGCCTGCCTCGTCCATCGAGGTCGTCGAGCCCTTTGCCGAAGCGCGCCAGATGCTGAAAGACAAATTCGACATCGTGGCCCACGAGCAGGCAGGGGCTTTCCTCCAGGGGGTCAGCCTGGTCGTCTGGGCCACCAAACCGCAGACCTTCAGGGAAGCCACCGTGCCAGTGCGCGCCTTTGTCGCCGACGCCCTGCACCTCAGCGTGGCCGCCGGCATTCCGAGCGCCGGCATCGCCCGCTGGCTCAGCAGCGAGCGCATCGTGCGCAGCATGCCCAACACGCCGGCGCTGATCGGCCTGGGCATGACGGGGCTGTACGCCCGCAGCGGCGTCACGACGCAAGACCGCGCGCTGATTGAAAGCGTGACCGCCACCATGGGCGAATCGCTGTGGGTCGAGCGTGAGGAGCAGCTCGATGCCGTCACGGCCCTCTCCGGCTCGGGCCCGGCTTATGTCTTCTATTTCCTCGAAGCCATGACCACCGCCGGCACCGAGATGGGCCTCTCCGCCGAACAGGCCTACAAACTGGCCGTGGAAACCTTCCGCGGCGCCAGCGCGCTGGCCAAAGCATCGAGCGACCCCCCGGAAGTGCTGCGCCAGCGCGTCACCTCCAAAGGCGGCACCACCTACGCGGCCATCACCAGCATGGACGAAAGCAACGTCAAGGCGCTGTTCGGCAAGGCGCTGCACGCGGCCGAGCGACGCGCGCGCGAACTCGGTGTGGAGTTCGGGAACGATTGATCGGATTCAGCGCAACGCGTAGCCGGCCACGATGCCAGCAAACAGCGTGAACCCGAGCCAGTGGTTCAGGCGGAAGGCCCGGAAGCAGCCTTCACGGGTACGCCCGCGGATCAGGCGGTGGTGCCAGACCACCTGGCCCCCTGCAAGCACCAGCGCGAGAAACCAGGCCCAGGGGGCCAGGCGCTCCACCAGCAGCACGGTCCAGATCAGCAGCTGGATCACGTAAAAGGACGTCACGGCCGCCACGTCCCAGCGCCCCAGCGTGATGGCCGAGGTCTTCATGCCGATGCGCAGGTCGTCGTCGCGGTCCACCATGGCGTACTCGGTGTCGTAGGCCAGCACCCAGAACAGGTTACCGATCAAGAGCCCCCAGGCCAGGGCCGGCACCTCGCCGCGCACGGCAGCAAAGGCCATGGGAATGCCGAAGCTGAAGGCCACGCCCAGCACCGCCTGCGGCATGGCGAAGAAGCGCTTGGCATAGGGATAGATGATGGCCACCGCGAGTGCAGCAAAAGACCAGGCCACCGCCACCGGGTTGGTGGTCAGCACCAGCCCGAAGGCCAGCAGGGCCAGCACGACACCCACCCAGATCGCCTCGCGCACCGAGACCTTGCCCGCCGTCACCGGCCGCTGCGCGGTGCGCTTCACATGCCGGTCGAAGTCGCGGTCGGCCACGTCGTTGAGGCAGCAGCCCGCGCTGCGCATGAGGATGGTGCCGAGCACGAACACGGCCAGCAGATGCCAGCCGGGAAAACCTTCCGCTGCCACCCAGAGCGCACTCAGGGACGGCCAGAGGAGCAGCAGCCAACCCGCCGGGCGGTCCCAGCGGATCAGGTCCAGATAGAGCGCCGTCCGGGCAGAAAGATTGGTCGTGCGTGACATATAGAAGACCAAAGCCCCCGTGGAACCGGCTTGGCCGGGCCACCGGGAGCGCCCCCTTGAGGGGGGATGCCGACCCACACGAAGTGGGGGAGCAACGGGGGTGTTATTCCTCCAGCAGGGAACGCAGCATCCAGGCGGTCTGCTCGTGCACGGTGAGGCGCTGGGTCAGCAGGTCCGCCGTTGGTTCATCACCGGCCTTGTCGGCCAGCGGGAACAGACTGCGCGCCGTGCGCGCCACGGCCTCGTGGCCCTGCACCAGGATGCGCACCATCTCCAGCGCCTTGGGCGGCGTGGCCGGCGCATCGGGTACCGAGGCCAGCTTGCCGTATTGGGCATAGGAGCCGGGTGCGGCGTGGCCCAGCGAGCGGATGCGCTCGGCGATCGGGTCGACCGCGTTCCACAGCTCGGTGTACTGCGTCATGAACATGGTGTGCAGGGTGTTGAACATCGGCCCCGTCACGTTCCAGTGAAAGTTGTGCGTGGTCAGGTACAGGGTGTAGGTGTCGGCCAGCAGATGGCTCAGGCCCTTGGCAATGGCGGCGCGGTCCTTCTCGCCGATGCCGATGTTGATGCTGGGGGCAGTGGTTCTGGCAGTGTTCTTGGCCATGCTTGCTCCTTGATGAAAAGCGATTCAGGAAAGACGTTTGACGCCCGGCAGTTCGCAGGCGTAGATGGCATTGCGTAGCGTGGCGATGGCCTCGTAGCGGGTGAAGCTGCGCCGCCACACCAGCACCACGCGGCGCATCGGCGGCTCGCCGCTGAAGGGCAGGTAGCGGATGAAGCCGTCCTCCGAACCCTTGGTCTTGCCCTTGGGCAGCAGATCGGCCTTGGGGATGCTCAGGCGCGGCACCAGGGTCACACCCATGCCGGCAGCCACCATGTGCTTGATGGTCTCCAACGAGGAGCCTTCAAAGCTCTTGCGGATACCCTCGGCATTGCTGGAAAAACGCGCGAATTCGGGGCAGACCTCCAGCACGTGGTCGCGGAAGCAGTGGCCGGTGCCCAGCAGCAGCATGGTCTCGGTCTTGATTTCTTCGGTGGTGATGGTTTTGCGCCGCGCCAGCGGGTGGTTGGCCGGCACGGCCGCCATGAAGGGCTCGTCGTACAGCGGCGCAATCGCCAGGTTGGTGTCCGGGAACGGGAAAAGGCTCGGCCAGGATGGCGCAGTCGATCTCGCCGGTGCGCAGCATCTCCAGCAGCTTGACGGTGAAGTTCTCCTGCAGCATCAGCGGCATCTGCGGCGTGTGCGTGATCATCTGGCGCACCAGATCGGGCAGCAGGTAGGGGCCGATGGTGTAGATCACCCCCAGCCGCAGCGGACCGGACAGCGGGTCCTTGCCGCGCTTGGCGATTTCCTTGATGTTGGCGGCCTGCTCCAGCACCGCCTGGGCCTGGCGCACGATGTCCTCGCCCAGCGGGGTGACCGTCACCTCGTTGGCGCTGCGCTCGAACAGCTTGACGTCGAGCTCTTCCTCAATCTTCTTCACCGCCACCGACAACGTCGGCTGCGACACGAAACAGGCCTCGGCCGCCTTGCCGAAATGCTTCTCGCGCGCCACGGCGACGATGTATTTGAGTTCGGTCAGTGTCATGGTGCGATTGTGACATTCAAGGCCGGTCGGGGCTTCAGGGCAGCGACACCCGCAGCTGCAGCAGCCGCCGGGCCTCCGGCGCCGACTCGCTGCTGTAGACCCCGCGCGGCGCACTGCTGCCGGTGGTGGCAATCGTGACCCACTGCCCCAGGGGCGCCCCGACGGTCGTGACGACCTGGCTGCGCGCCTGGGCCGGCAGCTCGGCGCCGGGACGCGGCTCCATCTGGGCCGACTGCAGCTCCACCTCAAGCGTCACCGGCTGCTTGCCGCCAGGCCAGCGTGGCTTGACGGCCAGGCTCTGGCCGGCGTCCATCCAGGTCAACGCCTGTGTCACGGAGCCGCCGCGGCTGCTGGCATCGGCACCGGTGACCGACAGGGTCGAGGTATGGCTGGCGACCGACTGCACCCACTGCAGCGGAATCGACTGCCCCAGGCTGAAAGACGCCTTGCTGCCGTTGCGCACCAGCATCTGCTGGGGGACCAGCAGCGCGGCCTGCGGCCGGGTGCCGACCGCATAGCCGCCCACCGCGGCCTCCTCGATCTGCCGCAGCTCCACACTCAGGTCGCGTGGCGGAAGTTGCGCCAGCACGGGCAACACGGCAAAAAAGACCAGGGCAGCAAGGAGGCGTCGTTTCATGATGGCTGATTGTTCCATGGGTCGATTCATTGTGGCAAATCACGCTCGTCCCGCGCGACCAAATGCCGTTTGCGTGCGCGAAGCGCAGCGCGTCTTCGGTGGCGTGAAACTTGGTGCCATGAAAGTCGGGCAGCGCTGAGGCGCCCAGGCCGGCACAGTCCACTGGCGGCACCCGCCAGACGTGTCTGGGGCTATTCCTTGAACAGCACGGCCGGCAGGTCGAGCGCCTTGACGCGCAACGCGGCCTGCTCGGCATCGGCCTTGGCTGCGTAGGGACCGACCCGCACGCGGATCAGGCGGCCAGCCGGGGTTTCGTACGGGGCAGTACTGGTTTCCAGGCCGGCGGCCTCGATCTCGCGGCGCGTCTCGCCGCACGAATCGGCCTGGAGGTCGATCGCCGCGACATCGGCGTCATAGGCCTCGGCCACGCGCTTGGTGATGGTC
>CAZJKR010000226.1:0-4696 GCA_964546615.1 uncultured Curvibacter sp.
GCGACCCATTGGGCAGCGGATCGCTCAAATCGGCTACTTGTTCAGCGTAGCCTTAGGTTCGACGGCAGAGTCCATGGGCGCCAACGCAAGCGGTCGCTTACCGGTCAGGATCTCAAGCGACCGATCGATTACCTGTACCGGTCGTTCGGCACTGTAGCGAAGTGCAAAGTTCTGGAATGGCCCTTTGCGTCACGGACGAAACGGTGTTCTGGACCATGGGCAGGCCTTCTTCAAGCGCCAGCAGGGAGGGCGAATCACTTCTTTTGGTCCTTCAGTGTCCGTAGCGCAATACCCGCCACCCGGGTTCCCAGTGCTCCTCAAAGTGCGTGATAGACGGGCAATAGTTCACTTTGACCTGATGCTGTTGCAACATTCTGATCATTGCTCTCGCCGCAAATAAAGAAGGAAACAAGGGGTGGCCGTTGGATCGCAATGCCCAAGACATCGCGCGCGGTATGTGGATATGCGGCAGTCTTGACCTCGCCATCCGCATCCGGCATTTGTGCAGGTGAGCCTGCCGTGAATCTCGTTGAAGGTGCGTGGATAAGCTTTGAGCGCCGACTGGCGAGCTGCTCAGGCCTGACCTCGATGGAGTCACATTTCATGGCGCCGTGTTCTCGGCGCCAGATACCTGGTCGACAAATGCCAGCAGCGAAGCGGTGGGCTGTTTGTCGCGATGCACGACCAGGTGAGATTGTCGGAGCTGCCGCGGCAAGGTCGTGGCGATGCGGCACAGGCGGCCGGCCTCCAAAGCGTCGCTCACGACCCACGACGAAAGGCAGGCCACGCCCATACCCGCCTCGGCCGCATGTTTGATCGCCTCCGAACTTCCCAGCTCGATGCTTCGACGGTAGGAGCGCAAGTGGGGCAGCAGACTTTGGTCGGTGGCCTCGCGCGTTCCCGAGCCCAACTCACGCACCAGCCAGACCCCTTCACGCAGTGTCCGCATTGGCACCCGCTCGCCGGCCAGGCTCATTCGTGCCCACGCGCTGTCAGGCGATGTAACGACCACCATCTCGTCCTGGTGCCATGGCGTGACGGCCAGCGCCGCTTGGTGGCAAGGCCCTTCGATCAGGCCCACGTCCAGTTCAAACGCAGCGACCGCGTCACAGATGGCCGCCGTGTTTCCGATCACGACCTTTGAGCGCCAGGCACTGGCATGGCCCGGTTGCGCTGCGACAAAACGGGCCAGCAGCCTGGGCAGCACATAGTTGCCGATGGTGGTGCTGGCGCCGATGCGCAGCGACTGCGCCTGGGCGCTGCCATCGCGGGACATCAACTCGATGCCGGCGGCACCGTCCAGCAGCGCCAGGGCCCGCGGCAGTAACGCACGGCCGTTGTCGTTGAGCAGCAGGCGCTTGCCCGCGCGGTCGAACAGGCGCAGCGACAGCAGCCGCTCAAGTTCATTCACGGCCGAGCTGGTGGCCGACTGCGACAGCGCGATCTCGGCGCTGGCTGCCGTGGTAGTGCCGCTGCGCGCAACCGCCACGAAGATCTGCAGCTGTCGCAGCGTGAGGCGAAGGGTATTCATGGCGGATTTGTTTGCAAAGCGATCAGATGGGTACATCTTAGCGATACAACCCGTTTGACGGGTCATCTATGAAGCCGGAAGCTTCGTCCTCATGAACTTCAACCGGAGGCAAGCAGCATGACCATCAACGTACTTCCTGAGCCACGCACATCGGCCTCTGCATCGGCTTTCGCACGCATGCTCCCCGGCCTGGCCCTGAGCGGCGCCTTGGCTGCCACCGGTATCGCGCTGGGCCGCATCGCCTGGCTGCAGGACCATGGCTTCAGTGCGCTGACGCTGGCCATCGTGCTGGGCATGATCGTGGGCAACACGGTTTACCCGTGGGCCCCGCGCTGGGCGGTAGCCAGCGGCGCCGGCGTCAACTTCTCCAAGCAGAACCTGCTTCGCCTGGGCGTGGTGCTGTACGGCCTGCGGCTCACCGTGCAGGACATTGACCATGTTGGCATAGCTGGTGTCGCCATCGACGCGATGATATTGGGTTCGACCTTCGCACTGGCCTGCCTCATCGGCACGCGCTGGCTGGGCCTGGAGCGCAAGACGGCGATGCTGATCGGCGCTGGCAGTGCCATCTGCGGCGCTGCTGCGGTGATGGCCGCCGAGCCGGTGGTCAAGGCGCGCGCCGAGCAGGTCACGGTGGCGGTGGCCACGGTGGTGGTGTTCGGCACGCTGGCGATCTTCCTGTACCCGGCGCTGTTCGAGCTGAACCGGCACTGGGCGCTGATCCCCGGCGGCGCCAACGGGTTCGGCATCTACGTCGGATCGACCATCCACGAGGTGGCCCAGGTGGTGGCCGCAGCACGTTCGGTGGGCCCGGACGCAGCCAACTCGGCCGTCATCGCGAAGATGGTTCGAGTAATGATGCTGGCGCCGTTCCTGGTGATGCTGTCGGCTTGGCTGGCGCGCGACAGCACCCTGCAAGCCCTGGTGGAGGCAGAGCATGCTCACGCCAAGGGTCAACTCGCTGTGCCCTGGTTCGCCTTCGGCTTCGTCGCGGTCGTGTTGCTCAATTCGCTGCAATGGCTGCCGGCGTCGGTGGTGGCAGTGACGATCGAGATTGACACCGCGCTGCTGGCGATGGCGATGGCTGCGCTCGGCCTGGCCACGCACATCGGCGCCATTCGCAAGGCCGGGGCCAAGCCGCTGCTGCTGGCGTTGATCTTGTTCGGCTGGCTCATCGTCGGAGGCGCGCTCATCAACCGCTGGGTGCCGGCCCTGCTGGGCTGAAGCCTCGAATTCACGGCCCAGGGCCCTGACCCTAAATTTCTTTGCACGCTCTGGAATAGACCGCATGCCGACGCCGTCTGCTCTTTTGTCGGGACCTATCGGACCCTTCGTCCAGCACTCACCCCCCTTCACTTCACACCAACCCTTCATCGGAGCCCACAATGTTCAAGACTTTCGCTTTCGCCGCCACCGCCCTGACGCTCGCCTCCGGCAGCGCCTTCGCCGCCCCCAGCGACGACGCCCGCACGCACTTCCAGGCCATCGCCTCGGGCGACACCCAGATCGTCATGCGTGCCTATGCCGACCAGGCCCAGCTGAACTGGGTAGGCGGCCCACTCGACGGCACCTATGCCACCACCGATGCCATTCGCGGCACCTGGGAGAAGTTCGGCAAGGCCGTCGGCCCACTGAAGCTCACAGTCGGCCAGATTGAAGAATCGGCCAACCCCAAGGGCGCCACCGTCTCGGCCAACGTCGTCTTCGAAGGCAAGATGCCCATCAAGGTGCGCTACGTGCTGACGTTCCGTGAAGGTAAGATCGTCAGTGAAACCTGGCAGATCGACCCCAAGCTGGCGGTGGCTGCGGCTTACTGAACGGCACGCAGCGTGGCTACTCTCCACCAGACCCTAAAGGACAACCCCATGAAGCACCTTTCGACTCTGGCCGCGCTGCTGATCACAGCGGCTTCCTTCGCGGCACCACTCACCGGCGCTATGGCTGCCGACGCGCCGGCCAAGCTCGCCAACGGCGCGCTGGTCGACGCCAAGGGCATGACGCTCTACACCTTCGACAAGGACGTGGCAGGCAGCGGCAAGAGCACCTGCAACGGCGGCTGCGCCGCGCTGTGGCCGCCCGCGATGGCCGCCGCCAGCGACCAACCCGCCGGTGCATACACGATCGTCATGCGCGACGACGGTGCGCGCCAGTGGGCCTACAAGGGCAAGCCGGTCTACACCTACCAGGCCGACCAGAAGCCCGGCGACCGCGCCGGCGACAACTTCAAAGACGTCTGGCACATCATCAAGGAATGACATTTGCTGTCGACTTCCGTCCAGTCCCTCAGGCCACGACCCCCCGATGCAAGACGACGCAAGCCTGCTGAGCTGGGTGCCGCGCCTGCGCCGCTATTCGCGCGCGCTGGTGAACAACCGTGACGACGCCGACGATCTGGTGCAGGACACGCTGGAGCGGGCCTGGGCCAAGTCGAACCTGTGGGGCGGCGTGGCCGACATGCGCGCCTGGCTCTTCAGCATCATGCACAACCTGCACGTCGATGGCGTGCGCCGTCCCAGGCTGCACACCGTGACCATGGACGACGACACGCCCGAAGTGCCGGTGGCGCCGACACAAACCGACAGGCTGGCTGTACTGGATCTGCAGGCTGCACTGGACTTGCTGCCCGTCGAGCAGAAGGAAGTGCTTCTTCTGGTGACGCTGGAAGACATGGCCTATGCCGATGTGGCGCAGGCCCTGGGTATCCCCATCGGCACCGTGATGTCGCGCCTGTCGCGAGGCCGTGAGCGCCTGCGCGGCCTGATGGAAGGCCGCGCAGAACCGGTGCGGCTGAAAGTCGTCAAATGAATATATTGCGAAGCAACCCATGAATACCGACCGTCCGCCACCGTCCATTCCCCCGGTCACCGAGGCCGACCTGCATGCGTTCGTTGATGGCCGCCTGCCCGCTGAGCGCCAGGTCGAGATCGCCGCTTATCTGGCCGCACGCCCTGAAGACGCGCAGCGCCTGGAGGCCTACCGGGCGCAGAAGCGCAAACTGCACGCCTTGCTCGATCCCGTGCTGGATGAACAGCCGCCGCAGCGCCTGCTGAAATCGGCGCGCCCGCGCGCCGTGCCGCAGACGCCTTGGTACCTCCAGCGCCTGGCCGCTGGGATCGCCATCGCCGTCATCAGCCTGATCATGGCCGTCCGCCCTCTTCTGAATGC
>CAZJKR010000227.1:0-4669 GCA_964546615.1 uncultured Curvibacter sp.
CCTTTTCGTAGCGCTGGGCGGCCGGCCATGACGTCCTCGCCCGCCAGCCTGCGGTTGTCGCCGGGCTGCAGCAGGCCGGGCGGGATGGTGATGGTGTCGCCATCGGTCCGGGTCAACTCCTGCGGCACCACGGTGTCCAGTCCGGCGGGCATGATGGCGCCGGTCATGATGCGTACGCACTGGCCGGCAGCGACTGAACCTTGCCAGGCCTTGCCCGCCAGGGCGGTGCCCACGGACGTCAGGACCAGCGGTCCCTCGGCACGCAGCTGGGCGCCGTCGAAGGCATAACCGTCCATGGCCGAGTTGTCATGCGGCGGGACACTGAGCGGTGAGATCACGTCCTGCGCCAGGACACGGTCCAGTGCATCGAACAGGCCGAGTTCCTCGGTCTGCGTGACCGGCTCCACCAGGCGAGCCAGGAAGTCGTTGACGGCGGCGGCGCTCAAAGCCTGCGGGTCATAACCCTGCAGCTCGGCGGCAATCTGCTCGATGGATTTCATGACAACACCCCCAGGCTACGCGGCACGATGTGTCGCTGCTGCGCCAACCCCCTCAAGGGGGCACGGCCAGTGGCCCGGCAAAGCCGGTTCCACGGCGTTTCCCGGTTGGACAGCTGGATGCGCGATGTGGGTTGCCAGGTCAATTGCTTCACCGCTCTTCAAGTTGTTTGAGTTCGGCCAGGGTGTTGGCATTGGCGAAGGCCAGGGGATCGTCGCCCGGGGCATTGAAGGGAACGACCACGGTCTTGTGCAGTGCCGTCCAGGCGTCGATCTTGCGCCCGCCCTTGTGCGTGAAGTCCACCAGGCTCTCCAGCAGTTCCACCCGCAGAAGGCAGAACACCGGCTGGGTCCGGACCCGGATCTGGCCATCGCGGTCGGGTTCGGGGGCGGCGGCCATGGCGATGTCGGCCTGCTCACGTGCCATCGCCTCGGCCAGGCGGGCCACCAGATCGAGGGGGAAGCGCGGCGAGTCGCAGGGCACGGTGACCAGGTAGGGCGTCTCGCAGCGCTCCAGTCCGGTCAGGAAGCCGGCCAGCGGCCCGGCATAGTCTTCCATCACATCGGGCCAGACCGGCGTGCCGAACGATTCATAGGCAGCCAGGTTGCGGTTGGCGTTGATGATGACCTGGCCCACCTGCATCTGCAGCCGCAGCAGGGTGTGCAGCGCCATCGGGATGCCGTTGAAGTTCTGCAGGCCCTTGTCCACGCCGCCCATGCGGCTGCCGCGCCCGCCGGCCAGGATCAGGCCGGTGATTTCTTCTGAAGTGATCAAGTCAGATTCCTGTTCCGTTGCAGCCATGTTGGGGAATAGACGGTGTCAAGCGTGAGACGCCGCGGAACCGGCTTCGCCGGGCCGCTGGCGTCGCCCCCTGCAAGGGTGGGGCGGAGCGACACGCCGTGCGCGCAGCCTGGGGGAGTACCACGGTCACCCCCCGATGTAGCTCATCTCGACCCGACGCTGATCGCCGTGGCCGCTGTCGGGCGGCTGGGCGCCGCGCAGCTCGGAATAACGGTCATCGCGTCCGGCCCAGATGTGGCCGATGGCCGATTCGATGTCGGCGTCACTGGCGCCGCCGCGCACCAGGGAGCGCAGGTCATGGCCCTGGGTGGCGAACAGGCAGAGGTAGAGCCGGCCTTCGGTGGAGAGGCGGGCACGGTTGCAGTCGCCGCAGAAGGCATGCGTCACGCTGCTGATGACGCCGATCTCGCCGGCCGCCACATCGTGCCGGCCCTGGGCGTCGGCAAAACCCCAGCGCTCGGCCGTTTCCCCGGGCGCGCTGGGCTCCAACTGCACCAGCGGCATCTCGGCGTGGATCCGCTTGACCACCTCGGCCGAGGGCAGCACCTCGTCCATGCACCAGCCGTTGGTGGCGCCGACGTCCATGTACTCGATGAAGCGCAGCACCATGCCGGTGCCGCGGAAATGGCGCACCATGGGCAGGATCTCGTGTTCGTTGGTGCCGCGTTTGACGACCATGTTGATCTTGATCGGCCCCAGGCCGGCGGCCTTGGCTGCCGCAATACCTTCCAGTACGTCGGCAACCGGGAAGTCGACGTCGTTCATGCGGCGAAACACGGCGTCGTCCAGCCCGTCCAGGCTGACGGTGACGCGCTGCAGCCCGGCCGCCTTCAGCGCCCGGGCCTTGCGTGCCAGCAGCGAGCCGTTGGTGGTGAGCGTCAGGTCCAGCGGCGCGCCGTCCACCGTGCGCAGGGCCGCGAGCTGTTCGATCAGCACCTCGATGTTCTTGCGCAGCAGCGGCTCGCCGCCGGTCAGCCGGATCTTGCGCACGCCGTGGGCTGCAAACAGTCGGGCCACGCGGGTGATTTCCTCGAAGCTCAGCAGCGCACTGTGCGGCAGGTAGGGGTAGTCCTTGTCGAACACCTCCTTGGGCATGCAGTAGCTGCAGCGGAAATTGCAGCGGTCGGTGACGCTGATGCGCAGGTCGCGCAAGGGCCGGCCCAGCCGGTCGGCCAGCAGGCCGTCAGCCCGGATGCGGGTGGCCGGATCGAAGGCGGCCGCGGGCGCGCTCAGGGTGGGAATGCGCTCGTCGACCAGGGGGATGACGCGTTCAGACATGGCCGCTATTGTCGCCTGTGCCGGGCGCCCCTGCAGAGGGTGGAGAATCAGGGCCGGGAATCATGAAAACGAAGTCGTTGGCAGGTGATCGCATGAAGCAACTCAAACGTCTGATCCATTACAACTGTCTGCTTGCCGCGCTGGGCCTGGCGCGGCTGGTCTGCGCCGAGGAGCTGGTCGCCCTGACCGAGAAGGACTACCTCGACGAGGTGCCGATCGTCCTCTCGGTCTCGCGTCTGCCGCAGCGGCTGGACGAGACGCCGGGCGCGGTGACCATCCTGGACCGGCAGATGATCCGCATGAGCGGCGCGCGTGACGTGGCCGACCTGCTGCGGCTGGTGCCGGGGTTCTGGGTCAACAACGCCTTCGAAGCCAATGCGCCTGAGGCCAACTACCACGGCATCTTTCCCGGTGTTTCGAACCGGATGCAGGTCCTGGTGGATGGTCGGGCTGTCTACTCCCCTTTCTATTTCGGCAGCAGCGGACCCGGGCTGCAGACGGTTCCGTTGGATGACATAGAGCGCATCGAGGTGCATCGGGGCTCGAACTCTTCCTCCTATGGCGCCAGGGCGCTGCTGGGTGTCATCCACATTTACACGCGTGACCTTGCCGACACGCAGGGGACCAAAGTCCATGTCGCCGCGGGCGACAACAATATCCAGGACGCCTCGGTGCGACACGGTTGGGCAGGCGAGGCGTCTGCCTTCCGCTTGGGCGTGGACCAACGTGCCGACGCCAATCTGAGCGGATCGAGCGGTCCGGTGCGGATCAGCAGGATGAATTTCCAGGCCAGTTTCCAGTTGCAGCCGACGGATCAGCTCGAGGTTCGGCTGGGCCAGACGGAGATGGTTGCCGGCACCGGCTTTGCCAATCAGGAAGGAAACGCCCCGCGCAACAGGTACATCGATACGAATTTCCTACAGCTGGACTGGCGTCGGAGTCTGGAGGCAGATGCGGACCTGCATGTCCAGTTTTCCCGCACCGACACGCACAACAGGGATCGCTTTGTCCACCTGAATCCGGCCTATAACGGACTGGTCATCGATGCCACGGGCCGCGCCGTCTCCGACAGCCTGAGCCTTCAGCACGGTCGGCGCGTATCGCCGGCCTTGCGCTGGGTCGTCGGTGGCGAGTTGCGCAGCGAACGCGTCTCCTCACGCCCGCTTTACGACACCGATGCAGCATGGGTGACGAATTTTTCCCGTGTTTTCGGCAATGCCGAATGGCGTCTCAACAGGCAAGTTCTGCTCAATCTGGGTGCGCTGGCGGAAAGCAGCAATGACCATGGCGAAAGTTTCGCTTCCAGGGCCATGCTGCATTGGCGCCCCCTGGAACAGCACGCCTTCCGGTATGGCGTTTCCCAGTCATTCCGCCCCCCCAGCACGTACGAGCTGCACGCGAAGACCGTCTACAGAACGGCGGGCTGGGCGGATACAACGGCCGTACGGGCACGGCCCGGCGTGATCAACGAAAAGATCACATCGACGGAACTGGGCTATCTCGGTACGTTGACTGCGCTCGATCTCAGCTTCGATCTGAGGTTGTTCAATGAACGCATTCGCGATTTCATCAAGGACAAGGGCGATATTGCCTCGGGTGGGAAGTACTACGCCAATGACGAGGACTTCAGTCTGAAAGGGCTGGAGTATCAGCTGAAGTGGAAGCCCTGGTCGGGCGCTGATCTCATGCTGCATCAGTCCTTCGTGGAGAACACCTGGACTGGCAATGCGGATGCACGCTTCTATGCCACTACCGGCATGATGGCGACCCAGAAGCTGGACAGCGGCATCGAACTGAGCCTGTTGCACTCGCAGACAGACCCGGTCAAGTTTGCGGGTGAAGGAAAAATCGCCCCGGCCTACAGTCGTACGGATGTCCGCATTGCAGCCCCGCTCAGGTTGGGCAGCCGGAAAGGCGAGGTTTCCTTTGTGGTGCAGAACCTGACGCCGGCCTACCAGGACTATCTCGCCACGCTCTACTTCCGCCGCCAGGCCTACCTGATGTTCCGGCTGGAGAACTGACCCGTCATGACCTTTCTGTCGCGTCGTTCTCTGCTGTCCTTCGGCCTGGCGCTCCTGGCCCGCGGCGGCGC
>CAZJKR010000228.1:0-4647 GCA_964546615.1 uncultured Curvibacter sp.
CCGGTCTATGGCCCGCACGGTGAAATCCAGGCCCTGCTGCGCGCCGGCGTGCTGCTCAACCAGAACCTGCCTTTCATCGACCACATCAACCGCATCGTCTATCCGGAAGGCTCACTTCCCTTCGGCAGCCACGGCACTGCCACGCTGTTCATGGACGATGTGCGTATCACCACCAACGTACGGCTGTTCCAGGACCAGCGGGCGATCGGCACGCGCGTGTCGCAGGCAGTTCGAGATGCCGTGCTGACGCACGGTGACACCTGGCTGGACCGGGCCTTTGTGGTGAACGACTGGTATGTCTCGGCCTACGAGCCGCTGCTCGACGGGCAGGGCGAGCGCGTCGGCATGCTTTACGTCGGCTATCTGGAGCAACCCTTCCGGCTGCTCAAGTACGGCATGCTGGCGCTGATCGTCGCCATCTTCATGGTGGTCATGGTGCTGGCGGCGCTGTTTTCGGTTCGCTGGGCTCGCAGCATCTTCAGGCCGCTTGAGCAGATGAACCAGACCATGCAACGCGTCGAGGACGGCGATGCCGGTGCGCGCGTCGGCCCGGTGGCGGCCGGGGACGAAATCGGCGCACTCGCCAGTCACTTCGATCATCTGCTCGATGTCATCAGCGACAAGACCCGGGCCCTGCAGCGCTGGGCCGAAGAGCTCGACGCCAAGGTGATCGAGCGCACCCACGAACTGGCGCAGAGCAATGCCTCGCTGCAGCAGGCGCAGCAGCAGTTGGTCAAGTCGGAGAAGCTGGCCGCCATCGGCCAGCTCACCGCCAGCGTGGCCCACGAGATCAACAACCCGATCGCCGTCATCCAGGGCAACCTCGACCTGATGCGCGAAACCCTGGGCGCGCACGCGGCACCGGTGCACTCGGAACTGCTGTTGCTGGACCAGCAGGTCGAGCGCATGCGCCTGATCGTCACCCAGCTGCTGCAATACGCGCGACCGACCGAATACGCCGGCTACGTGGAGGCGGTGGATGTCAACCGAACCCTGGAGAACTCGCTGGTGCTGGTGGCACATCTGCTGGCGCACACGCGCATCGAGGTCGAGCGCGATTTGCAGGCCACGGCGCGGGCCGGCATCAACCGGCAGGAGCTGCAGCAGGTGGTGATCAACCTGCTGATCAACGCCATCCAGGCCATGCCCGAAGGCGGGCAATTGCGCCTGCGTACGCGCGACCGGGACGACGGCCGAGCCGGCGTCCTGCTGGAAATCAGCGACAGCGGCCCGGGTCTGACCGAACGCGTGCGCGAACGCCTGTTCCGCCCTTTCTTCACTACCAAGAACGATGGCAACGGTCTGGGTCTCTGGATCAGCGCGGGCCTGGTGGAACGCTATGGCGGCAGCATTACCGGCCTGAACCGCAGCGAACTTGGCGAGCATGCCGCCGGCGCAAGCTTCCGCGTCTGGCTGCTGAGTGAACCGCTGTCTCCGGAGGCACCGCCAGCCTCCCTGGAGCCACGCACCGCCTGACCGGAACGGCACGACAACGCGGGGGCAGCCGGCCGAAGCTCGCGAACACCTCGCCAGGTTCCAGACGAACAGCCCGGCTCAAGCCAGCATGTCGAAACCCTGCATCTCCACGTTCAGGAAAGCGCGCGTGAATTCGGCCAGCGCCGCATAGAAGCGCGCCTTGGGGTGCTGGGCGACGGCATCGCACATCTGGAGCACCCAGGGCTGCAGATGCTCGGCGAAGAAATCGCGCTGCCGTGTCAGGTTGGCCACCGCCACATCGTCGCCGGCGATCAGGTACCGCATCACCTCGCACAGGTAGGCAACATGGTCTTCGGTTTCGGGCATCGCTTCGTCGCGCGCCAACCCGAGACCCGCCAGCGACTCGCGCAGCTTGGCCAGCGGTTTTTCGTTCAGGAAACCACTCAGGTAATGGGAGCCGAACAGGTAGACCTCGGGTCTGCCGACACCCCCGAACAGGGCGCTGTACTCCTGCTGCACCTGAATGTCGTCAAGCGCGCGCGCAGCCCCCACCAGGCCGCGCCAGGGTTCCTCCAGAAAACCGCCTGCGGCCGGCGCCTCGGTCGCCGCCACCCGCAGCTGCGCCAGCAGTTCGGGCGCAGGCGGCGCGTAATAGAGCATGGCCAGCAGGCCGTAGAGTTCGGCACGGGCTGTCTCCTCGTCGAGCGAACTGCTCGGGACAAGAACGGCCTCGTTGGAATCGTTGGGGGTACTCATGAGCAGGCTCCGTCAGGGTTCAGGGGCGCGGCGATCAGAGATCGGTGATGCGGGTTTCGTTCGGGTTGCTGTAGATGTCGATCACGCGGCAGTCGCCGCACATCTTCAGGCGCTCCAGCGCCTCGCCCTGGAACATGGCATGCCCTGCGAGCTTGCCCAGCATGGCCTCGATGGCCTTGAGCGTGCCGAAGGGCTTGCCGCATCGCACACAGGCGTAGGGCTGCATCTCGTTGAGCACCACAGCCTCCTTGCGCTGCGGGGTCAGGCGCAGCTGCGGCACCAGCGACAGCGCCTTTTCCGGGCAGGTCTTGACGCACAGACCGCACTGTACGCAGTTCTTCTCGATGAACTTGAGCTGCGGCGCATTCGGATTGTCCTGCAATGCGCTGGCCGGGCAGGCGTTCACGCAGCTCAGACACATCGTGCAGGTGTCTTTGTTGATGGCCAGCGCACCCAGGGGCGAGCCCTGCGCAGGCAGCACAACCACCTCGGGTCGGCTGGAGGCCTGTTCGACGAGGTGGTCCAGCGCCAGCTCCAGCGTCGCCCGCTTGTCGGCCTGTACGGCAAAACCTGCCGGCTTCGCAACAGCCTGCGCAGGCGCAGCCTGGAGGTCGCTATCCAGCGCAGAAAGATCGCGGGCATCGCGCGCGTGCAGGATGCGGAAATGCTCACCCGCGTAACCCAGGCCGTTCAGGATGGCCTGCGCCACGTTCATCTGCGCGCGCACCGCCTCCAGGTACTGCGGCGCCTCCTCGCCCGTCATCAGCACCCAGACGTTGCTCGCGCCATAGGCCACGGCCGACAGCCACACGTCCAGCCCCATCGAGGCCGTGTGCCAGACCGGTACGGGAATCACACGGGCGGGCACGCCCTGCACGTCCGGGTCCACGCGCGCGGCGCGGCCCAGGTCGCCGATCAGCCCGGCACCGGCGCCTTGGCTGTGCAGCAGCAGCGCGGGCTGCTTGCCGCCGGCACGCAGGTAGGTGGCGAGCAGGGTCTTGAACTTCACGCCCTGCTCGCTGGCGCGCGGGTAGGCAAAACTCAGCGCGCCGCTGGGGCAGACCGTGGTGCAGGCCCCACAGCCCACACAGAGGTTGGGGTTGACCTTGATCTGCTGTCGGTCCTTCTCGGAACTGATGGCCGAGGCCGAGCAGACCTCGATGCAGGCGTTGCAGCCCACCTTCTCGTTGCGGCTGTGGGCGCAGAGCTTCTGCTTGTAGGTGAAGAATTTGGGCTTCTCGAACTCGCCGACCAGGCTGCGCAGTTCGATCAGCGTACGTGGCTCCTGGCCATCCCATTGGAAGTAGCCCTGCGGCTTCGCATGCTGGCTGAACGCCGACGTGCCACGCAGATCCAGCACCAGGTCGAAGGTGTCGCTTTCGGTCTGCGGTTCACGCGTGAAGTCGATGGCGCCGGCCATGCCGCAGGCCTTGACACAGGCGCGGTGCGACTTGCAGCGTGCGCTGTCAATTTGATAGTCGAAACCGATCGCACCTTCGGGACAGGCGGCAATGCAGGCATTGCAGCGCGTGCACAGGTCGAGATCGATCGGGTTGTTGATCTGCCAGGTCAGCTCGAAGGCCCCCAGCCAGCCGGCCAGTCTCTCCACCCTGCCCCCCAGTACCGGGTAGCGCCGCTCCTGGGCCCCGCCCTCTGCGCCGGCGCCGGTGCTGAAAATGCTGACCTCCAGGGTGTCGGCCAGCAGGTCGGCCGCCCGCTCGGCGGCGTCCAGCGCGCCAATGATCAGCAGCCGCCCGGCGCTCTTGTAGGTCACGGTGGGCACCGGCTCGGGGTCGGGCAGGCGCGCGGCAGCCAGCAGCGCTGCCATTTTCGGCATCGCCTTGGCGGCATCCTTGCTCCAGCCACCGGTCTCGCGAATGTTGACGAAACGAACCGGCACGCCAGCGGCCGCTGGCGTCTGGGACGCGATCTCATCGAACAGGCGGCTTTCCTGGGTACAGGCCACCACCACATCCTCACCTTGGGCCAAGGCCTGCTCGAAGGCGCCGGCCTCACGCCGGCAAAGGGTGGAATGCAGCGTCAGGGATTCATTCAACACGGTGCCCAGGGCCTTGGGCTCCAGGGGCATGGTCTTGTTGCAATCGCAGATCAGTGTCGGCATGGTGTTCCGTGGTTGGCTGGGGACCCGGTACCTGCAGCGGGGCAGACATCCGGGCCTGGCTGGCATCGGCCGGACCAGCAGGCTGGTCCAAGGACTGTGGTGTGACCGCATCCGCCACAGGCGTGGCTGGCGATGTGGCATTGTCGCGCAGGGCGCGGGAAGGCGCCTTCTCCTCGTCTTCCTCCACCAGCTTGAGAAACTGGGCGCTGGCCATCTGGCGCAGCATGGACAGCGGCAAGGGATCGGGCTTGGAGTAGTCGTCGATATAGATGTCCAACCCATCCATCACATTGAAGTGCGGATCGGAGAACAGTTTTTTCATGGCCGCGTTC
>CAZJKR010000229.1:0-4591 GCA_964546615.1 uncultured Curvibacter sp.
ATCGAACCCGGTGCCGACCATCTGGGTCACCAACCGCATCGAGCAGATCGACCCGGCTTTTCGGCGCCGTTTTGCCTACCATCTCGAACTCAAATCGCCGGCGCCGGGCGCCCGCGAGGGCTTGGTCCGCAAGACCCTGGAAGGCGTCGCGGTGTCGGATGCCTTCGTGGCCCGTCTGACCGCGCGCAAGGGCCTGACACCGGCGCAGATCCGTACGGCCGTGCGCTTTGCCGGGCTGGTGGGCGAACCGGTACCCGACGTCGGCCCGCTGCCGGCAGACGCGCAATCCCGCGCGCGACGGGTGGAGGCGCTGATCGAGCGCCAGTTGCACAACGCCGATCTGGCGTTGGGACGGCGCGACGGCGGCACAGGTGCTCGCCGCATGGTGACGCGCTATCAGCTCGACCTGCTTCATCTGGAGAGCCGTTACGAGGTCGAGCGCATGGTGCAGGCACTGCAGGCGCGTGGCCACGGCAGTCTGTGCTTCTATGGCCCGCCGGGCACCGGCAAGACGGCATTGGCCGAGCACATTGCCGGTGCGCTGGGACGTACCCTGCTGGTCCGCCAGGCCAGCGACATCATGAGCAAGTTCATCGGCGAGACCGAGCAGAACATGGCGAGCATGTTCGCCGAAGCCGAAAGCGAGAACGCGCTGCTGCTGCTGGACGAGGCCGACAGCTTCCTGCAGGACCGGCGCGGAGCCCAGCGTACCTACGAGGTGACCGAAGTGAACGAGATGCTGCAGGGCATGGAGCGCTTCAACGGCATCTTCATCTGTACCACCAATCTGTTCGATCGCATCGACCAGGCGGCGCTGCGCCGCTTTACCTTCAAGATCCGCTTCAAGCCGCTCAGCACGGCGCAGCGCGAGACCATGTTCGTCACCGAGGCACTGGGCGGCGACCCGGCCCGGTTGGGCGCGGGTCTGCGCAGCCGTCTGGCCGCGCTCGACCAGCTCTGTCTGGGCGATTTTGCGGCGGTGCGTCGCCAGGCGGTGATCCTGGGCGTGGAGATGGCGGCCGACGAATTTCTGGCCCAGCTGGAGGTCGAGCATCGCCTCAAGCCCGAGGTGCGGGAGTCCCGCGGTATGGGCTTTCTGCCCTGAGGGTGGGCGAACAGCAGGGTTTTGCTGCGGCGCAGCGACGGAATATTCCGTACCCCTGTCAACCGTTGGCAGGCCTCGTCCGTGATATGCACAGGCGCATGCCGGATCAGGCGAACCCGGGAACCGGGGGTTGAGGCCGACAGGGCATGCATTCCATCCTTTTTGCAGGTCGGATATGCACAAAGATCCCATCAAGGTGCCGGAACGCGGCACTTACAAGTGGCAGCTTTTCAAGCAGTGGACGGATGAATTCCGCCAGACCCATGCGGACCATGTGGCCTATATCGCCCTGCACCTCGCAGGCGTGCTCGACCCCTGCCGCAACAAGCTCAACAAGCTGATCCAGCAGCATCACCTGCAGCAACGCGACAGTGCCCGTGCCGAGCGCCATCGCCGGGCCATTGCCCGATTGCGGAACACCATGACGGGCGCGGCGGTTGCCTACGAAAGCAGCTTCCGCCGCCACTGACGCAGCTGCCTCAGGCGCCGGTCTGCAGATTCAGCCAGCGCAGATAGTCGGCCGAACCCGCCGTGATCGGCAACTGCACGATTTCAGGCGTTTCGTAGCGGTGGTGGGCACGGATGAAATCCTCCAGTGCCCCATACAGCGCCGGACGGGACTTGATCAGCAGCAACCATTCCTTTTCGGCACAGGGTTGCTCCTTCCAGACATAGAAGCTCTTGATCGCCTGCACCTGCACGCAGGCGGCCAGGTGCGCCTGCACGATCTCCCGGGCCAGTGTCTCGGCCTCGGCCTCGGAGGCCGTGGCGGTCATCACGAGGCAGTAGGCGTCGGGGGGTGGCGAAGTTGGCGGCATGGCCTGCAATTTACCGTGAAAGCGTACCGGCCGATGCGCCGGCAGGCACGTGTCGGCCGGTGAGCGGCTTGCAGACGGTGTCAGCGTGGATCGGAAGGCGGTGTCCAGCCGCCGCCCAGGGCCTTGTACAGCGCAACCTGGTTCTGCTGCTGCGCCAGCCGGATCTGGGCCACCTGCTGCTGGGCGGCAAACTGTGCGCGTTGCGCGTCCAGCAGTTCCAGTGAACTGGCCACGCCATTGCGGAACCGCAGTTCGGCCAGCCGCATGCGTTCAGCCTCGGCTTCGGCCTGGGCCTGCTGTGCCTGCAACTGGTCGTCCAGCGTGGTGCGGCCTGCCAGCGTGTCGGCCACCTCACGGAAGGCGGCCTGGATCGCCTTCTCGTACTGCGCCACGGCAATGTCGCGTCCGGCCCGGGCCGATTCGAGGTTGGCGCGGTTGCGGCCGCCATCGAAGATCGGCAGCAGGGCCTGGGGTGCCAGCGACCAACCCCAGGAACCGCTCTTGAACAGGCCCGACAGTTCGCTGCTGACCGAGCCGGCGCTGGCGGTGAGGGAGATGCGCGGAAAGAAGGCCGCACGGGCGGCGCCAATGTTGGCGTTGGCGGCGACCAGCTGCTGCTCGGCCTGGCGGATGTCGGGCCGGCGCGTCAGTACCTCGGAGGGCAGACCGACCGGGACGTCCTTGAACAGGGGTGACGGGCTGGCGGCCGTCAGCAGGGCCTCGGGCACCGGCTGACCGACCAGCAGCGTCAGCGCATTGATGTCCTGGGCACGCAGGCGCTGCTGCTGGGCCAGGCTGGCGCGGGCGGTGGCCGCCAGCGATTCGGCCTGCCGCAGCTCGAGCGCCGAGCCGGCGCCGTTGTCGAAACGCAGCCGGGTCAGACGCAGCGAGTCCTCGCGCGTGGTCAGGGTGCGCTGGGCCAGCTGCAGCAGTTCGGAGTTGGTCTGCAGGCTGAGCCAGGTGCTGGCGACTGAGGCGATCAGGCTGATCTGCGCCGCCTTGCGCGCTTCCTCGGTGGCCAGGTACTGGGCCAGGGCGGCTTCCTTCAGGCTGCCCAGGCGACCGAAAAAGTCCAGTTCCCAGGCGGCTGCGGCCGGGATGGTCAGGCCGGCCGTGTAGCTGGAGGTGATGCTGCTGTTGGTCTCCGAGGTCGACTGGCGGCTGCCGGTGACAGCGGCACTGACGCCCGGCAGCTGGTCGGCACGACGGACCTGGTATTGGGCACGTGCCTGCTCGATGTTGAGCACGGCGACGCGCAGGTCACGGTTGTTGGCCAGTGCCAGGCGGATCACTTCGCGCAACTGGGCGTCGCCGACGAAGTCCTGCCAGCCCAGCTCGGGCGCCGGTGTGGCGGCCGTGGTGGCACGCGGCGCGCCGACCCATTCGGCGGCCACCGGGGCGGCCGGGCGTTCCAGCGTCGGGATCATTGAGCAGCCGGCCAGCAGGGCAGCCGAAGCGAGTGCCGGCAGGGTGCGAGGGAAGAAGGGCTTAGTCATGCGGATGCACTCCCAGATGTGCGGCGTCCTGGGCATGGACGGCGTGCTGGCGCGCACTGCCCTTGAACAGGCTGCGCACCACCACAAAGAAGATCGGAACGAAGATCACCGCCAGCACGGTGCCGGTGAGCATGCCGCCGATCACGCCGGTGCCGATGGCACGCTGGCTGGCCGAACCGGCGCCGGAGGCGATGGCCAGCGGCAGCACACCGAGCGTGAACGCCATGGACGTCATGACGATGGGGCGGAAACGCAGATGGGCAGCCTCCAGCGCTGCGACCACCAGGCTCTTGCCCTGGGCCTGCAGGTCCTTGGCGAACTCGATGATCAGGATGGCGTTCTTCGCCGACAGGCCGATGATGGTGATGAGGCCGACCTGGAAATACACGTCGTTGGCGTAGCCGCGCAGCAGCGTGGCCAGCAGCACGCCGATCACGCCCAGTGGCACCACCAGGATCACGGCCAGCGGGATGGTCCAGCTCTCATACAGCGCGGCCAGGCACAGGAACACCGCCAGGATGGCGAAGCCGTACACGACCATGGCCTGGGCACCGGCCAGCTTTTCTTCCCGTGACAGGCCGGTCCACTCATAGCCGAAGCCGGCCGGCAGCTGGGCGGCGAGCTTCTCCATTTCGGCCATGGCCGCACCGGTGCTGTAGCCGGGCGCGGCGCTGCCGCTGAGGCGCATGGCCGGGTAGCCGTTGTAGCGCACCGTCTGCATGGCGCCCTGAACCCAGCGTGTGCTGGCGAAAGCCGACAAGGGCACCATCTGGCCACGGCTGTTGGGCACGCTGAGCCGGAGCAGGTCCTCCGGCTGCATGCGCGCCGGCGCATCGGCCTGAACCATGACACGCTGCAGGCGGCCGGCATTGGGGAAGTCGTTGATGTAGCTCGAACCCAGGGCCGTGGAGATGACGCTGTTGATGGCATCAAAGCCCACGCCCAGGGCGTTGGCCTTGTCGCGGTCGATGTCGAGCTGCAGCTGGGCGGCGTCTTCCAGGCCGTCGGGACGGACCTGGGTGATGACCTGGCTCTGGGCCGCCATGCCCAGCAGCTGGTTGCGCGCGGCCAGCAGGGCGTCGTGGCCCAGGCCACCGCGGTCTTGCAGACGCACGGCAAAGCCGGTGGCATTACCCAGTCAATTGGCGCTTATCAAATTGAAGAAAGGGGCA
>CAZJKR010000230.1:0-4555 GCA_964546615.1 uncultured Curvibacter sp.
TATGCCACGACGGTGGACCAGCTCGACTACGGCATCACGGCGCTGGCGGTACCGCTGCTGGCCAGCCTGAGCGGCCTGCTGTCCCCGCGTCAGGCCTTGGCGGCCTTTGCCAACCCGGTGATCTTTCTCTTTCTGGGTGGTTTTGCCCTGGCGGCGGCCTTGTCGCGCCAGGGCCTGGACCAGGCGCTGGCCCAGGCGGTGCTGCGGCTGGCGCGCGGCCGGATGCTGCTGGCCGTGCTGCTGCTGTGTGCCTTGACTGCGCTGCTGTCCATGTGGGTCAGCAATACCGCCACCGTGGCGATGATGGTGCCACTGGCACTGGGCTTGCTGCGCAGCGACAGCCTGCTGCCGCTGCCTGGCCCGCGCGAGAAGGCGTTCGTGCTGCTGGCACTGGCCTACAGCGCCAGCATCGGCGGCATTGGCACCCTGGTGGGCAGCCCGCCGAATGCGATTGCCGCGGCGCAGGCCGGCATCACGTTTGCCCAATGGCTTGCGCTGGGTTTGCCGCTGGTGGTCGTGCTCTGGCCGCTGATGCTGTTGCTGCTGGCCGTGATCCTGCGCCCACGGCTGGGGGGGCAGGTGGCAGTGCATGACGCACCTCTGGTGTGGACGCCGGCCCGGATGCTGACGGTGCTGATCTTCCTGCTGACGGTGCTGGCCTGGGTTGCCAGTACGCCGCTGGCGCGGGTGCTGGGCATCGCGGCCGACATGGACACCGTGATCTCGCTGGCCGCCATCGTGCTGCTGGCGGCCAGCCGCGTCATCGCGTGGCGTGATCTGGAGCGCCAGGCGCAGTGGGGGGTGTTGCTGCTCTTCGGCGGCGGACTGGCCTTGAGCGAGGTGATGGCCAGCAGCGGCGGCAGCCGCTTTCTGGCGGAGCATCTGCTGGCGCTGTTGCGGGACGCCTCGCCGGTGCTGCTGGTGCTGGCGGTCCTGACCTTTGTGGTCTTCCTGACCGAACTGGTGAGCAACACGGCCAGTACGGCCCTGCTGTTGCCGGTTTTCCTGCCGGTGGCCGTGGCGCTGGGCCTGCCGCCGGTGGCGGTGGCCGCCGCCGTGGCAGTCGCGGCCTCATGTGCGTTCATGCTGCCGGTGGCGACGCCACCGAACGCGATCGTGTTTGCCACCGAACAGGTGCCGCAGGCGACGATGATGCGCTGTGGCGTCTGGCTCAACCTCGTCTGCATTGCGGTCATCGCGGCCATGGCCGCATGGGGGTGGACATGAATCAATGGGCCATGCTGAGCAGTCTGGCCGGTGGGCTGGGTCTTTTCCTCCTGGGCATGACCATGATGACCGATGGCCTGCGGCTGGCGGCGGGCCCCAGTCTGGAGCGCATTCTCAGCGGCGCCACGCGCACACGCTGGCATGCGCTGGGCTCCGGCATGCTGGTGACGGCCGTGGTGCAGTCCTCGAGCGCGGTCACGGTGGCCACCATCGGCTTCGTCAATGCCGGGCTGCTCAGCCTGACCCCGGCCCTGTGGGTCCTGTTCGGCGCCAATGTGGGCACCACCATGACCGGCTGGATCGTCGCCCTGATCGGCCTCAAGTTCAAGATCGAGATGCTGGCCTTGCCGCTGATTGGTGCCGGTGTGATCCTGCGCCTGACCGGCGAGGGCTTGCGACGCGGTGCCATCGGTTCGGCGCTGGCCGGTTTCGGCCTGCTGTTTCTCGGCATTGCCATGCTGCAGGAGGCTTTTTCGGGACTGGCCGGGCAGATCAGCCTGCCGCAAGGTGTCGGCGCTCTGGCGGTGGCGGCGCACATCGGCGTCGGGGCGCTCATGACGATCCTGATGCAGTCCTCCAGCGCCTCCATGGCGATGGCACTGACCGCCGCACAAAGCGGACTGCTCATGCCGCAGGACGCCGCGGCCGTCGTGATCGGCGCCAATATCGGCACCACGGGCACCGCCTTGCTGGCAGCCATCGGTGCCACACCCAATGCACGGCGGGCGGCGGCGGCCCATGTGGTGTTCAATGTTCTCACCGGCGTGGTGGCGCTGGCCCTGCTGCCCTGGCTGATCGGTGCGATCGCGCTGGCGCGCGAAGCGCTGGGGCTGCCGTCCGATCCGGCGGCCAAGCTGGCACTGTTCCACACCATCTTCAACGTCTTGGGGGTGGTGTTGATGTGGCCGATCGCCGATGCGATGTCGCGCTGGCTGCAGGCCCGTTTTCGTGCCCGCGAGGAGGACGAGGGGCAGCCGCGCTACCTGGACCGCAACGTGTTGCAGGTGCCGGCGCTGGCGGTCGATGCACTGGCGCGTGAAGTCGGGCGCATGGGCCACGTGGCGATCCGCATGACACGGCAGGTGTTGGCTGGTGCGGGGTCGCCGGCGCTCAAGTCCGAGCGGGCCATCATTGCGCAGCTCGACGTGGCAACGCTGGCCTTTGGCGAGCAGATGCATCGCAGCGCGATGTCACAGCAGACCAGCCAGCGTCTGGCGCAGGTGCTCAGGATGCAGCGCTACTACGAAACCACGGCGGAGCAGGCGGGCCTGGCCGCCGCACTGAAACCACCCCCGGCCAGCAGTGATGCCGTGCTGGCGTTGGAGCATGCCTTTCGCCAGCATGCCGATGCGCTGCTGGCCAGGTGCGATCCCCGGAGCCCGGAGGTGCGTCTGGCCGAGGTTGAAACGGCTGCGGCTGCGATGGAGACAGCCTATGACCTGCTCAAGGAGGGCTTGTTGCTGGCGGGGGCGGCCGGTGAGCTCAAGCTCAATGACATGGAAGAGGCCTTGCGCCGCTACAGCGCCCTGCGCCGTGCGGCGCAGCAGGCCGTCAAGGCGCTGCAACGGCGGCCAGCGTACGATCTGGCGGCAGACGAGCAGGGCAGCTGACCCTGTTGTCTGCCGCTTCGATCAGCTGAAGAAGCTCTTGAGCCGGTCGGTCCAGCTGTCTTCACTGGGCGAATGCTTGGCGCCGCCCTTCTTGAGCGACTCGTCGAGTTCACGCAGCAGCTTGCGCTGGTGCTCGGTGAGTTTGACCGGCGTTTCCACCGTGATGTGGCAGTACAGGTCGCCGGGGTAGCTGGAGCGGATGCCCTTGATGCCCTTGCCGCGCAGGCGGAACTGCTTGCCGGTCTGCGTGCCTTCGGGAATGTCGATGGCCGCCTTGCCGGCCAGCGTCGGCACTTCGATCTCGCCGCCCAGCGCGGCAGTGACGACGCTGATCGGTACCGAGCAGTGCAGATCGTCGCCATCGCGCTCGAAGATGTCGTGCTTGCGCAACCGGATCTCGATGTAGAGGTCTCCCGGCGGGCCACCGTTCATGCCAGGCTCGCCGTTGCCGGCGCTGCGGATGCGCATGCCGTCGTCGATACCGGCCGGGATCTTCACTTCCAGCGTCTTCTGGCGCTTGACGCGTCCCTGGCCCTGGCAGGTGGTGCAGGGCTCGGGGATGATCTTGCCGCTGCCGTGGCAATGCGGACAGGTCTGCTGCACGCTGAAGAAACCCTGGCGCATCTGTACCGAACCCGAGCCGTGGCAGGTGGTGCAGGTCTTGACCTGGGTGCCGGGCTTGGCGCCGCTGCCGTGGCAGGTGCTGCAGCTGTCCCAGCTCGGAATGCGGATCTGCGCGTCCTTGCCGCGTGCCGCTTCCTCCAGCGTGATCTCCATGGCGTAGCTCAGGTCGCTGCCGCGGTAGACCTGGCGGCCACCGGCACCGCGGCCACGCTGCTGGCCGAACATGTCGCCGAAGATGTCGCCAAAGGCTTCGGCGAAGCCGCCGGAGAAGCCCTCGCCCGGGCCGCCGCGCATGTTCGGATCGACACCGGCGTGGCCGTACTGGTCGTAGGCGGCGCGCTTTTGCGCGTCCGACAGCATCTCGTAGGCTTCCTTGGCCTCCTTGAACTTTTCCTCGGCGACCTTGGCGCTGTCCCCCTGGTTGCGGTCCGGGTGGTGCTTCATCGCCAGTTTGCGATATGCCTTCTTGATGTCTTCCTCGGAGGCGTTCTTGGGCACGCCCAGCGTTTCGTAATAGTCTCGTTTGGCCATTGGGTGTTCTCGGACTCAGTGATGCAAAACGCCGCGCCGACGATCCTGGCGGATCATGCGGACGCGGCGGGCAGCCAGGCGCATGGCCCGGGCCTCAGCCTTTCTTGACTTCCTTGACCTCGGCGTCCACGATGTTGTCGTCGTCGGCTGCCGGTCGGCTGGTCGATTCGGCACCGCCGGCAGAGGCCTCGGCCGCTCCCGCACCGGCGGCGGCCTGTGCGGCCTGCTGTTCGGCGTACATCTTTTCGCCCAGCTTCTGGCTGGCGGTCATCAGCGCCTCGGTCTTGGCTTCGATGGCGGCCTTGTCGTCGCCCTTGATGGCTTCTTCCAGCTCCTTGGCGGCGGCCTCGATCTTGTCCTTTTCGTCGGCCTCCAGCTTGTCGCCGTGCTCGGTCAGGCTCTTGCGCACACTGTGCACGGCTGCATCGGCCTGGTTGCGGGCCTGTACGATTTCGAGGCGCTTCTTGTCCTCGGCGGCGTTGAGTTCGGCGTCCTTCACCATCTGCTGGATCTCCGCCTCGCTCAGACCGGAGTTGGCCTTGATGGTGATCTTGTTTTCCTTG
>CAZJKR010000231.1:0-540 GCA_964546615.1 uncultured Curvibacter sp.
GCGCACCACCTCCAGCACGCTGTGGCCCCGGCCCGTGCCCAGGTTCACCGTGAAGCTCTCACCCCGGCCCAGCAGCGCCTGCAGCGCCGGCAAGGTGACGGCCAGGCCGAGCGAGGCGCCCATGAACGGCGCGGTGCAGGGCGAGGCCACGGCCACCGCCAGCACGCCGGTGAGAAAGGCATCAAGCACCGGATGGCGCGCCTGCAGAGCCGCCAGCGAAGAGGGCGCGAACTGGCCGAACTCGAACACGCCGGCCAGATTGAGGCCGATCAGGGTGAACAGCAAGGCCAGCCCCATCACCACGCCCGGGTTCTGCAGCTGGAAACCCCAGCCCAGGCTTTCACCGGCGGCGCGCAAACCCAGCAGCAGCAGGCCCAGCAGCACGAAGCTGATCACCACGCCGGCGGTGTAGGCCAGGCCGCTGATGCGGTGGCGCCGGTGGTCGTCGGCATGGCGGGTGAAGCTCAGCACCTTGATGGCCAGCACCGGGAAGACGCAAGGCATCAGGTTGAGGATGATGCCGCCGAGCAGGGCGCCCAG
>CAZJKR010000231.1:550-4437 GCA_964546615.1 uncultured Curvibacter sp.
GCTGGCGGTGGCAGCGCCTTGGGCATTGGCCTGCAGCGCAGCCTGCAGGGCCGGCGAGATCGTGGCGGGCGCCGCGGCAGCGGGCCAGTCGCCGCGCACCGGCAGTTCGATGCGCCAGCCCTGGTCCTGGTGCGTCAGCACCAGCGGCATGGCGGCGGGCGCCGCACTGCGCTGGGGCGACAGCGGCAGGCTGGCGGTCCAGAGTGCGCCCTGCCAGGCCTGTTGCCACGGGGCCGAGGGGTTGATGACTTCCGCCGTTTCGGGGAAGATCTCGAGTGGCTGGCCCTGCAGCCGGGCCGGCAGGCCGGCCAGGGTGAGCTGCAAGGTCTGGCCCGAGACGCTGAGCCGGCTGTCCGGCTGGGCCGCCAGGGGCTGGGGCTGGGCCGCCTGCGCCGCGGCAAAGGCGGCGCCGTGCAGGGCGGTCGAGCCCTTGGCGGGAATGCGGAGCGTGAATTCGCCTTCTTCCGGGATGCATTCGGTCTTGCACACCAGCCAGCTGGCGCGCAGCTGGACCGTCAGGTCGGGCGCCAGCGGCGAGGGTTTGTAGTCGGGGGTGATGGTCAACGGCACCGGCAGCAGCAGCGTGCCTTCGTAGCCGTAGTTGGTCAGCGTGCCGATGGGGATCTTCTTGGGCAGCGGCCAGGCGATCTCGCCCGCGTCCACTGCAGCTCGGTCGGCAGGCCGGAATCTCCCGAGTTCTTCCAGTAGGTGTGCCACTCGGGCTGGTGGCGGATCTGCAGCCCGACCCACAGCGGCTGGCCTGGCGCCACGCCGTCGGGGGCGTGTGCCAGCAGCTCGGCCCGCACCTGATCGGTGACCACCACCGCTTTTTGTACATCGAATTGGGCATGGGCGCCGATGGACAAAGCGGCAGATGCTATTAAAACGAGAGCAATCCGCAAGACGCGGGGCAGGCGGGGCAAGGTCATGGGAGGCAAGGTCGGTAGGAAGCTGGTGGGAGCGCGGCGGGGACGGACAAGTTCCCCACCCGGAGCGAGGCCGGGCGGCGCCCTGCAGGGGCGGCCCGGGCCGGAATCAGCCGCTGAATATAAGCCAAGGCTGAAGGGCTTGCAAAAGCCTATGGCTGTCATTGACACTATCTACTCCCCAAAGCGGGAGCGCCTGCTCAATAATGGCGCGTTTTTGGCGCAGCGTCCGGCCCGCCGGACTCTGTGTGGGAGAACAAGAGCACAGAAGGAGGATCGCCATGGTGTCCAGTATGGAAGCTGTCCTGAGTCCCTGGGTGTCGCAGCTCAAGGCCAAGACCAACCTGCCAGTTCTGATCCAGTGGGGGGACCACCCGACGCCCGACAGCGGCCTGCGGCTGGGCGAGTTCTCCCGGCCCAAGGTGGTGATCCATGTGCGCAAGGCCAGCGCCCTGCCGCTGCTGCTCTCGCCCAGCCTCGACAGTCTGGGTGAGGCCTATGTCGAAGGCCAGATCGACGTGGCCGGCAGTGTGGACGACATCCTCGACATGGCGCACCGCCTGGCCGAAGCCGGCAGCAAGGGCGAAGGCCGACTCTCGCGCATGGTGCGCCATTTCAGCCACACCAAGCACACGGACAAGGAAGACATCCAGTACCACTACGACGTCTCCAATGCGTTCTACCAGGTCTGGCTCGACCCGGCCATGGTCTATTCCTGCGCCTATTTCGAGCATGGCGACGAGAGCCTGGCCGAGGCGCAGACCAAGAAGATCGACCACATCCTGACCAAGCTGCAGTTGCAGCCGGGCCAGCGCCTGCTCGACATCGGCTGCGGCTGGGGCGCGCTGGTGATGCGCGCGGCCGCGAAGTTCGGGGCCCGCTGCGTCGGTGTCACGCTGTCGCAGCGCCAGTTCGAACTGGCCACCGAGCGTGTGCGCGAAGCCGGTCTGCAGGACCGCGTCGAGATCCGGCTGCAGGACTACCGCGACGTGGCGGGCCAGTTCGACCGCATCACCAGCGTCGGCATGTTCGAGCATGTCGGCATCCGGCATCTGCCGGCCTATTTCGGCCGTATCCATGAACTGCTGAACGACGACGGCTGGGTGCTCAACCACGGCATCACCTCCACCGACGCCAACGACGGCGAGACCAGCCACGGCGGCGGCCGTTTCATCGACCGTTACGTCTTCCCGCACGGTGAGCTGCCGCACATCAGCACCGTGCTGCGGACCATGCAGGAGGGCGGGCTGGAGGCGCTCGATGTCGAAAGCCTGCGCCGCCACTATGCGCGCACCACCGGTCTGTGGAGCCAGGCCTTCGAGGCCAACGGCGAGAAGCTGCGCGGCATGGTGGACGAGAAACGCTGGCGCATCTGGCGCGTCTACCTGGCCGGCTCCCAGTGGGCCTTTGACCATGACGAGGTCTCGCTGTACCAGGTGCTGTGCCGCAAGTCCGGCCGCCTGTCGCGCGGGCTGCCCTGGTCGCGGCGCTGGATGTACAGCGGGCGTTGAAGACGGCGCAGCCGGCGGCGCCCCTCCGATAATGACGGCATGCCCGATCAGCCCGCCGTCTCCGCCGGCACCATCGTCCTTTCCACGCTCAACGCGAAGTACATCCACGCCTCGCTCGGCCTGCGCTATCTGCTGGCCAACATGGCGCGCCATGGCGGTGCCGATCTGCGCGCGCGTTGTGTGCTGCGCGAGTTCACCCTCGCGCGCGAGCCGCAGGCCATCGTGGACGAATTGCTGGCCCTCGATCCGGTCATTGTCGGTTTCGGCGTCTACATCTGGAACGTGACGCAGACCACCGAGGTGCTGCGGTTGCTGAAGGCGGTGCGGCCGGATGTCAAGGTGGTACTGGGTGGCCCCGAAGTCAGCCACGAGGTCGATCAGCAGGCCATCGTGGGGCTGGCCGACCATGTCATCACCGGCTGGGGCGACGTGAGTTTCCCGAAACTCTGCCGGGCCCTGCTGCACGGCCCGGCCCCGTTGATGAAAGTGATCGCTGGCGAGCAACCACCGCTGGATGAGATCGTGCTGCCCTACGCCGAGTACAGCGATGACGATCTGGCACACCGTCTGCTCTACGTTGAGGCCTCGCGCGGCTGCCCCTTCAAATGCGAGTTCTGCCTGAGTTCGCTCGACAAGACGGCCTGGGCCTTCGACCTCGATGCCTTCCTGGGCCAGATGGAGACGCTCTACCGGCGCGGCGCGCGCCACTTCAAGTTCGTCGACCGCACCTTCAACCTGAAGATCGAGGCCTCGGTGCGCATCCTGCAGTTCTTTCTGGCGCGGATGACACCCGATCTCTTCGTGCACTTCGAGGTGGTGCCGGACCACCTGCCGGACCGGCTCAAGGCCATGATCCTGCAGTTTCCGCCCGGCGTGCTGCAGTTCGAGGTCGGCATCCAGAGCTTCAACGTCGAGGTGCAGCAGCGCATCGCGCGCCGCCAGGACAACGCCCGGAGCGAGGCCAACCTGCGCTGGCTCGTCCATGAAAGCCCGGCGCATCTGCATGCCGACCTGATTTTCGGTCTGCCGGGCGAGACGCTGCAGAGTTTCGCCGCCGGCTTCGATCGCCTGTACGCATTGGGCCCCCACGAGATCCAGCTCGGCATCCTGAAACGCCTGCGCGGCGCGCCGATTGCGCGCCACACCGCCGAGCACGGCATGGTCTTTGACGCCGAACCGCCCTACACCGTACGCCAGACCGCGGTGGTGGGCGCCGCCACGGTGCAGCGCTTCACCCGGCTGGCGCGCTACTGGGACCTGGTGGCCAACTCGGGACGATTCGGCCGCACTTTGCCGCTGTTGTTGCGGGGGCCGTCGGCCTTCCACGCCTTCATGGCCTTTGCCGACTGGCTGTGGCAGCACTGTGGCGAGACCGCCCACCTGACGCCGGAGCAGCTGGTCGATGCGCTGTTCGATTACCTCAGCACCGTGCGTGGCCTCGACGTGCCGG
>CAZJKR010000232.1:0-1826 GCA_964546615.1 uncultured Curvibacter sp.
CAAGGACATCGAGACCTGGTTCAAGACCGAACTGCTGACCTTCTACAAGAACTACGGGTTCGATGCGCAGGCGATCGATGCCGAAATCGCCAAGCTCCAGGGCGCACGCGATGAGTATGTGCGCGCAGCCAACGACCGGCTCTTCAACATCAACCAGAACCCGGGCTATGCCGATCGCGTGGCCCGGTTCTTCGATGAGCAGCGCCGCACCGTGCGCGTCATGGGTCAGCGCTTTGTGCTGGACACCGAGGCGCAAGCCCGGGAAGTGCAGGCCATCTACGATCGATTCCTGCCGACCGTACCCCGGCCACCCCGCCCACCGGCCAACCTCGACCTGGGCGCGTTTGCCAGACCATCAGGAGCGGTCAAGCCTGACGAGGGCGAAGCCTTTCTCAGCCAGCTGCGTACGCGGCTCTTGCGCACGCAGGAGGGCGAAGCGGCCGAGTTGCGCGCCCGCGCCTTGCAGATCGAAGCCAAGGGCTACCAAGGGGTGGCGGCGCAAGCCGAGCGCTACATCCAGGTGCTGGAAGCCATCGAGCGGCAGAAGGAAGCTGACAAGGCCTTTGACGCCTACGAGAAAGAAGAGGCGGCCGGTCGCAAGATCACCGAAAGCCTGATCGGCGGCAACCGCCAGCGCATCGAAGCCCTGCAGCTGCACCGCGAAATGCTGGATCTCTCAGCCAGCGAGCGTGCCGTCCTGCAAGCCCGCACCGAGCTGGAAAAGTCCGCCACCGCCGCGCGTAAGGAAGCCAGCCAGATTCAGGACTCCGATCTGCGGGCCCGGACCATCGAGGCCATCAACGATGCCCTGACCCGTCAGCTCCCCATCGTGGAGAACCTCATCTGCGCCAATGCCGAATACCAGCGCAGCACCGAGTTTGGAGCCAAAGCGGCGCTGCGCACCTACATCGAGGACGCCACCAACGCCGCCAAGCAGGCCGAGCGCGCGGTGACCGGGGCGTTCAAGTCCATGGAGGATGCTCTCACCCAGTTCGTGATGACCGGCAAGCTGGATTTCAACAGCCTGGCCAATTCCATCATCAGCGACCTGATTCGCATCCAGATCCAGCGCGCGATCACCTTGCCGCTGGCCAACTTTGCGATGAGCCTGTTTGCGCCGGCGGTCAGTGCCGCGCTGCCCCTGGGCTCGGGCGATCTGATGGGCGTGAGCGCCAACATCGCGCACAGCGGTGGCTTGCTGGGTGCCGATAGCCTGCCATCCCGCCATGTGGATCCCGGTCTCTTTGCAAGTGCTCGGCGGTTTCACACCGGCGGCCTGGTCTCGGGCGAAGTGCCCATCATCGCCCGCCAAGGGGAGGCCGTCTTCACGCCCGGCCAGTTGCGGGCACTGGGCGGCGCGGTGGCCAACAAACCGCAGGTCAACGTCGAAGTGAATGTGATCAACCGCGCCAGCGGGGTGGAGACCCGGGTCGAGCAACAACAGCAGCCCGATGGCAGCACGCGGCTCGATGTGATCGTTGAGCAGATGGAAGCGCGCATGGCCCGTTCCATCTCCCAAGGCTCCGGCTTGGCGCCGACTCTGGAGCGCCGCTACGGGCTGAATCCTGCCGCCGGAGCCATGCGATGAACATCACCTGGCCCACCACGCTGCCGCTGCCCTCGGTCGAAGGCTATGGCCTGACGCCGCAAGAGGCCGTGCTGCGCACCGACATGGAGTCGGGCCCGGCGCGCCAGCGTCGCCGGTTTCGGCAAACGCCCACGCGCATCACCGTGCGCTGGCTCTTCAGCGAGTTCGAGTTTGCCCTGTTCGAGGCTTGGTACAAATACCACGCCGACGAGGGCGGGCAGTGGTTCGAGATCACCTT
>CAZJKR010000232.1:1836-3847 GCA_964546615.1 uncultured Curvibacter sp.
CCGCCAGTTCGAAGCCCAGTTGCGTTCGGCCCGGCGCTGGGACGTCAAGGGCGAGCTGGAAATCCGTGAGCGGCCCACGCTCGATGAGGGCGCGCTCAACCTGATGCTTGAACTCTCCGCCGACGACCTCTTTGCCATGGGGCGCGACCTTCATCAACTGGTGCACGGCACCTTGCCGGCTCGTTGGCCGGCTTGAGCCTTCCAATCCCCTGCCTATCCCACCCGTTTCCGGAAAAAAATCTCCATGAGTCTGCAAACCGATCTGCACCAGGCGGTCGCGCAGGTCACGGCCGACAGCGCGCTGCTGCACACCGTCGTGCACGGCACGGCGCTGCAAACCGTGACCACCGAGGGCGGCGATGTCGACACCGTCGCCAAACTGCTGTCCGACGCCGATGCCCGCATCAACCTCGCCGCTGATGGCATCCTGGCCCAAAGTCAGGCTGCCGCCCAGGACGCACTGACCTTCGCCGAACTCGCCTCCAGCGAAGCCGAGAGGGCGCAAACCACGGCCGATCAAAGCGTGGCCGACACCACGGCGGTGCTGAACCAGGTGCAGAGCAGCGGCAACCAGATCCTGGTGGACGCGGAAGCCGTGCTGCAGCAAGTCATCGCCCGGCTGCTCGCCGTCGGTCTGCCCGATGCGCTCGCTGGCGCGCAAGGCATGCTGCTCAGGGTCAAGGCCGATGAAACCGGCTACGAACTCGTGCCCACTGTGGCCTCGCCCCGGTTCTACGGCTTCGCGCTGTCCGCCGATGGCAGTGAGCTGCTGCTGACCGAAGGACGCGATCAAACCTTTGAGGCCGAGGCGTTCGATGCCTGGACCGTCACCGAGGGCGTGCACTTCGCCCTTGAGAACAACGCGCTGGTGATGAAGCTGGGGACGGCACTGGAGGCGCAGCCATGAATCTGGATATCTCGACCCTGGGCTACCGCTGGCGTGGCATCCACTCGCCATATCTTTCCTACCGCGACGGCGACGTGGTCTTCAAGGAGGGCGGGGCCTGGGTCATCCGCCATGGCCAGCCGCAGCCCTTTGCCCTGGGCCAGCAGGACGCCGTGCTCAAAGGCCATCTGCTCACCGGTGGCGTCTCGGTGGGCGGCATCGGCAGCATGGTGCTGCACTCCAACGGTACGGATAGCGTGGAATTTCGCTTTATGGCCGATCGCAACGGCACGGTGGCCACGGCGTTGATGAACACCGACCGCGCAGCGGCGGACTACCACAGTGCCAACTTCTTCATGGCCGCGATCATGAACGACGGCTCGGTGCGCGCCTGGGGCCGTGCGCTCACCGGGCAGCAAGGCACCGGCAGCACGGGGGATATCAGCCGCACCTTCCCGGCGCGGGTCGCCTTTCCGCCCGGTACGCCGTGCATCGTGTCCATCACCTGCATGTGGGACGAGACCTTCTTCATTGATGCCAGCGGCGGCCTCTGGCATGCCGGGGCCAACAGCGACGGGGGCTCACCCACGGCCACCGCCAACCCGGTGCCCCGGCGGGTCAATGGCGTCGGTCAGTTGCCCGCCAACGCGGTGGTCAAACGCGTCTTCACGGGCCACGACTGGTATGGCTATCGCATGTTCGCCTGCCTGGATGATGCCGGTCGCGTCTATGTCTGGGGTAACAACCGTTACGGAAGCCTGGGGCTGGGGCACAGCACCAACGTGTCCACACCCACCCTAGTGCCGTTCACGGCCGACACCCCGATCCGTGAGGCGTTTCTGTCCGGGGGCTTTCATGCCGCCAGTTATCTGGTGGACACCCAGGGCAAGCTGTGGGTGGCCGGCGAAGCGAACGCCTGTGGCTATGGCAGTGACCAATCCACCCACCGCCTGCTCATGCCCTGGGGCACGGAGAAGCGCGTCAAAAAAGTCTTCTGCTCCGAGTCCGATGGCCATTGGGTGGTCGGCGCCCAGTACTACCGCGCCTACGGCGTGGTGCTCGAAGACGGGTCGCTCTACCGCTGGGGACATGACAGCGGCCAGGTCGGCGGCAGCTGGGGCACGG
>CAZJKR010000232.1:3904-4415 GCA_964546615.1 uncultured Curvibacter sp.
CATGCAGGACGGCACCGTGCGCCACACCGGATACAACGGCTACAGCATCGGTGGCGGCAGCGACCGCAGCACCTGGGCCACCATCGGCGGCGAGTTCCTCACGCAAGTCACCAAGCTACGTGTGTACGGCAGCAGCTACGGGTCATCAGCCATGGCGCTGCGATCCGACGGCAAGGCGGTGGGCTGGGGCATGGGCGCGGCCGGGCAGTGTGGAAACGGCTATGCGGACAGCGCTAACGCGCCGTCGCGTTTCGTGCTGATCGACCGGCCCATCGTGGACTTCTCCCGCTCCGGGACCATGGGCTGCGGCGAAGGTGGTGAGTACCACAACGGCGCTTACCACTTCCTCACGGTCGATGGCCAGGTCATGAGTACCGGCAACGGCACCTATGCGCAGACGGGTGATGACGATCACGACCACCGCTACGCCCCGTCGCCCATCCTGTTCTGAAACCTTCCAAATTCCACTCTTCAAGGACTGTTCATGGGAACCGTTTCTCTGGGCAAGATT
>CAZJKR010000233.1:0-774 GCA_964546615.1 uncultured Curvibacter sp.
TCACTTATTGCACTGAAAACGAGGAGACCCCACGAAGGATTCGAGCGCGGCCACCTGCCTCGAGACGGCACCCTGCGTGAGGGCCAGTTCCTGGGCCGCCCGGGTGAAGCTCTGGTGGCGGGCCGCCGCCTCGAAACAGGTGAGCGCCTGGGTGGATGGCAGGTGTCGTCTCATGCGTTCGCGAAGAAATGAGCCTCCAGCATATCTGCATGCAGGATCCTCGCTTGCCGCCACCGGCCCCGGCGCCTAGCATCCACCGGTCAGACGATCTACCTTGTGAGGCTCTTGCATGACTTCCTTTTCCTGGTCCGATCCTTTCCTGCTCGACCAGCAGTTGCAGGCCGACGAGCGCCAGGTGCGCGAGGCCGCCAGCCAGTACGCCCAGGAACGCCTGCTGCCGCGCGTGCAGGAGTCGTTCCGGCACGAACGCACCGACCCGGCGATCTTCCGCGAGATGGGCGAGCTCGGGCTGCTGGGAGCCACCATTCCCGAGGCCTACGGTGGCGCCGGCCTCAACTACGTTTGCTACGGGCTGGTGGCGCGTGAGGTCGAGCGGGTCGATTCCGGCTACCGCTCGATGATGAGCGTGCAGTCCTCGCTGGTGATGGTTCCCATCAACGCCTTCGGCACCGAGGAGCAGAAGCAGAAGTACCTGCCCAAGCTGGCCCGTGGCGAGTGGATCGGCTGCTTCGGCCTGACCGAGCCCAACCATGGTTCCGACCCCGGCGGCATGGCCACGCGCGCGCGCAAGGTGCCCGGCGGCTGGCGCCTGAG
>CAZJKR010000233.1:793-2313 GCA_964546615.1 uncultured Curvibacter sp.
AACAGCCCCATCGCCGACGTCTTCGTGGTCTGGGCCAAGGACGATGAGGGCGCCATCCGCGGCTTCATCCTGGAGAAGGGCTGGAGCGGCCTGAGCGCCCCGGCCATCCACGGCAAGGTGGGGCTGCGCACCTCGATCACGGGCGAGGTCGTGATGGACGAAGTCTTCTGTCCCGAGGAGAACGCCTTCCCCGAGGTCCGCGGGCTGAAGGGCCCGTTCACCTGCCTGAACTCCGCACGCTACGGCATTGCCTGGGGCGCCCTGGGGGCGGCCGAGGACTGCTACCACCGCGCGCGCCAGTACGTGCTGGACCGCCACCAGTTCGGCCGGCCGCTGGCGGCCAACCAGCTGGTGCAGAAGAAGCTGGCGGACATGCTGACCGAGATCTCGCTGGGCCTGCAGGGCTGCCTGCGCCTGGGCCGCATGAAGGACGAAGGCACGGCGCCGGTCGAACTCACTTCCATCCTCAAGCGCAACTCCTGCGGCAAGGCCCTGGACATCGCCCGGGTGGCGCGCGACATGCTGGGTGGCAATGGCATCAGCGACGAATTCGGCGTGGCCCGGCACCTGGTCAACCTGGAAGTGGTCAACACCTACGAGGGCACGCACGACGTGCACGCGCTGATCCTCGGCCGCGCGATCACCGGCATCGCCGCCTTCTCCTGATGCCCTCCGCTGCCTCCATGCCCCGGCCGCTGGCCGGCGTGCGCGTACTCGACCTGTCGCGGGTGCTGGCCGGCCCCTGGGCCGCGCAGATGCTGGCCGACTATGGCGCCGAAGTGATCAAGGTCGAACGCCCCGGCAGTGGTGACGACACCCGCGCCTGGGGACCGCCCTGGTGGGGCCAGGGCGAGGACCGCGTGGCCGCCTATTACGTCTGCGCCAACCGGGGCAAGCGTTCGGTGGCGCTGGACCTCGCCAGCGAGGCTGGCCTGGCCTGCGTGCGCGAACTGGCGCGCGAGGCCGACATCCTGATCGAGAACTACAAGCTGGGCCAGCTCGAGCGCATGGGCCTGGGCTATGCGGCGCTGTCCGCGCTCAACCCGCGCCTGATCTACTGCTCCATCACGGGATACGGTCAGACCGGGCCCCTGGCGTCCAAGGCCGGCTACGACTTCGCCATCCAGGCCGAGGCTGGCCTGATGAGCATCACCGGCGAGCCAGGCGGCGAGCCGCAGAAGGTCGGCGTGGCGGTGACGGACCTCATGACCGGTGTGTACGCCACCAGCGCGATGCTAGCCGCGCTGCACGAGCGGCACGCCACCGGGCGCGGCCGCCACATCGACGCCGCCCTGTTCGATGTGCAGGTGGCCATGCTGGCCAACCAGGCCAGCAACCAGCTGATCGGCGGTCGCACGCCCACGCGCATGGGCAATGCCCATCCCAACATCGTCCCTTACCAGGCCTTTCCCACCCGCAGTGGGCAGCTGGTGGTGGCCGTGGGCAACGACACGCAGTTCGCCAAGTTCTGCGAGGCCGCCGGCCATCCGGAGGTGGCGCGAGATCCGCGCTTTGCCAGC
>CAZJKR010000233.1:2323-2598 GCA_964546615.1 uncultured Curvibacter sp.
ACCAGGGCCGCGTGGAGAACCGGCAGGAGCTGGTGCCCCGGATCGCCGGCTGGCTGCTCGAGCGCGATGCGGCTGACTGGGTGCGCGCACTGGATGAGCGCGGCGTGCCCTGCGCCCCCGTGCTGGATGTCGGTCAGGTCATGGCGCACCCCCATGTCGCCGCGCGCGGCATGCGCATCGAAGGAAGCGAAGGGGTGCCGCCGATGATTGCGAATCCGATCTGCATCGATGGCTGGCGCATGCGATCGGACCTGCCGCCGCCACGCCTGGGTGGA
>CAZJKR010000233.1:2608-3996 GCA_964546615.1 uncultured Curvibacter sp.
AATCGTCGTGTGCTGGTACATCGAGTTGAAGTGCGCCTGGGGCGCCGACGACACGGGGCGCTGATCCTCGCTTGCCGTATCGTGCGGCGCGTGCCATCTCGGTAATTTCCAGACTTGACTCGGCCTCGGGCGCAATCCAGACTGCGCGGCGGCGCGGTCCGGGGATGCGTACGTCCCCCACCGGGCGCGCCCACACAACCCGAGGAAACAACAGAGTGATTGATCTAAAAGTTAACGGCAAGCCCGTGTCCCTCGATGTCGACGCGGACATGCCCCTGCTGTGGGCACTGCGGGATGAGCTGAACCTGACCGGCACGAAATTCGGCTGCGGCATGGCCATGTGCGGGGCCTGCACCGTGCACCTCGATGGCGAGGCCACCCGCTCCTGCGTGCTGCCGGTCTCCGCCGCCGCGGGCAAGAACGTCACCACCATCGAGGGCCTGTCGCCCCAGGGCGAACACCCCCTGCAGAAGGCCTGGGTCGCCGAGAGCGTGCCGCAGTGCGGCTACTGCCAGTCGGGCCAGATCATGACGGCGGCCTCTTTCCTCAAGAAGAACCCCAAGCCGAGCGACGCACAGATCGTCGCAGCCATGACCGGCAACCTGTGTCGCTGCGGCACCTATGGCCAGATCTGCGCCGCCGTGGCGCGCGTGGCCAAGGGGGGCCAGGCATGAAGCTCGATATCGACCAGCAATCCCGCCGCTCCTTCCTGCTGCGCACCGGGGGCGTGGCGCTCGGCGTGGCCTTCGGCGCCCCGGCACTGGGCATCGCCGAACAGGCGCTCGCCCAGTCTGCCGCATCCCCTGCCGCAAGCAAGCCGCTCACGGCCTGGGTCGCCATCGGAGCCGACGGCACCGTGACCATCTTCTCGCCCGCCGCCGAGATGGGGCAGGGCACCTCCACCGCCATGCCCCGCCTGCTGGCCGAGGAACTGGACGCCGACTGGTCGCGCGTCGTGGTCCGCCAGGCGCCCCACCGGCCCAAGGAATTCGGCAACCCGATGTTCGGTGGCGGCCAGGTCACCGGCGCCAGCCGCACCACCCGCGGCTACTACAACCCCATGCGCCTGGCCGGCGCCCAGGCGCGCCAGGTGCTCCTGCTCAATGCGGCCGAGAAGTGGGGCGTCAATGCCTCCGAACTGTCCACCGAGCCGGGCGTGGTCGTGCACGCCGCTAGCGGCCGCCGCATGGGTTACGGGGAGATCGCCGCCTTCGCCCGCGTGCCCGAGGCCATGCCCGAGGTCACGCCCGCGCAGCTCAAGCCCAGCTCGCAGTGGAAGCTGGCCGGCAAGGACGTCGAGCGCGTGGACCTGCGCGACAAGGTGACCGGCCGCGCGGTGTACGGCATCGACGTGCGCCTGCCCGACATGCTCTACGGCACCGTGAAGA
>CAZJKR010000233.1:4006-4337 GCA_964546615.1 uncultured Curvibacter sp.
CTGCACGCAGCCGTGCTGCGCCCGCCGGTGCAGAAGGAAAAGCCGCTGTCCGTCGACACCTCCGAGGCCGCCAAGGTCAAGGGCTTCGTGCGGGCCATCACCCTGCCGCACGGCGTGGGTGTGGTCGCCACCAACACCTGGGCAGCCCGCAAGGCCAAGGACGCGCTGAAGGTCACCTGGTCCAACGAATCGCCGGCGCGCGGCTACTCGTCCGATGAGGTCAAGAAGGACTATCTCGCCGTCGTGCGGGACGCGTCCAAGTCGGGCGTGGTGGTCGAGAAGCACGGCGATGCCCCGGCGGCCCTGGCCAGCGCCGCCAAGGTGCTGCGCG
>CAZJKR010000234.1:0-3406 GCA_964546615.1 uncultured Curvibacter sp.
GCCCGATGGCCTCGGCGGTGCGCTTCCAGTTCTGCTCCTGGATGGTGAAGTAGATGTAGGCGTTGGGGTCGGTCTCCCAGCCCTTGCACTTCAGGATCCAGCCCGGCTGGCCGCCGCCGCCGGCATTGCCGCCTCGGGGCGTCACCTTGTCCTTGAACGCGTCCATTTCGTGCGGGTACTGCGGGTACTCTTCGAGGTAGCCCACCTTTTCCAGGCGCTGCTGGTCACGCATCTTCACGCGGCAGAGGTTGAGCACGGCGTCCTGCATGGAGACGGCAACCTTCTGCCCCTTTCCGGTCTGCTGGCGGCCGATGATGGCCGTCAGGATACCGATGGCCAGGTGCATGCCGGTGTTGGAGTCGCCCAGCGCCGCAGCCGAGATGGTAGGCGCGGAGTTCTCCCCCTTCCACCAGCCGGTGGTGGAGGCGGCGCCGCCGGCGCACTGCGCCACGTTTTCGTAGACCTTGAGGTCTTCGTAATGGTGGCCTTCGCTGAAGCCCTTGACCGAGGCCAGGATCATGCCGGGGTTGAGCTTCTGGATGTACTCCCAGGTGAAGCCCATGCGGTCCAGTGCGCCGGGGCCGAAGTTCTCGACCATGACGTCGGACTCCTTGATCAGCTTCTCCAGCACTTCCTTGCCCGCCGGGTTCTTGGTATCCAGCGTCAAGGAGCGCTTGTTGCTGTTGAGCATGGTGAAGTACAGCGCATCGGCATCGGGGATGTCGCGCAACTGGCTGCGTGTGACGTCGCCGGAGCCGGGGCGTTCGACCTTGATCACGTCAGCGCCGAACCAGGCCAGCAGCTGGGTGCAGGCCGGCCCGGCCTGCACGTGCGTGAAGTCGATGATCTTGATGCCGCTAAGCGGTTTGTTTCCAGACATGTTCATATCTCCTTGTGGGTTGCTCGAGTGAAATTACTTCTTCTTCGCCGCGCTGGTCGGGTTCAGACTGGTGATGCGGCCACTCTCGGTACCAGCGCCTTCGTCGATGACGGCGTTGATCAGGGTGGGCTTGCGCGACTTGATGGCTTCTTCCATGGCGCGGCGCAGCTCGGCCGGGGTGGTGGCCTGCACGCCGACGCCGCCGAAGGCTTCCATCAGCTTGTCGTAGCGCGCGCCCTTGACGAACACCAGGGGCGAGGGATCGCTGGAGCCACCGCGTGGCAGCTCGTCACCGCGGTAGACGCCGTTGTTGTTCATGATCACGATGCAGACCGGCAGGTTGTAGCGGCAGATGGTCTCGACCTCCATGCCGCTGAAACCGAAGGCACTGTCGCCCTCGATGGCGATGACCGGCTGGCCGGATTCGACGGCGGCAGCCACGGCAAAACCCATGCCGATGCCCATCACGCCCCAGGTGCCGACGTCCAGGCGCTTGCGCGGCTTGTACATGTCGACGATGGAGCGGGTGAAGTCCAGCGCGTTGGCGCCTTCGTTGACCAGGATGGCGTCCGGGTTGGCCTTGATGATGTCGCGCACCACGTTGAGCGAGCTGTGGTAGTTCATCGGCGTCGGATTCTTGGCCAGGGTTTCGGCCATCTTGGCGACGTTCTTGTTCTTGCGCTCGGCCACGGCGCCGGTCCACTCGGCCGGCGGCTTGGCCCAGTTGGCGCCCATGCCGGCGAGCAGGGCGGCCACGCAGGAACCGATGTCGCCGACCAGCGGCGCATCGATGGCCACGTTGCTGTCGGCTTCGGTGGGGGAGATGTCGATCTGGATGAACTTCTGGCCACCCGGGTTCTTGTGGTCTTTGCCACCCCAGGTCTTGCCCTTGCCGTGCGAGAGCAGCCAGTTCAGGCGCGCACCGACCAGCAGCACCACGTCGGCTTCCGGCAGCACGAAAGAGCGGGCGGCCGAGGCGCACTGCTCATGGGTATCGGGCAGGATGCCTTTGGCCATGGACATGGGCAGGTAGGGGATGCCGGACTTCTCGACCAGGGTCTTGATGTCGGCATCGGCCTGTGCATAAGCCGCTCCCTTGCCCAGCAGGATCAGGGGTTTCTTGGCGCTCTTGAGCAGGTCCAGCGCGCGCTTGACGGCGTCGGGCGCCGGGATCTGGCGTGGTGCGGGGTCGACCACCTTGATCAGCGACGCCTTGCCGGCGGCGGCGTCCATGGCCTGGCCAAACAGCTTGGCCGGCAGGTCCAGGTAGACACCGCCCGGGCGGCCGGAGACGGCGGAACGGATGGCGCGGGCGATGCCCACGCCGATGTCCTCGGCGTTGAGCACGCGGAAGGCAGCCTTGCACAGGGGTTTGGCAATGGCCAACTGGTCCATCTCTTCGTAGTCGCCCTGCTGCAGATCGACGATCTCGCGCTCACTGGAGCCGGAGATGAGGATCATGGGGAAGCAGTTAGTGGTGGCATTGGCCAGCGCGGTGAGGCCGTTGAGGAAGCCGGGGGCGGACACCGTCAGGCAGACACCGGGTTTGCCAGTCATGAAACCGGCGATCGCCGCGGCGTTGCCGGCGTTCTGCTCGTGGCGGAACGAAATCACGCGCATGCCTTCTTCCTGCATCATGCGGGTCAGGTCCGTGACCGGAATGCCCGGCAGGCCGTAGATGTTGGTGATGCCGTTGAGTTTCAGGGCATCGATGACGAGGTGAAAACCGTCGGTCAGTTCAGGAGCTTGTGTGTCGTTTGTCATGATGAAATGTCTCTTCGTTGACTTCAAAAAGTTTCTGCACCCCGGCTGGCACGTGCCATTCATACCGTCGGGTTATCATAGGAAACGCTACTGTGTTCCTCCATTGACCACGGTCAATTTTCGAAACTTTTCTTGGGTCGTGCGTCGGTTGACAGTCTTCTCGCCGCGTCTCAGTTTGCATGTCATCGATCGAAAATCATCCAGAACGGAACATCATCCGCGTCCAGCTCAAGCAGAACATCGTGCTCAAGGACATGGACGAGCACGCCAGTGCCGAGCTCGAGTCGATGCTGTCGATCGTCGATTGCCACAAGGGCGACTACCTGCTGCACCAGGGGGTGCACGAGATGGAGCAGTATTTCATTCTTGACGGTGTCCTCAAGCGGGTGGTCGCGAACCAGCAGGCCAAGGAGATGATCCTGCGTTTTGCCGCCGAGCGCGACATGGAAACCAGCTATGCCGCCTGGTGCCTGAAGACGCCGACGCCCTACAGCATCGTGTCGGTGACCAAGGCGCGCGTGGCCAAGCTGCCGATGCCGCAGTGGATCGGCTTCATGGAGCGTCATCCCGAAGTGAAGAAGCCCTTCGAGTACTACGTGATGAGCCTGATGAGCGAAATCATGGCGCACACCATCACCTTGCACCTGCTCGACGCGCCGGGACGTGTGCACCGCTTCCTGCGCAAGCACTCGGAACTGTTCGACCGCATCCCGAAGAAGGAATTGGCGGCCTACCTGAATCTTTCGGCGGAAACGCTCAGCC
>CAZJKR010000234.1:3416-4302 GCA_964546615.1 uncultured Curvibacter sp.
ACTTGCGCGACGACTTTCTCGACTTCGCTCTGCTCATGCGGATTCACGACGATGCCGCTCAGGATGATGCGGCCGTTGCGGGCCTCGATCGTGATGTTGACGTCCTGGGTCGACTCGTTGCTCTTGAGTGCCGCACGCGCACGGGCTGCCAGTGTCATGTTGGCGAGCATCTTGCGCGACTCTTCCGATTCCTGGAACTCGGGCCGGGTGGTGAGCTGGCGGATCTGTTCCACGCAGCTGTGCACCGAGAGCCGATCGGTGTTGAGCACCAGGTCGTACAGCACCGGGTCACCCCAGGTCACGCCGAACTGCTGGTGCATGCGGCTGGCATGGGCGTGGTCGCTGCGCCGGATTTCCTCCTCGGCGAAATCACGGTCGTCCGTTTCCAGGTGGTTCATCAGCCACTCCACGCGCTTGTCGAACGAGCGGGTGATGCGCACACAGACCACGTGCTGCACCGGGCGCAGCAGGCAGGTGGCGCCCCAGCCGCGCAGCACGACATTGCCCTGGTTGGCAAACTCGTAGACCTCTTCGGCCGTATACACGGCCACGCGCTCCTGGTCGGTGGTGACGCGTTCAACGAAGCCGGCCTTGCCTTCACGCAGCCGGTTGATCAGGCTGGTGGAGACATGCATCCGGCCTGCCACGTGGTCCACTACTTCGTGGCGCATGATGGACAGGTTCATGGTGGCGGCAAGTTCCAGGGCCACATCCTTGGCGAGGGAACCCATTTCCTGGGTCATTGCAATTACGGGCATGGTTGTCTACTCCTTCAGTCCACGGGACGCTCGGCGGCGAATTCATCCTGCTTGGGCGGCTTCACCAGGGCGATCAGCTTGGAGATCAGCGGCCAGAACAGCAGCAGCAGGGCCAGGGTCGTGATGCC
>CAZJKR010000235.1:0-1950 GCA_964546615.1 uncultured Curvibacter sp.
GCGCACGCGGCGCTGGCCGCCGCCGGCGAGCTGGAGGGCTGGCAGCGTTGGCGCGCCGCCCAGCTGCGCGAGGAACTGGTCGGCAAGGCCGAGGCGCTGCTGAATCGGCCCGAGGGGCAGGCGCTGGGGGGGCGCAAGATGCAGGAAACCCTGCGTGCCCTGCGTGAGCAGTGGAAGCTGACCGACCAGGGGGGCGTGCCCAACCATGTGCTGTGGAAACGCTTCGACGAGGCCTGCAACCAGGCGCACAAGGTGGTCGAGGCCTGGCTGGACAAGGTGCGCACCGAGGCCGCCGAGCACAAGGCCAGGCGCTTGGCGCTGCTTGAAGAACTCAAGGCGTGGGCGGCCGCCCACCCGACGGCCGCTGGCGACGACTGGAAGGTCTTCAACCGTGAGCTGCACCAGTTCGCCGACCGCTGGCGCGATGCCGGTCACCTGAGCGAGAAGGCGTTTGCCGAACTCCAGCCCCAATGGAAATCCGCCATGGCGTTGGCCAGTGCGCCCCTGGAGGCGGTTCAGAAAGCCAGCTTGCAACGGCGCCAGGCCATGATCGAGGAAGCCACACAGCTGGGTGCTGCGCCGGTGCTGCGCATCGACGCCGTGAAGGCGCTGCAGCAGCGCTGGCAGGCCGAGGCGCATGCCGTGCCGCTGGAGCGGCGCCAGGAGCAGAAACTGTGGGATGCCTTCCGCAAGCCGATCGATGAGGCGTTCAACCGCAAGACGGCAGAGCGCGAGAAGGCCGCCGGCGCCATGAGCGCGCGTGACCGCCAGGTGCTGGAGGCGGCCAAGGCCTTGGAGGCGGCGAATGCCAGCGGCGACGCTCAGGCCATCAGGGCGGCCATGGCCGACTTGGACAATGCCTTGCATGCCTCGGCGTCGGCACCTTCGGTTTCGGAGGAAAAATCGGCTTCAGGCCAGACTGGATCTGCGCCGCATGCTCCTGAAACGATAGCGGATGAGGTTCAGGGCGAGCCCGCGGCACCGACGACCGAATCTGTCGCGCCGGTCCCGCCACGCAAACCGGTGGTCGCTGTGCGCGGCGACGACCGTCCGGGCATGAGGCAGGCCACGCCGGCGACGCCGGCTGGCCGGAGCCGGCCGGGGGAGCGGCGCGAGGGCGGGCGCAGGGATGAGCGTGGCCCCGAACGCGGTGGCCGGCGTGATACCGTGCGCGAGCCCTACCGGGAGCAACCCCGTCTGGGGGATGCTGCTTTCCGCGCCCAGCGCGAAGCGCTGGAGCATGCCCAGCTGGCACTCAAGAAGCTGGCGGCCCAGGCGCATGGCGAGTCGCTGACGCACCTGCTCACGGCGTGGGCGCAGCGCGATGCGAGTCGCCTGCCGTCGGCGCAGGAACTGGGGGGGCGCGTCACACCGGCCATCCGTGCACTGTGGAGCCAGGCCCTGTCGGCCGCCGCCAGTGGCGAAGCCGGCACGGCCCTGCTGCGGCTGGAGATCGCGGCCGAAGTGCCGACGCCGGCGGCCGAACTGGAGGCGCGCCGGGCCCTGCAATTGCAGTTGCTGACACGTCGCAACGAGCCGGCACCGGCGCAGACCTGGGGCCAGGACGTGGCCCGCGTGCTGGCTTCCCCTCACGAGGAAACCCAGGCGCGTCGCCTGCAGAACGTCCTCAAGGTCCTGCTGCGTCGCTGAGCGCCAGCGTACGCACTGCTCAGGCGCCGGGCTGGAAGAAGGCGTTGAACAGGGGGAGCAGCGGGGGGAACTCGCTGGCGAAGCGCCCGCGGTTCACGAAATAGGCCTCGCTGGCCACGGCGAAGAATTCGTCGATGGCTTCGGCGCCATAGGGGTCGAGCCAGGGCGGCAGTGCGCCGAAGCGCTCGGCGCGGATCACCTGCTCACGAAATGCATCGAAGCTGGTCTGCAGCGTGCCCAGCCAGCATTCACGCGCCTGGCGAACGCTGGCCATGCCCATGAAACCGGCCGGCAGCGGCG
>CAZJKR010000235.1:1960-4232 GCA_964546615.1 uncultured Curvibacter sp.
CAGCCGTCCGCCAGGCCGTCGCGCAGGTCGAGCTTGTGCACGAACTCGTGGATGACCACGTTGTAGCCCGTCTCGCTGGAGGCGGCGGCCACATCCTGCCAGCTCAGCATCACCGGGCCGGCTTGCATGGCTTCGCCGGCCAGCACTTCGTCGTAGTGATGCACCACGCCGTGCTCGTCCATCACTTCGCGTTGCGCCACCACTTCGCCCGGGTGCAGCACGATGCCGATGAAATCGGCGTACCAGTCCAGCGGTTGACGGCCAGGGCCGAAGTGCAGCACCGGCAGGCAGGCCTGGGCGGCAATCGCGACCGCCATGGCATCCGTAATGACCAGTCCCTGGGCGCCATGAAACTCTTTTTCCGCCAGGAACAGGCAACTCAGTTCGCGCAGGCGCTGCTGCTGAGCCAACGGCCGATCCGCCAGAAAGGGGTAGTGTGCCAGGGTGGCCTGCCACAGCGCGTCGGGCAGTTGAGGTGGGCGATGCGTGAGGGCAGCACGCAGACGCTGCAGCCAGTGCAGCATGCTCAGACCGCGTCAGCCGGCAGGCGCTGCAGGGTGACGGTATCGCCGGCCAGACGCAGTCGCAGCACCTCGGCGCGGGCCGGATCGGCTTGCGGCTCCCAGTCGCTCAGCACATGGCGCCGAAGACCCGGGCCGAGCAGATGGTCGGCTGGCTGGTGGGTGTGTCCGTGGATCAGCGCCGTGGCACCGGCGGCCTGCAGCCAGGCGCGCGCCGCGTCGGCATCGACATCGGCGTAGGATGCGCCGCCGTCCTTGCGGGCCTGGCTTTCCTGCCGCAGGCCCCGGGCAATGGCGCGGCGCTCGGCCATCGGGCGTTGCAGGAAAGCCTGCTGCCAGGCCGGCTGCCGCACCTGGGCCCGGAACTGCAGGTAGTCGCGATCATCCAGACAGAGTTCGTCGCCATGGCTGAGCAGCCACCGTTGGCCGCCGTAGACCAGCGTGGTCGGGTCGTGCAGCAGGGTCAGCGTGCAGTGGCGGGCCAGCGCCTCACCGACCAGAAAGTCACGGTTGCCGTGCATGAAATAGACGGCGCAGCGGGAGGCTGCCTGGCGCAGGATCTCGGCGCAGTCGGCCTCGAAGCCGCCTGGCGAGGCGGCACCGGCCGAGGCAGCCAGGACGTCATCGCCGATCCAGGCCTCGAACAGGTCGCCCAGGATGAAAACCGCGTCAGCCCGGGTGCGGGCCAGGTAGTCGGCCCAGCGTTGCACCGTCAGCGGCTGGTCGGCCTGCAGGTGCAGGTCGGAAATGAAATCGACCACCCGCCAGGCCGCGGGTGCATGGAGCTCCGCGATCCGGGGGGTGGTCGGGCGCATGGCGCGGGGCTTCGGACCGGGCAGGGCCGGCATCAAGCCAGGGCGACGGCCTTGGCGATCACCACGTCTTCTTTCGGCACGTCACCGTGGTAGCCCTTCTGGCCGGTCTTGACGGCGGCGATCTTGTCCACCACATCGGTGCCGGCCACCACCTTGCCGAACACGGCATAACCCCAACCCTGGGCCGACGGGGCCGTATGGTTGAGGAAACCGTTGTCGGCCACGTTGATGAAGAACTGCGACGAAGCCGAGTGCGGATCGTTGGTACGGGCCATGGCAATGGTGTACTTGTCGTTCTTCAGGCCGTTGTTGGCCTCGTTCTCGATCGGCTTGTCGGTGGGTTTCTGGGTCATGCCCGGCTCGAAACCGCCACCCTGAATCATGAAGCCGGGGATCACGCGGTGGAAGATGGTGCCGTCGAAGTGGCCCTTGCTGACGTAGGCCAGGAAGTTTTCCACCGTCTTCGGTGCCTTGGCCGCATCGAGTTCGAGCGTGATGGTGCCGAGGTTGGCGATCTGGAGTTCGACTTGGGGATTGCTCATGGGGTCTTATTTCTGCACGGAGGCCGAGTTGATGAGGATGGGGGTGAGCGGGACGTTCTGGTGCATGCCCTTGTTGCCGGTGGCCGTGGAGCGAATCCGGTCGACCACATCCATGCCGGACACCACCTTGCCGAACACGGCATAGCCGTAGCCGTCGGGCTGGGGGGCGTTGAGTCCGCGGTTGTCCACGACGTTGATGAAGAACCGCGCCGTGGCTGAATTGGGGTTGGCCGTGCGCGCCATGGCAATGGTGCCGCGGTCATTCTTCAGGCCGTTGTTGGCTTCGAGCGGAATCGGCGCGCGTGTGGGCTTTTGCTGCATCTCGGGCGTGAAGCCGCCGCCCTGGATCATGAAGCCGTCGATGACGCGGTGGAAGATGGTGCCGTCGTAGTGA
>CAZJKR010000236.1:0-4205 GCA_964546615.1 uncultured Curvibacter sp.
GGCGTCGGCAAGACCACCACCACGGTCAACCTGGCGGCCGGCCTGGCCAAGATCGGTCAGCGCGTGCTGATGGTGGACCTCGATCCGCAGGGCAATGCCACCATGGGATCGGGTGTCGACAAGCGTCAGCTCAAGCTGAGTGTCTACGACGTGCTGCTGGAGTCGGCCTCCATTCCCGAAGCACGCGCCAAAAGCGAGAAACTTGCTGAAGGCGGTTGCAGTTACGACATCCTGGGTGCCAACCGCGAGCTGGCAGGTGCCGAGGTCGAACTGGTGGAGGTGGAGCGGCGCGAGAAGCGCCTGAAAGAGGCGCTGGCCGCAGTGGATGCCGAATACGACTTCGTGCTGATCGACTGCCCGCCCAGTCTCTCGATGCTCACCCTCAACGGCCTGTGCAGCGCGCACGGCGTCATCGTGCCCATGCAGTGCGAGTACTTCGCGCTTGAAGGCCTCACCGATCTGGTCAACACCATCAAGCAGGTGCACGCCAACCTCAACAAGGACCTGCAGATCATCGGCCTGCTGCGTGTCATGTTCGACCCGCGCATCACGCTGCAGCAGCAGGTGAGCGACCAGCTCAAGGCCCACTTCGGCGACAAGGTGTTCAACACCGTCATCCCGCGCAACGTGCGCCTGGCCGAAGCACCGAGCTACGGCGTGCCGGGCGTGGTGTTCGACCCCTCGTCCAAGGGCGCGCAGGCTTTCGTCAGCTTTGCCGAGGAAATGGTGGAGCGCATCAAGGCCATGTGATTTTGCAAGCCAAATCCGGCCTTGGCCCTCGTCATTATTGCGTTTACAGCTATCAAAACAATAGCAAATGAAGCCTGCCCACGTCCTCGTCCTGCCCGGCTGGCAGAACTCCGGCCCCGCGCACTGGCAAAGCCGGTGGGAGGCGGCGCACGGCTACACCCGCGTGCAGCAGCACGACTGGGAACGCCCGCGCAGAGGCGACTGGCTGATGCAGCTGGAAGAAGCCGTGCTGCGCGGTGACGAACCCGCCGTGCTGGCGGCGCACAGCCTGGGCTGCATCCAGGTCGCGGCCTGGGCCGCGCATTCCAAAAACACCCAGCGCGTGAAGGCGGCGCTGCTGGTGGCGCCGGGTGACGTGGAGCGCGAGGCGATGCGCGCGCTGCTGCCGAGCTGGTCGCCCATCGTGCGCTCCCCGCTGCCGTTCAAAACCATTCTGGTGGCCAGCCGCGACGACCCGTATTGCAGTTATGAGAAAGCCGAAGCGCTGGCGCGCGACTGGGGCGCCGAATTGGTGGACCTGGGTTACGCCGGCCACATCAACGCCGACAGCGGCCTGGGCGACTGGCCGCAGGGCCAGGCGCTGTTGCGCCGGCTGACCGATTCAATTTAGAGAGAAAAAGAGGACCGTCATGGTGACCAAAAAACCCAAAGGCCTGGGCCGTGGACTTGAAGCCCTGCTGGGCCCCAAAGTGGACGAAGCCGCCGAGGCGGCAGCTGCAGCTGGCGCCAACGCCGGCCAGCCGGCCTCGCTGCGGCTGACCGACATGGTGGCCGGCCAGTACCAGCCGCGCACCCGCATGGACGAGGGCGCGCTGTACGAACTGGCCGAGTCCATCAAGGCGCAGGGCATCATGCAACCGATCCTGGTGCGCAAGCTCCAGGACGGCCCGAACGCCGGCAAGTTCGAAATCATCGCCGGTGAACGCCGCTTCCGCGCCTCCAAGCTGGCCGGGCTGGACAGCGTGCCGGTGCTGGTGCGCGACGTGCCCAACGAAGCCGCCGCCGCCATGGCGTTGATCGAGAACATCCAGCGTGAAGACCTCAACCCGCTGGAAGAGGCGCAGGGCCTGCAGCGTCTCATCAAAGAGTTCGGGCTCACCCACGAGCAGGCCGCCCAGGCCGTGGGCCGCTCGCGCAGTGCCGCCAGCAACCTGCTGCGCCTGCTCAACCTGGCCGAGCCGGTGCAGACCATGCTCATGGCCGGCGACCTCGACATGGGCCACGCCCGCGCCCTGCTGGCGCTGGACCGCGCCACCCAGATCACCGCCGCCAACCAGATCAGCGCCAAGAAGATGTCGGTGCGCGAGGCCGAGAACCTGGTGAAGAAACTCGGCGCCGAGTTCTCCCTCACGCCGCAGAAACCGGGCAAGGAAAAGTCGCGCGACCTCAAGCGCGTGGAAGAAGAACTGTCCGACCTGCTGACCGCCGAGGTCGAAGTGCGCGTCAAGAAACGCGTCAAGCGCCATGGCCGCATCGAGGAAATGGGCGAACTCAGCATCCAGTTCGGCTCGCTCGACGAACTCAACGGCCTGATCGACCGCCTGCGCGGCAACGGCGGCAACCACTGACAGCGTGGCGCGGACCGACATGCGCGCAACGCCCCAAACACCATCCGTTCGGGCTGAGCCTGTCGAAGCCCACGCCGCGAGGTCATGAACTTGCTCACCCGTCTGCCCTGGCCCCTGCCGGCACTGCTGAGCTGGGGGCTGTGCTGGCTGGTGCTCTCGTCGCTCTTGCGCGCCGGCGTCGGCACCACCGATGCGCTGGCCGCATCGACGTTGCTGGGGGTGCTGCTGAGCCTGATGGGCAAGAGCTGGTGGCGCCGCGTCATCATCGGCCTGGGTTTTCCGGTGTCGCTGCTGCTGGCCGGCGGCTTGGCTTTGCCGGCCTGGGGCTGGCTGCTGCCACTGGCCCTGCTGGCCCTGATCTACCCACTCAACGCCTGGCGTGACGCGCCGCTGTTTCCCACCCCGCCGGATGCGCTCAACGAGCTGCCGAACGTCGCGCCGCTGGAGCCGGGCGCCAAGCTGCTGGACGCCGGCTGCGGCCTCGGTCATGGGCTTGATGCGCTACGCCAGGCCTACCCGCTGGCCGAGCTGCACGGTATCGAGTGGAGCCGCCCGCTGGCTTGGCTGTGCGCGCGCCGCTGCCCCTGGGCGCATGTGGTGCGCGGCGACATCTGGCAGGCCGACTGGTCAGGCTACGACCTGGTCTATCTGTTCCAACGCCCCGAGAGCATGCCGCGGGCCATCGAGAAGGCAAGGGCCGAGCTCAAGCCCGCCGCCTGGCTGGTGAGCCTGGAGTTCGAGGCCGTGGGCCTGACGCCATTGGCCAAGCTGGAGGGGGCGCAGGGGAAGCCGGTGTGGGTGTATCAAATAGGCAAAGAGCAATCGATCCAGTAGCAACTGACACGACGAGCGCGCATAGCTCCTACTTCACGGGGGTGACCTCCGGATCACAGGGCAAATCATCATTCGGGCAATCCACAATCACGACAAAGTCGCCTTCCCCCCGCTTCACACTTCTGAACTTACAACCGTAATGTGGCGTGCATTTTGGAAACCGTGACGCTGTTCTCATATCGCCAGATTTTTGTGAGTGCAGCGGGCCGCTGGACATTTCTCTCCTCGGAATCTGAACATCCAATGGCGTGTTACCGGTGACAAACTCACGTCGCTCTTGCGGGGTTGATCGGGCCTGGAATTTTTTCAGGGCATCCCGAACCGACGCTCTTCTTTCTTTCGCTAGCAACTGGGCGAATGTTGCATCAACTTGCGCGTCTGTCATAACGGCATCAGCAGCGCCAACGCTGAAACAAAAACAGACGACACTGAAAAATGCAGCCGCGATCTTCGGTTTCATGGAAACATCCTTCCCACATCACATTGAAATAGGCGGTTCATCCGTGATCCGAATTTATAGTCTTGCATTGAGAAAATGCAAGTTACGCGCCTAAGGGACTCTGTTTACTCGTTGTTGAGCCATTAAGAGATTTGAGCGGATGAAGTTCACAACTCATAGACGAGGAGGGGCAGCGTCAATGTCAGCAGTCCGTCGCCTAACGCTGATCGCTTCTGCTTTGCTCGCCTTCGCCGGCAACTCCCTGCTGTGCCGCGCTGCGCTGGCCCACACGTCCATCGACGCCGCCAGCTTTACCACCCTGCGCCTCGCCTCCGGCGCACTCGTACTGTGGGGGCTGGTGCAACTCACGCGCCGTGAAGCAACCGGCCGCGGCAGTTGGCCCTCGGCGCTGGCGCTGTTCGCCTACGCGGCGGCGTTCTCCTTTGCCTACCTCACGCTGCCCACCGGCACCGGCGCCTTGCTGCTGTTTGGTTCCGTGCAGGCCAGCATGATCGGCTGGGGTTTCTTCAAGGGCGAGCGCTTCGCCGCGCTGCAGTGGCTCGGCCTGGTGCTGGCGCTGGCGGGGCTGGTAGGGCTGCTGTTGCCGGGCCTGT
>CAZJKR010000237.1:0-4202 GCA_964546615.1 uncultured Curvibacter sp.
CACGAACACAGCCCAGCCGAGCTCCCCCTGCTGGAACAGCCAGATGGCCGCACCACCCCAGATCAGCGGCGGCCCCACTGGCACCACCGAGAAGAAGAAGGTGACGGCCCCCAGCAGCACGGCGCCCGGTACGCCGGCAATGGCGAAGCCGATGGCCGCCAGCACGCCTTGGGCCAGCGCTGTGCCCAGCACACCGTAGATCACGCCGGTCACCGTGCCGCGGGCAATGTCCAGCAGGTAGGCGGCGCGTGTGCCGGCCAGGCGCTGCAGCGCGATGCGCAAGCGCTGGCTGAGCGTTTCACCGTGCAGGAAAAAGAAAAACGTCAGAAAGATCGACAGCGCCATCTCGATCACGCCCTCGCCGAGAACCCGTCCACCGCTCAGCGCCGCGGTCTGGGCCGGTTTGCCCAGTTCCTGGATCAGCCGATGGCCGTCATGCGCAAACTGCTGCCAGTAGCTGTGCAGGGTGGGCCCCGCCAGCGGCAACTTTGCCAGCCAGGCCGGCGCATCGGGCAGCCCCTCCTTGCTGATGTTGGCGGCAGCGCGTGCCAGTTCGGCCACGTTGTCGGCCTGTGCCAGGGCAACCGCCACCAGCGGCCCGAGCAGGGCCAGGGTGCCCAGCACCGTCATCAAGGCCGCGGCGAACACGCGCCGGTTGCCCAGCCATTGATTCAGGCGGGAGAACGCCGGCCAACTGCTCGAAGCCAGGATCGCGGCCCAGATCAGCGCCGCGAGAAAAGGCCACAGCACCAGCACACAACCGGCAGCCAGCAGCGCGAGCGCGACAAGGGCCAGGATGCGGTCTGAACGGGGACTTTCCATGACAGCGGCAGGCAGGGTTGAGAGTCTGGACAAAAGGGCAATGTTGTTTTTGATTATGTGTCAAACATCCTGGCCAGCCGAATCCTGGGCTGATCCGGCTTTACACGCGAAATCGGCGCCAACTTGACCTGTATCAACAACGGGCGGGTCACGCTGCCTATTCTGCGATTTCCGGTGCCAGCGGCGTTCGGACCTGGACTCTCGGCATCGGTCAACCATTCACCCACAGGGAGGAGATGCACATGCAAGCCAGCAAAGAGAAATTGCTCTGGATGTACGAGAAGATGGTGGAGATACGCCACTACGAGGAGACCATGGCCAACGTCTACCTCGAAGGCAAACTGCCGCCGGCCATCCAGAAGGGACTCGCCTTCGACATCGGCTCCGGCCCCGTGCCGGGCGAGATGCACCTGGCGGCCGGCCAGGAGCCGGTGGCGGTGGGTATCTGCGCCCACTTGAAGCAGGACGACACCGTGGTCGGCACCCACCGGCCACACCACTTTGCGCTGGCCAAGGGCGTGCCCATCAATGCCATGACGGCCGAGATGTTCGGCAAGGTCACGGGTCTGGGCCGCGGCAAGGGCGGCCACATGCACCTGTTCGACCCGGTGCACAAGTTCAGTTGCAGCGGCATCATCGGCGCCAGCCTGCCACCGGCCTGCGGCGCGGGCTTGGCGGCCAAGAAGATGGGCAAGGACTGGGTGGCGGTGGCCTTCTTCGGCGAGGGTGCAGCCAATCAGGGTTCGGTGCACGAGTCGCTCAACCTGGCGGCGCTGTGGCAATTGCCGGTGATCTTTGTCTGCGAAGACAACAAGTGGGCCATCTCGGTGCCCAAGGACCACGCCACCTCCATTGACTGGGTGGCCGACCGTGCGCCGGCGTATGGCATGCCCGGCATCAAGGTGGCCAACAACGACGCGCTGGAAGTGTATGAAGCGGTGGCACCGGCCATTGCGCGCGCGCGTGCCGGCCAGGGGCCGAGCCTGATCGAGGTCAAGACTGACCGCTACCTGGGCCACTTCCAGGGCGACCCGGAGGTCTACCGCCCCAAGGACGAGGTGGCCAACCTGCGCAAGAACGACCCCATCCCCAAGTTGGCGGCGCAGCTCAAGCAAGGCGGCCAGATGAGTGAGGCGGAAGACGCCGCCATCGTGGCGCGCGCCAAGCAGCGCGTGGCGGATGCCTTTGCCTTTGCGCGCGAGAGCGCCTACCCGGCGCCGCAGGAAGCCCTGCAGCACGTCTTTGCCTGAAGCACAGAGGAGGAACACCAAATGACTGCACGCAAACTCACCATGGCGCAGGCCATTGCCGAGGCCATCGGCCAGGAAATGGAACGCGACAACACCGTCTTCGTGATGGGTGAAGACATCGGCAAGTACGGCGGCATCTTCGGCGCCACCGGCGGCCTGCTGGACAAGTTCGGCCCCGAGCGCATCATGGACACGCCGATCTCCGAGACCGCCTTCATCGGCACCGCCACCGGCGCGGCGGCCGCCGGCCTGCGGCCGATTGCCGAACTGATGTTCGTCGATTTCTTCGGCGTCTGCATGGACCAGATCTACAACCACCTGGCCAAGAACACCTACATGGCCGGCGGCAACATCAAGCTGCCGGTGGTCATCACCACCGCCATCGGCGGCGGCTACAACGACGCGGCGCAGCACTCGCAGTGCCTCTATGCCACCTTTGCCCATATGCCGGGCCTCAAGGTGGTGGTGCCGTCCAACGCCTATGACGCCAAGGGCCTGATGACACAGGCCATCCGCGACGACAACCCCGTCATGTTCATGTACCACAAGGGCATCATGGGCCTGCCGTGGATGGCCTATTACGAGGGCAGCAGCAACGAGGTGCCTGACGAGGCCTACACCATCCCCTTCGGCCAGGCCAAGGTGGTGCGCGCCGGCACTGACGTGACCATCGTCACCCTGAGCCAGATGGTGCAGAAGAGCCTGCTGGCGGCCGAGGAGCTGGCCAAGCAGGGCATCAGCGCCGAGGTGCTGGACCTGCGCACCCTGGTGCCGCTGGACCGTGCGGCGGTGCTCAAGTCGGTGGCCAGGACCGGGCGCCTGCTGGTGGCGGACGAGGACTACCTGGGCTTCGGCCTCACCGGCGAGATTGCCGCCATCGTGGCCGAGAACCTGGACACCGTGGCGCTGAAGGCGCCCGTCAAGCGCCTGGCCGTGCCCAACGTGCCCATCCCCTACAGCCGGCCGCTGGAGCAGTTCGTCATTCCGCAGGTCCAGGGCATCGTCGAGGCCGCGCAGGCGCTGATGAAGGCCCCCATCAAGAGTTCGGCCGAAGGGGTGGCTGCATGACAGAGGTGACACTGAAGGCCGAAGCCTGGGAAGGCGTCGATGCCGCCGTCGAGGCGCTGGTGGACAAGTGGCTGGTGCAAGAAGGCGACACAGTGCGGATGGGCCAAGCGCTGGCCAACGTGGTGCTGGTGAAGTCCAACCTGGAAATCAGCGCCCCGGCCGCCGGCCGCGTGGCGCAGATCCTGGTGCCGGCCGGCAGCACCTTTGCCCGCGGCCAGCCCATCGCCACGCTGGCCTGATGCCTGCCCTCAGCGTCGCCGCTGAGGAGCAGGCCTGGAACCGTGACCAGCTGGCCCAGCCGGTCATGGTGCCAGGCTGGCGCGTGTGGACCTACGAGCAGCCCGCCATCGTGCTGGGCTGTTCGCAGCATGCCATCTACGAATGCCTGTTGGCCACACCCAGCGGCCTGCCCCTGGAAGTGCTGCTGCGCGACTCCGGCGGCGGCGCCGTGCTCACCGGCCCGTGGATGCTGGGTCTCTCGCTCGCATTGCCCAACGGCCACCCGTGGTTGGGCCAGGGTCTGCTGGAGAGCTACCGCCACTTGGGGCAACTCTTTGCCGAACTGCTGGCCGCGCAAGGCGTACCGGCCCGTGCGCTGCCACCGGCCGAGCTGCCGGCGCAGCAGGCCGCCCTCGTCGCGCGTGGTCTGCCGGTGCTGGACTGGGCCTGCTTCGGCAACCTGTCGCCGTGGGAAGTGGTGGATGACCAAGGGCGCAAGCTCGTGGGACTGGCACAGCGCCGAAGGCAGACCGGGGTGCTGTTGGTGGCCGGCTTGCTGCTCACCGAGCCGCCGTGGTCTATGTTGTGCGACGCGCTGGGGCGGGGGGCGGATGAAACGGTGCTGCGGCAGCGGACAGTGAGTTGCGAAGCTCTGGCGCCTGTGGGCGTGGCGGTGAAAGATGGTGCGGCGACGTTGACTACAAGGCTGAAGGCAGCGCTGTGTCCGTAAGGGGGTGGCGTCATCAGTCGATGCAGCGCTCGCCCCATGCTGGGGCTACTTGTTCAGCGTGGGCGTGTCCGAACTTTTGTGTAAACGGGGCGGACCTCAATTGACGGAGATGC
>CAZJKR010000238.1:0-2086 GCA_964546615.1 uncultured Curvibacter sp.
GCGGTCGGGGTTGGTGATGAAGTAGGGGCTGATGTAGCCGCGGTCGAAGGCCATCCCCTCCACATATTCCACCTCGGTGGCGATGCCCTTGGACTCCTCGACGCTGATGACGCCGTCCTTGCCTATCTTGTCCATCACCTCACCGATAAGGTTGCCGATGGACTCGTCCATGGCCGAGATGGCAGCGATCTGAGCCATCTGCTGGCGAGTCTCGACCGGGGTGGAGCTTTTCTTGATCGCCTCCACCGCCGCCTCGCAAGCCTTCTCGATGCCCCGTTTGATAGCCATAGGATTCGCGCCGGCGGTCACGTTCTTGAGCCCTTCCTGGACGATGGACTGGGCAAGGACGGTGGCGCTGGTGGTGCCGGTGGTGCTGGGGCTGATCGTGCTGCTGCTGTTTGCCACCCTCGGTACGCTGCGCCAGGCGCTGCTGGTGTTCGTGAACATTCCGTTTGCCCTGGTCGGCGGGGTGGTGGCGCTGGTGGTGTCGGGCGAGTACCTGTCGGTGCCGGCGTCGGTCGGCTTCATTGCGCTCATGGGCATTGCGGTGCTCAACGGCCTGGTGCTGGTGACCCACTTCAACCAGTTGCTGGCGCGCGGCATGGCCATGGAGGCCGTGGTGCGCGACGGCGCCCTGCGGCGCCTGCGGCCGGTGCTCATGACCGCCAGCATCACCGCCCTGGGCCTGATTCCCCTGCTGCTGGCCACCGGTCCCGGCTCCGAGATCCAGCGTCCGTTGGCGGTGGTGGTGATCGGCGGCCTGTTCAGCGCCACCTTGCTGACCCTGGTGCTCCTGCCCATTCTGTTCCGCCGCTTCGGTGTGGCCCGAACCTCATGACTTCAAACGATATTCCCACGGTGGACTGCCTGTTCACGCTCGTGCTGCCCCGGGCGCTGGAGGAGGAGCTCCTTGACCTGCTGCGCCAGCAGAGCGATCTGGTGCCCGGCTTCTCCGTGCTGCACGGCGAGGGCGTCGGCCAGCAGGCACCTTTGACCACGGCCATGGAGCAGGTGCAAGGGCGTGCGCGGCGCGTGTTCATCCAGATCGCGATGCGCAGCGATGACGTTGCGCCGCTGGTGGCGCGTCTGCGTGCCGCGATGCGGGCGCCGCAGGTGTCCTACTGGGTGGTGCCGCTGCAGACCTTCGGGAGGCTGGCATGAATTTCTTCCGACTTTGCGCCCTGCTGGCGACCGCCTGCTTCGCTGCCCTGGCGCACACCGCGCTGGCGCAAGAGACCATGCCGGTCGCGGCGCTGGCGGCCCCGCTGGCCTTGCCGCCGTTGGAGCCCACCCGCGCGCTGATTGCCGGCTTGCCGCAGGTGCAGGCGGCCCGCGCCGGGGTCGACCTGGCGCGGGCGCGTGGACGCCAGCTGACGGTGGGCGGCTATGAATGGAACCTGAAGTTCGGCGCACAGGAGCGGCGTGAGACGGCCGGGCCGGTGCACGCCGAAAGCGATGTCGCCATCGAGCGCCCCGTGCGTTGGGGCGGCAAGGCCGAGGCCGACCGCAACCTCGGGCAGGCGACGGCGACCGCGGGCCGCGTGGCCTATGCCGACGCCTGGCATGAGTCGGTCCGCGGCCTGTTGAAGGCCTGGTACGACTGGCAGCGCGAGCGGGGCATGGCGCAGGTGCAGGCGCAGCAGCTCACGCTGGCGCAGGAGCAGTTGCAGGTGGCGAGCCGCCGCGTCAAGGCGGGCGATGCCCCGCGCATGGACCAGCTCATGGCGCAGGCCGAGCGGGACCGGGCCGAGGCCAGCGCCCAGCAGGCGCGCAGCCGCGAGCAGATGCAGCAGCAGGAGCTGCTCAAGCGCTATCCCGGTATTGCGCTGTCGGAGGCGGCGGCCGCGTCGTCGCCGGACCAGGTGCAACTGCCGGGTGAGCCGGCGGCCTGGCTGCAGCGCATCCTGGCAGACAACCACGAGATCGAGCTGGCCGAGACCGAAGCCCGGCAGGCGCGGCTGCAGAGCGAGCGCGCCCGCCTGGAGACCCGGCCGGACCCGCTGCTCGGGGTGCGAGCGGCGCGCGAGCGTGGCGGGCAGGAAAACGTGGTCGGGGTCTACATCTCGATCCCGCTGGCGGGCGAGTA
>CAZJKR010000238.1:2183-4146 GCA_964546615.1 uncultured Curvibacter sp.
GATCAGGTGGCACAACTGGCCGGCAAGGCCTATGGCCTGGGCGAAGCCACGCTGACCGAGGCGCTGCAGGCGCGACGCACCGCCCTGGAGGCGTCCCAGGCGGCCGATGCCGCGCGCTGGGACGCGCTGGAGGGTGTGGCCCGCGTGCTGGTGGACGCCCACCAGCTGTGGGCGGCTGAGGAAGGCGGCCACTGAGCCGCCCGCCGCTCAGGGCGCGGCCGGGTAGTCGGTGTAGCCCTGGGCGCCGCCACCGTAGAGCGTGGTGCGCTCGACGGCGTTGAGCGGCAGGTTCTCACGCAGGCGGCGCACCAGATCGGGGTTGGCGATGAAGGGGCGGCCATAGGCCACCAGGTCGGCGCCCTCGGCCAGCGACTGCTCCGCCAGCGGGCGGTCATAACCGTTGTTGACCATCCAGGCCGCCTTGCCACCGGCCGTGCGGTAGGCCGTGCGCAGTGCGGCGTAGTCGAAGGGCCGTTCGCCCTGCTGGTGGTCGCGCGCGCCGCCGGTGGCGCCTTCGATGATGTGCACGTAGGCCAGGTCCAGCTTGGCGAGTTCGCGCACCACGTGCTCGAACAGCGGCTGCGGGTCGGGGTCGAAGGCATCGTTGGCCGGCGTCACCGGCGACAGGCGCAGGCCGGTGCGTTGGGCGCCGATTTCCTCGCACACCGCCTGCATCACCTCCAGCAGCAGCCGGGCGCGGTGCTCGATCGAGCCGCCATAGGCATCGCTGCGCTGGTTGGACCCCGAACGCAGGAACTGGTCGAGCAGGTAGCCGTTGGCGCCGTGTACTTCCACGCCGTCAAAGCCGGCTGCGATCGCGTTGCGTGCGGCGCGGCGGTAGTCGGCCACGATGCCCGGCAGTTCGGCCAGCTCCAGCGCGCGCGGTGCCGAGGTGTCGACGAAGGTGGCCGCGCCGTCCTTGATCAGCACGGTCTTGGTCTTGGCGGTGAGGGCCGAAGGCGCGACCGGTGCCTGGTGGTTCGGCTGCAGGTCGGTGTGCGAGACGCGGCCGACGTGCCAGAGCTGCATCACGATCTTGCCGCCGGCGGCGTGCACGGCGTCGGTGATGGGCTTCCAGGCCGCGACCTGCGCTTCGCTCCAGATGCCGGGCACATCGGCATAACCCTGGCCCTGGTGGCTGATGGCGGTGGCCTCGGTGATGATGAGGCCGGCCGAGGCGCGCTGGGCGTAGTAGGTGGCCATCAAGGCGTTGGGCAGGGCGCCGGGGGCGCGGTTGCGTGTCAGGGGTGCCATGACGATGCGGTTGGACAGGGACAGGGCACCGGCCTGGACGGGATCAAACAAGGAGCGCATGAAGGCTTTCTTTCACATGGGATGGAACACGGCATAGCCTACGGATTCGCCGAATCCCTTGCCCGGGACAGGCTGCTGTCTTTGTGACAGGCGCCCGACAGGGAGGGTACGGCTTTCCCGCAGAATGCTGGACATCATGTCGCGCCATCCCCCGCTTTCTCAAGCCTCGCCCCTGTCGCTCATGGGACTGGCGTTGGCACTTTCGCTGGCGGCTGCCGTCTCGCTGGGCATCACGCGGTTTGCCTACGGCCTGCTGTTGCCGGTGATGCGTGCCGACCTGGGCTGGACTTACACCCTGGCCGGCGCCATGAACACCGCCAATGCGCTGGGTTACCTGCTCGGCGCCCTGGCCACGCCCTGGCTGATGCAGCGCCTGGGCGCCGTGGCGCTGCTGCTGGGCGGTGCCCTGCTGGCCAGCCTGTTCATGGGGCTGAGCGGGTTTTTCACGGACGCGGCGCCACTGCTGCTGCAGCGCCTGCTGGCGGGCGTGGCCAGTGCCTTCATCTTCATCGCCGGGGGGCTGCTGGCGGCGCGCCTGGGCGCCCTGCAGCCACAACGCGCCGGGCTGCTGCTGGGGCTGTATTACGGCGGCACCGGCTGGGGCATCACCTTGTCGGCCCTCGGCGTACCGCTGGTGCTGGGGGCGGCC
>CAZJKR010000239.1:0-4057 GCA_964546615.1 uncultured Curvibacter sp.
CAGCGCAAGCACCCAGAAGATCATCCGCTGGCGCTTGAGGACGATCGGCTCGGCACACGCCGCGCCGAGCTCGCAGACCTGTGGCTGCAGGTACAGACGCCGGAACGCCAGACCCAGGAACAGCAGCGTCGCAGCGATGAACCAGGGCCTCAAAGGCTCCAGCGCCGTCAGGTTGGAGATCCACGCACCGCCGATGCCCAGCGTCAAAAGCACGAGCGGACCGACGCAGCACACCGACGCGCCGACGGCGGCCAACGCGCCGGCGAGCAGTGAACCTCTTGCTTTGAACGTGGCCATACACCGGGTGAACTTGTTTGATGTCGGAAAGTCTAGAGTCCGTACCATGGTACGGAGTCAAGGGGTCCAGATGACAAGCGAGCTGACGATAGGGCGATTGGCCGACGAGGCCGGCGTGAACGTCGAGACGATCCGGTACTACCAGCGCCGCGGCTTGATGGCTGAACCGGACAAACCGGCGAGCGGACATCGCCGCTATGGCCCGGCGGCGATCAAGCGTGTACGGTTCATCAAGCGCGCGCAGGTGCTGGGCTTCACGCTGGAGGAAGTCGCCAGCATGCTGGAGCTGGACGAGGCCTGCGCCTGTGCTGAAACACGCGAGCTTGCCGGGCACAAGTTGCAGGTCATCGAAGAGAAGCTCGCCGACCTGAAGGCGATGCGCAAGGCCTTGTTGGCGCTGCTGCGCCAATGCGATACGGGGGCGGCCACGGGCAGTTGCCCGATCATCCATGCCCTGGCCGCCGACTGACAAGCTACTCTGCGCGGCTATAGCGAGCGCAACCAGTCGAGCAGAGACTTGCTCTGCTGCCAGGATGGCAACGCTGGCGACGGCGACTCGCCGGCCACCTTCTCCAAAGCGCGCCGCTTCATCTCCAGGTTCGCCCGGGCGTAGATCTGCGTCGTCTTCACATCCACGTGCCCGAGGAAGTCGCGGATCATCTCCAGCGACACGCCGCTCTGCAGCAGGTGCATGCCCTTGGTGTGCCGCATGCTGTGGGGGCTGATCTTCTGCGTGAAGCCGGGCACGGCCGACCGGGCGGCCTGCACGTGGCAGTGCAGAAGGTACCGCAGGCCCGACCGCGACAAGCGCCCGCCCTGGCGGTTCTGGAACACCGGCAGGTGGCCTCGCTCGGGCCGATCGAGATCGTTCTCCCGCAGGTGTTCACGCAACAGCCGAGCCGTGGCGTCCATCAAAGGCACCACGCGAACCTTGCGCCCCTTGCCCAGCAACCTGACCTGGGCCGGCGTTGTCAAACGCACATCGTGGGCGTTCAGGTCGATCAACTCCTGCGCCCGGGCGCCGGTGTCGTACAGCACGCTGAGCATCACCGCGTCGCGCCGCCCGGCCGGCGTGGTCGGATCGGGATGCGCCAGCACCTGAGTCAGCTCGTCCTTGGACATGTAGGCCACCGGCACCTGGACATGGCGCCGCAGCGGCATCGCCATGATCTTCTGGCACTGCAGCATCCGCTCGGGCACCTCCGACTGCACGTAGCGGAAGAATGCGTGCAGCACGGCCAGCCGCTGGTTCTGTGTGCGGATTGAACACTTCCGCTCCTGCGACAGGTGATCGAGGAAGGCCTCGACGAAGGTCACGTCGATGTCGGCCAGGCAGAGGCGCTCGACGGCAATGCCGCGTCCGTCGCGGCCAAAGCGCAGGAGCAGCGTGAACACATCGCGGTAGGCCTTGATCGTGTTCGGGCTCAGGTTGCGCTGGCCGGCGAGGTAGCGCGTGAGGTAGTTCGTCACGTGCAAGGAGAGGTCGGTCGGCTTCATGACGACCTCCAGGGCCTGGGTGGAATGACGTCGCTGTAGGCCGCGTCCGACCGCGAGACGATCTCCGGATGCAGCTCGGCGGTCATCTGCAGGTAGTCCTGGGTGCCGTCGATCGAGGCGTGCCCGAGGTAGGTCGCCAGCACCGGCATCCTGGGCTGCAGATCGGCACCCTCGCGGTACCAGCGCAGCAGGGCGTGCACAGCGAAGGTGTGCCGGAAATCATGGAGTCGAGGCCCTTCGCCGCGGCCGCCGTGGCCGATGCCGCATCGGTGCAGCAGTTCCCTGAAATTGCGGTACACGCCACCGCCGTCCAGCCGGCCGCCGCGAGGCGATGGGAAGAAGTACTCGTCGTCCGAACGAGGCCCCAGCGCGGCCGCGTACTTCTGCAGACGAACGACCAGGGGCCGGGCCGGCGGCACCAGGCGGTCCTTGCGGAACTTGGTGTCGTTGATGCGCAGCACCCCCTGGACTAGGTCGACGTCGCGCATGCGCAGGCGCAGAGCCTCTTCGAGACGCAGGCCGCATCCGTACAGCACGCGCAGCAGCTCCGGCAGCACGATGTGGCGCAGGTGAGTCGACGCCATCGGCTCGATCCGGTCGGCGGCTTCGAGCAAGCGGCGCACTTCCCCGTGCGTCAACACGCGCGCCAGGAATGGCCTCGAATCCTTGGCGCCCACGGCGTGATCAGGCACGTCGGCAGGAAGGTCCAGTCGGCGCATGAACAAGGCGAAGTTGCGAACCAGGTTGACCCGTGCGCGCTGGGTCTTGCCGGTCTCGTGCGGCTGCTTGGCCAGCCAGGATGCGGTCGCGGCCTTGGGCAACTCGACTTGCTGCAAGCCTTGGCTGCACAGGTGGGCGTCGAGTCGGCGCAGGCTGGATGCGGCGGGGTTGAAGCGATAGCCACAGGCTCGCTTCTCCTGAACGTATTGCGCCATCAGCGGAGCCAGGGGGCTGCTGCCGGTGAATGTCACGGGCTTACGAGGCGTGGCCATGGAACACCTCCTCCGGATCGATGGCCGCGATGCGCAGGGTCTCCACGTCGGCCTTGGCATAGATGAAGGTCGTTGCCGGCGAGGCATGCCCCAGAACGGCCGAGATGACGGGAAACGGCGTCTGCGCCCCGAGCAGCCGGGTGGCCAACGTATGGCGCAGCGAGTGCAGTCCCTGACGCTGCGGGGTCTTGAACTTGATCCCGGCCAGTTCCCGCCAGTACGCCACGACGCGGTGGAGCCGGTCGTTCTGGCAGATCGGCGAGAACGGTGGCGTCAGGTTGGTGAACAGATGCCGGTGCTCGACCGGCGGTCGCCCAGCTCGCAGGTAGTCGATGAGTGCGGCGCCGACCTCCTCGATCAGCGGCAGCACCAGCGGCTCCCCCGTCTTGTTCTGCACGATCTCGATGGTGGACGTGGTCCAGTGCAATTGATCGAGCGTCAAGCGCTTGATGTCGCCCAGGCGAAGACCCAAGCGCGAGGCGAGCATCAAGATGGCGTAGTCACGCCGGCCCTTCGGCGAGCTGCGATCCAGTCCGTACGGGTCTGAACGAAGGCGCTGAGGTGTTCGGCCTGCAGGGCGTCCAGCGTCTCCAGGCCGCGAGTGCGCAGGAAGTCCAGGAAGACCGCGATGTTGTGCATCCGCTCGGCCAGGCTGGTGGGCCGAAGATGCCGCCGCTCCCTGGCGTATTGCTCGTACTCCCGCAGGGGCTTGTGCATGCCCGCCGGTACTCGAAGCCCGGTGGTCTCGACTACGAAGCGGCTGATGGTGCCGGTGCGCGCGAAGTCGTCGAGCACCTTGATGCCGAAGACCAGGTGCCGCCGCCACTGTTGGCCGAGCTTGAGCACCTCCCCGTCGCGAACGCCGTACGCCTGCTCGAAACGCAGGGCCAGTTCACGCGTGTACTCGGCAGGCAGGCCCTGGGCGCGGACGAAGTCGGCCAGCTGCTTCCACACCCGCTTGTAGCGATTGACGGTGCGGATGGTGTAGCTGCGCATCAGCAGTTCCTGCGCAGCGCCTTGGCAGAGCGGCTCCAGCGCCAGCGCGCCGGGCCCATTGGAGTTGAGCGAATCCATGATCGTCTCCTCGTTGACGGCGGCCACAGCGGCCACCGGGGAGGACGATCTTGGAAGCGTTATGCGCGGTCGCGACGGCCTACGTCATAGGTGGATCGCTCGGCTTGCGGCCCTTGCTGCGCATAACCGCGGACGAACCTAAATACGCGATATGTGCAGCTGCCCATATCGCCTATCTCGGTCGGTCAGTCGTCGTG
>CAZJKR010000240.1:0-4047 GCA_964546615.1 uncultured Curvibacter sp.
GCCAGTGCCGCGCCCCTGCGCTGGGGCGCAGCAGGCCATGCATCAGGCGCAGCAAGGTGCTCTTGCCAGCGCCATTGGGGCCGAGAATCGCCGTCCTGCCAGCGCCGACTTTCAGGCTGACGTCATTGATGATGCAGACGCCGTTCTCGGTCAGTCCGAGCCGGTCGAGCACGAGCCACGCCATGCCTAGCCCCATCGCTTTTCCGCCCACAGGCGCAGCATGAAGGCCGCGGTATTCACCGCCAGCACCACGGCGATCAGGATCAGCCCGAGGGCCAGCGCCAGCGGCAGGTAAGGCAGGCAGCCCGGGCCGGGTACGGCCAGGGTGATGGTGCGGGTGACGGCAGGCGGCGGGGTCGGGGCCGCGGCAGCCACCCAGGTACCGCCCAGCCCGCTGGCGGCTGCCAGCCGCCCGGCTCCGGTCAGAAAACGCCTGCGCTGAACCATGGCCGCCCCCCGTGTATGAAAGGGCAGGTTACCCGAGTTCAGCTCGGGTTGCCACCGCGATGACCCCGGGCAAACCCCGCCCGAGGGCAGACCGAAATACCGAAGTTACGGCTTACTGGGTGCCGAAAATGCGGTCGCCCGCATCGCCCAGGCCGGGCAGGATGTAGCCGTGGTCGTTGAGCTCGCGGTCGATGGCGGCGGTGTAGACCGGCACGTCCGGGTGTTCCTTGTACAGGGTGTTGATGCCTTCGGGGCAGGTCAGCAAACACAGGAACTTGATGGACTTGGGCTTGCACTGCTTCAGGCGCGCCACGGCGGCGGCGGCCGAGTTGCCGGTGGCCAGCATGGGGTCGACCACCACGATGTCGCGCTCCTCCATGTTCTTGGGCATCTTGAAGTAGTACTCCACCGCCTGCAGCGTCTGCGGATCGCGGTACAGGCCCACATGGCCGACGCGCGCGCCCGGCACCACCGACAGCACGCCGTCCAGGATGCCGTTGCCGGCGCGCAGGATGCTGGCAAACACCAGCTTCTTGCCGTCGATCACCTTGCCGGTCATGGTCTCCAGCGGGGTTTCGATCTGCACGTCCTGCAGCGGCATGTCGCGGCAGACCTCGTAGATCATCAGCGCGGCCAGTTCGTTGAGCAGACGGCGGAAGCTGCTGGTGCTGGCCTCCTTCTTGCGCATCAGGGTCAGCTTGTGCTGCACCAGCGGGTGGTCGATGAGATGGACGTTGGCACGGGCGGCCGGGTCGATCGGGATCATGGCGCTTACTTTCGCTCAGGGTGATGAATGGGTGAAGGTCGGGCCGTATTTTCACCCGAGCCCACCCGCTGTGCCTGGCACGGTAAATGCACTAGCATCGCCACACTTCACAACCCGGAGAAAAACAATGCCTCTGTTCCAATGGACTGAAAAACAAGCCGAGGTTCTGCAGCAAGGCGGGGTGATCGGCCCCGACGAGCGCCTGCCCTGGCCGCAGACCGCCGTCATGGGCGTGCAGCACGTGATCGCCATGTTCGGCGCCACCGTACTGGCGCCCATCCTGATGGGCTTCGACCCCAACATCGCCATCCTGATGAGCGGCATCGGCACGCTGATCTTCTTCTTCATCACCGGCGGCAAGGTGCCGAGCTACCTGGGCTCCAGCTTTGCCTTCATCGGCGTGGTGATCGCCGCCACCGCCTATGCCGGCAAGGGGCCGAATGCCAACATCGGCGTGGCGCTGGGCGGCATCATCGCCTGCGGTGTGCTGTACACGATCATCGGCTTCATCGTGCAGGCCATCGGCACCGGCTGGATCGAGCGCTTCATGCCGCCGGTGGTCACCGGCGCCGTGGTGGCGGTGATCGGCCTGAACCTGGCCGGCATCCCCGTCAAGAACATGGCGGCCAGCAACTTCGACAGCTGGATGCAGCTGGTCACCTTCCTCAGTGTCGGCTTCGTGGCAGTGTTCACGCGCGGCATGGTGCAGCGCCTGCTCATCCTCGTCGGCCTGATCGTCGCCAGCGTCATCTACGCCGTGTTGACCAACGGCCTGGGCCTGGGCAAGCCCATGGATCTCTCGGGCGTGCTGAATGCCGCCTGGTTCGGCTGGCCCGGCTTCACCGCGCCGGTGTTCGAGGCCAACGCCATGCTGCTGATCGCCCCGGTCGCCATCATCCTGGTGGCCGAGAACCTGGGCCACATCAAGGCCGTGACCGCCATGACCGGCAAGAACCTCGACCCCTACATGGGCCGCGCCTTCATCGGCGACGGTGTGGCCACCATGGTCAGCGGCGCCGCCGGCGGCACCGGCGTCACTACCTACGCCGAGAACATCGGCGTCATGGCCGCCACCAAGATCTATTCCACCGCCATCTTTGTCGTCGCCGCGGCGCTGGCCATCCTGCTGGGCTTTTCACCGAAGTTCGGCGCCGTGATCCAGGCCATCCCGCTGCCGGTGATGGGCGGTGTCTCCATCGTGGTGTTCGGCCTGATTGCCGTGGCCGGCGCCAAGATCTGGGTCGACAACAAGGTGGACTTCAGCGACAACAAGAACCTGATCGTCGCCGCCATCACGCTGGTGCTGGGCACCGGTGACTTCACGCTCAAGTTCGGCCAGTTCGCGCTGGGCGGCATCGGCACCGCTACCTTCGGCGCCATCCTGCTGTACGCGCTGCTGAACCGCCAGCGCTAAGTCATAACATCCTTGCAATTCATGGAATGAAACTCCATAATTGCAAGGATGTTTGAGCGCCACATCTACCCTCTTTTGCTCGACGAGCTGCAGCACAACCCTGCTGTAGCGCTGCTGGGGCCCCGCCAAGTCGGCAAGACCACACTTGCGCTAGAGGCGGCCCGCTCCCGCGCCAGCATCTACCTCGACCTGGAATCCGAACGCGACCGCGCCAAACTGGCACAGCCCGAGCTGTACTTGGCCGAGCATCTGGACAAGCTGGTCATTCTGGACGAGGTGCACCGCACGCCCGAACTGTTCCCGGTGCTGCGCGGCTTGATTGACCAGGCCCGCCGGCAAGGGCGACGAGCCGGGCAGTACCTGCTGCTGGGCTCCGCTTCGCTGGACTTGCTCAAGCAGTCGGGCGAAAGCCTGGCCGGCCGCATCGCCTACCTGGAACTGGGCCCATTGCTGGTCACCGAAACCGGTGCCGACCAGCAGGATGCGCTCTGGTTGCGCGGCGGCTTCCCGGAAAGTCTTCTCGCCCCCAGCAACGCACGCAGCCTGCGTTGGCGCCAGAACTTCATCCGCGCCTATCTGGAACGCGACATTCCCCTGTTCGGCCCCCGCATCGCCACCGACACCCTGCGGCGCTTCTGGACCATGCTGGCGCATGCGCAAGGCGGCCTGCTCAACGTGGCGCAGCTGGCACGCAACCTGGGCGTAGACGCCAAGACCGCGCAGGCCTACCTTGATCTGCTGTGCGCCCTCTTGTTGGTGCGCCGCCTGCCGCCCTGGCACGCCAACGCCGGCAAGCGTCTGGTCAAGTCCCCCAAGGTCTATGTGCGCGACAGCGGCCTGGTGCACGCGCTGCTTGACATCGAAAGCACGGACACCCTCTTGTCGCATATGGTTGTGGGCGCGAGCTGGGAAGGTTTCGTCATCGAAAACCTGCTGGCCCATGCCGCGCCGCACGCCCAAGGATTTTTCTACCGCACCAGCGCCGGCGCGGAAATTGACCTGTTGTTGAGTTGGCCTGATGGAACCCTGTGGGCCATCGAGATCAAGCGCAGCCTGGCGCCCAAGCTGGAGCGCGGCTTCCACGTCGCCTGCGACGATCTGAAGCCGCAACGCAAGCTGGTGATCTACCCGGGCACAGAGCCCATACCGCTGGCCGCAGACATTACCGCCCTGCCGCTGGCCTCTGCCTGCGCAGAGCTGGCGCGCAAGATCTGAGTGGTTCATTCAGCGTCGGATGACTTCAACCGCTCGCTCTTCCAGTACACGTCGTCGCCGCCGTTCATGCGGTTGAGCACACGCGCCAGCACGAACATCAGGTCGGAGAGCCGATTCAGGTACTGGCGCGGCGCTTCGCGGATGGCCTCTTCATTGCCGAGCGCCACCAGCGAAACCCCCAGCGCGCCGGGGACGATGTCCGCCC
>CAZJKR010000241.1:0-4046 GCA_964546615.1 uncultured Curvibacter sp.
CAACCATGCGCTGGGGACTTCCCCGATGAGCTTCTTCTGCGCCCCGGCGCTCAAGCGCCAGCTGCAGGGTGAGTTTCCGCGCTGCCTGCACGGCGCGCCGATGCTGATCCAGGGCGCCGCGTCACCGTTGCGTCAGCAGCTCGACGGCTGGCTGGCGCAGCACCAGATCCAGCCGCGCATCGTGGGCGAGTTCGACGACGGTGCGCTGATGACGGCCTTCGGCCGCGAGGGGCGCGGCGTCTTCATGTCGCCCAGCGTGCTGGAGGCCGAGACCGTGGCGCACTACGGCGTGGAGGTGATCGGCCGCACCCAGGAGCTGGTGGAGGAGTTCTTTGCGGTGTCGGTGGAGCGGCGCATCAAGCACCCGGCCGTGGCGGCGATCACCCAGGCGGCGCGCGGCCGGCTGTTCCATGCCTGAGCGCGCGGCTCAGAAGCGTTCATAGGGCATCAGGTAGCGCCACTGCCCTTCGGCCAGACCGGCCAGCGGCAGGCGTCCGATGCGGATGCGCTTGACGGCCATGAGGTCCAGGCCGGCGGCTGTGCACAGGTGGGCAATCTGGCCGGGCCAGTAGCCCTTGAGCGCAAAGCGCAGGCCGGTGAGCTGTCCGGTCTGCCGGCTCACACTGACCCGGGCCGGTGTCATGGCGCGGCCATCGACCACCGGCGCCCGGTTCAGCTGCTGCAGCACGTGCGGCAACACCGGGCCGCGCACGTCCACCATGACCTCGTGCTCGACCAGGGCTGCATCCTCCACCAGCTTGCGCCGCACGCGCCAGTCCTGCGTGAAGACCAGCAGCCCGCTGGCCGCAGACTCCAGCGGGGTGACGACGTCCAGGCCACGCAGGTGGCGTTGCAACAGCCGGATGCCCGAGCGGTCGCGCGGATCGCGCCGCTCGGGGCACAGCAGGTCGATGGCGGCCGGTTTGCCGGTCGTGGCGTGGTCGCTCACGCCTGGCGGCTTGTGCAGCACCAGGGTCACAGGTGCCGGGGCCTGCGCTGGCTGGCGCAGTGCGGCGGGGTCGAGTTCGACGGCCTGGTCCTGCACGCGGAACTGGGGTGTCTCCACCACCTCGCCATTCACGCGCACCCAGCCGCCTTCGATGTAGAGCTCGGCTTCGCGGCGTGAGCAGCCGGCCAGCTCCGCCACACGGCGGGCCAGGCGCATGCCGGCGGCGTCTGAGGCAGGGGGCATGGATTCAGTCATTGCCGGGCGGCAGGGCGCGCAGGCGCTCCACATGGGCCAGCAGCGAGCGCTTGGCGACCGGCCAGATGCGCTCGGGCACGTCGTCGTAGGCCTGCGCCACCCAGTCGTCCAGCGTGCCGTCGGGGTGCGACTGCATGACGCGCAGCACCTTGGCCTCGCGCTGCAGTCGGTGCGACTTCAGGCGGGCAATCGCCTGCCGCGCTTCGCCCAGCACGTGGCCGTGTGCCGGCAGGATGAAGGCGATGCCGTGCTCGGCGCAGGCATCGTCGAGCACGTCGAGTGCATCGAGGTAGGCGGTCATATTGCCGTCCGGCGGGTCGACCACCGTGGTGCTGCCGTTGAGGATGTGGTCGCCCGAGAACAGCAGGCCGTCCTCCACCAGCACCAGGCACAGGTGGTTGGCGGCATGGCCGGGCGTGTGCAGCACCTGCAGGGTATGGGTGTTTTCGGGCGCTGGGGCTTGTGGCATCAGCGTCAGCAGCTCCTGATGTTGTAGCGCCCGGTCGGGTGTGAAATGGCTGGCAGCGCGCGCTGTCGGCGCCGACGGCAGGCCCAGCACCGGGGGCACCGTTCCCTTGCCGGCAGCTTGGCACAGCGCCTGCAGCGGGCGGGCGCCGGGGGCGTGGTCGGGGTGCGAGTGGGTGCAGACGATCATGCGGATGTCGCCGCCGGCTGCGCGCCACAGGCGTTCGAGGTGCTGCGGGTCATCCGGCCCGGGGTCGATGACGATGTAGCCGGTGCGCGGGTCGCCCACCAGGTAGCTGTTGGTGCCGGGGCCGGTCATCACGCCGGGGTTGGCCGCGGTCAGGCGCTGCACGTTCTTCAGCAGCGGCACCGGCTGCTCGTTCTGCCAGTCGAGCGGGTGCAGCATCTGGCCGTCGGGGCAGACCAGCGCAAGCTCACCGTAGGGGGCGTCGTCTTCCATGTAGCGCGCTTCCTTGCCCGCCAGCAGGCCGGCGCGCGGGCAGCTGGTCCACAAGGGGGCTTCGGTGGCGGCGCAGGCCTGCAGCACGGCGGCCGCTGCCGGATAGTGCTGCAGCCGCTCCAGCGTGCGGATGGTCGGGAAGATGATGAAGAACTGGCCAGCGCGGTGACGCGCCAGCGCCTCGGCCGGGCGCACCCACACCGGGTCGAACTGTTCGCGGTCGTCGGCCACCGGGGTCTGGCCGACCGGCATGCGTGCCACCAGAAAGGGCACATCAAAGCGGCGCGGCAGGTCGCGGTCGGTGATCCAGCGCGCCAGCACGAAGACCTCGTCGGCGGCCAGGGTCAGGCCGTGTGCCTGGCACTGCGGCAGCAGCGGCGCATGACGGTCCAGCCGTGCCAGATCGTCGGCGTCGGCGTGTGTGCCGTCGGCCCGACGTGCCAGCAGGAGGCCCAGCTCCTCGAAGCTCTCGCGGATGGCGGCAATCGCCTGCATCAGGGCCTCGTGGTGCTGACCCGGGCGGCGGCGCGCCAAGGCATGGGCCTGGCCGTCGGCGACTTCGATGCCGCCACCGGGAAAGACGTAGGCGCCGGGAGCGAAGCTGGCGCTCGACGAGCGGCGCGTCATCAGCACCTCCAGGCCCTGCGGCCCGTCGCGCAGCAACAGGACGGTGGCGGCATGCAGGGGGGCGACGGGTTCTCGCTGCGGGTGCAGCAGCTGGTGGGGGCGGGGCATGCGGCGCATTGTGCCGTCAAACCGTCCGGGGTGGCGCCGATGCCGGCATGTTCGCGTAAACCCGATTGGTAATTTCCGCAACGCGCCGCGGCCGTTGGCCGCCGGATACTGGCGTTTTTGAAGGAGACAACCCCATGACCCTGAAACGACACACACTGCGCACGCTCATGGCCGTGACGGCAGTCGCCTGCCTGGCCACGCCGCTGGGCGCCCTGGCCCAGGCCTGGCCGGGCAAGCAGCCGATCAAGCTGGTGGCGGTGTTCCCGCCCGGTGGCTCGGTGGACCAGGTGTCGCGCCTGCTGGCGCCCCATTTGCAGCAGGAGCTGGGGCAGAACGTGATCGTGGAAAACAAGGGCGGCGCCTCCGGCTCCATCGGGGCAGCCCAGGTGGCGGCGGCGCCGGCGGACGGCTACACCTTCGCGGTGGTGTTCGACACCCATGGTGTCAATCCCAGCCTGATTCCGAATCTGCCCTTCGATTCCCGCAAGGATCTGAGTACCGTTGTCGTGATCGGCACCTCGCCCATGGTGGTCGCCACGCATGCGTCATCCGGCTTCAGGACCTTCGCCGATGTGGTGGCTGCCGCCCGGGCGCCGCAGGGGGCGAGCTACGGCTCCATCGGCTCGGGCAGCCTGGGCCATCTGGCCATGGCCTTGCTCGGCAAGAACAACAACCTCAACTTCAACCACATTCCCTACAAGGGCGGCGGCCCGTTGATGAACGATGCCGTGGCCGGCCATGTGCCGCTGTCCATCGGCTCCGTCTTCGTGACCAAGCCGCACATCGACAGCAAGCGCATGCGCGCCCTGGCCGTCACGACCAGCAAGCGATCCCCCGACCTGCCGGAGGTGCCGACCATTGCCGAGAGCGGCTTCGCCGGTTTCGATGCGCCGGCCTGGTGGGCCGTTCTGGCGCCGGCCAGGACGCCGCCGGAGATCGTGCAGCGCATGAACGAGGCCATCAACAAGGTGATGAAGAGCCCCGACGTGGCCAAGCGCCTGGAGGCCCAGGGCATCGATGTGCTGGGTGGCACGCCGCAGGCGGGCCAGGCCTTCGTCGAGCGCCAGATGGACATCTGGGGCAAGGTGGTGAAAGACAACAACATCAAGCCGGATTGATTTCTTAACTTGGCGGTTGGCTAGGGTGATTTGCTCCCGATCGCTTGTATTCCCCCCCCCCTAT
>CAZJKR010000242.1:0-4003 GCA_964546615.1 uncultured Curvibacter sp.
GCCGGGGCGCTGGGCGCCTGGCGCGGGGCCGGTGCGGCGCGGCGCGGCGCGCCACCCTCGTCGTCCGGGCCACCCATGCCTTCACGCTTGCCCAGCAGCTGCATCTCGGTGGCGATGATGTCCACGGTGTTCTGCTCGTGACCCTCCTTGTTGGTGAACTTGCCGTACTTCAGGCGGCCCTCGACGTAGATCGGCTGGCCCTTCTTGACGTACTCACCGGCAATTTCTGCCAGGCGGTCGTAGAAGGTGACACGGTGCCATTGCGTGTCCTCGATGGTCTCGCCGGTGTTCTTGTCCTTGCGGCGGCTGGAGGTGGCCACGCTGACATTGGCCACCGCCTGACCGGAGGGCAGGTAGCGGATTTCAGGATCGCGGCCGCAGTTGCCGACCAGAATGACTTTGTTCACGGATGCCATGGGGTTTCTCCAAACTTTAGGGTGATTATGGCGCGTTGCCGGCGATTCGGGACGGCGCCTTCATCGGCCAGGCCAGCACCAGCCACAAGGCCAGGAACAGCGCCGGTAGCCCGGCCGACTTGACCAGCCAGCCTCCCAGCGCCCCGCCGGCAAAAAAGCCGAGCGACTGCAAGGTGTTGTAGACCCCGAGTGCCGCGCCGCGGGCATGGGCCGGCGCCACACGCGAGGCCAGGCTGGGCTGGCTGGCCTCCAGCACATTAAATCCCACGAAAAAGACGAACAGCAGAAAGGCCAGGACGCCGATGTGCGGCGCCTGCACGCTCCACAGCAGGCCCAGCTGCACCAGTCCGATCAGGCCGATGGCACCCAGGAACACGGCACGCAGATAGCCGCGGCGCTCAAGCCGGAACAGGGCCAGCCCCATGACCACGAAGGACGCCAGCACCGCCGGCAGGTAGATCCACCAGTGCTGCGCATTGGGCAGGCCGGCCTGCACCAGCAGGGCCGGAATGGCCACCCACATGGCCAGCTGGACCGCATGCAGCACGAACACCCCGAAGTCGAGCCGCAGCAGGCCCACGTGCGTCAGCACCTCGGACAGCTTGCCGCGCGGCGTGTCCTTGTGGTGGCGCGGCTCGTGCGGCACCAGCCAGATCACCACCGCCACCCCGGTCAGCGCCAGCGCACCGGTGAGAAAGAACAGGCCGGCGAGGCCGATGTGGGCCACCAGCAAGGGCGCCAGCAGCAGCGAGAGCGCGAACATCAGGGCAATGCTGGCGCCCACCAGTGCCATGGCCTTGGTGCGTACCTCGTCACGCGTCAGGTCGGCCAGCAGGGCGGTGACGGCGGCGGACACGGCACCGGCGCCCTGGAGCGAGCGGCCGACCAGCAGGCCGGTCAGGCTGTCGGCCGCCGCGGCCACAAAGCTGCCCAGGGCGAACACCAGCAGACCGGCCACGATGACCCGCTTGCGCCCCAGACGGTCGGACGCCATGCCGAACGGGATCTGCAGCAGCGCCTGGCTCAAGCCATAGATGCCCATGGCCAGGCCCACCAGGGCCGGGTCGTCACCGCCCGGGTATTTCGCGGCTTCCAGGGCGAAGACCGGCAGCACCAGGAACAGGCCCAGCATGCGCAGGGCAAAAATGGCGGCGAGCGACAGGCTGGCGCGCCGCTCGGGGCGGGTCATGGTGCCCGGCGGCTGTGCCGTCGAAGGAGAAGAGGCGGTGGATGGCACGGGAGAATCCGACACACAAGGCGCCACCGATGGCGGCAGAAACAAAACCGCCAATTGTCCCCGATCCGGGCCGCTGTGCAGGGGCGCGAGCCAGAAACCCCGGCTTTCTCTATCATGGAGGGTTTTGTTGAAGACCGATCGCCTTGAACTCCACCTCTGACGGCCCCCGCCCCGCCTCCGACCCGCAAGGCATCTACCTGGGCCGCGCCCTGCAGCAGCAGGCCATCCATATCCGCGGCGCCCGCACGCACAACCTCAAGGGCATCGACCTCGACATCCCGCGCAACCAGCTGGTGGTGATCACCGGCCTGTCGGGCTCGGGCAAGTCCAGCCTGGCCTTCGACACCCTTTACGCCGAGGGGCAGCGCCGCTACGTGGAAAGCCTCTCGACCTACGCGCGCCAGTTCCTGCAGCTGATGGACAAGCCGGACGTCGACCTGATCGAGGGCCTGTCGCCGGCCATCAGCATCGAGCAGAAGGCCACCAGCCATAACCCGCGTTCCACCGTCGGCACCGTGACCGAGATCCACGACTACCTGCGCCTGCTGTTCGCACGCGCTGGCACGCCCTACTGCCCCGAGCACAAGCTGCCGCTGCAGGCGCAGACGGTAAGCCAGATGGTCGACGCCACCCTGGCCTTGCCGGTCGATACCCGGCTCATGATCCTGGCGCCGCTGGCGCGTGAGAAGAAGGGCGAGTTCACCGACGTCTTCGAAGACATGCAGGCCCAGGGGTATGTGCGCTTTCGCGTCGATGGCGTGGCCTGCAACTTCGACGAACTGCCGACGCTGAAGAAGACCGAGAAACACGACATCGACGTGGTGATCGACCGCCTCAAGGTGCGCGGCGCCGACGATGCGGACGCCGCCGCGCTGCGCCAGCGCCTGGCCGAGAGTTTCGAAGCCGCCTTGCGGCTGGCCAACGGCCGCGCCATTGCACTGGAGATGGATAGCAAGGTCGAACACCTGTTCAACGCCAAGTTCGCCTGCCCGCTGTGCCACTACTCGATCAGCGAACTCGAGCCGCGCCTGTTCTCCTTCAACTCGCCGCAAGGCGCCTGCCCGGCCTGCGACGGCATCGGCCAGCAGGAGGTGTTCGACCCGGCGCGTGTGGTAGCCTTCCCGACGCTCAGCCTGGCCAGCGGCGCCATCAAGGGCTGGGACCGGCGCAATGCCTACTACTTCGCCATGCTGGAGAGCCTGGCCAAGCATTACAAGTTCGACCTCGACGACCCGTTCGAGTCGCTGCCCGCCGCGGTGCAGCAGGTCATCCTCTACGGCTCAGGCGAGGAGGAGATCAAGTTCAGCTACGTGATGGACTCCGGTGCCTCGCAAGGCAAGAAGGTCAGCAAGAAGCACCCGTTCGAGGGCATCATCCCGAATATCCAGCGGCGCTACCGCGAGACCGACTCGGCCCTGGTGCGCGAGGATCTGGCGCGCCTGCGCGGCAGCCAGCCCTGCCCGGCCTGCGCCGGCACGCGGCTGCGCACCGAAGCGCGCCATGTGAAAGTGGGCGAAGGCGAACAGTCGCGCGCCATTTTTGAAGTGAGCCACCTGACCCTGCGCGAGTGCTTCGAGTACTTCGACACGCTGCAGCTGCACGGTGCCAAGGCCGAGATTGCCGACAAGGTGGTGCGCGAGATCCGGCTGCGGCTGAAGTTCCTCAACGACGTCGGACTGAACTACCTGAGCCTGGACCGCAGCGCCGAGACGCTGTCGGGTGGCGAGGCCCAGCGCATCCGCCTGGCCAGCCAGATCGGCTCCGGCCTGACCGGCGTGATGTACGTGCTGGACGAACCCAGCATCGGCCTGCACCAGCGCGACAACGATCGCCTGATCGGCACGCTACAGCACCTGCGTGACATCGGCAACAGCGTGCTGGTGGTGGAGCACGACGAGGACATGATGCGCGCGGCCGACCACCTGATCGACATGGGCCCCGGTGCCGGCGTGCACGGCGGGCGCGTGGTGGCGCAGGGCACGTACGACGAGGTCAAGGCCAACCCCGATTCACTCACCGGCCGCTATCTGGCGCATACGCTGAAGATCGCAGTGCCGAAAGAGCGCCACGCGCCCGGCGAAGACCGGCTGCGCCTCATCGGTGCCAGCGGCCACAACCTGAAGCAGGTGAACGTCGACATCCCGGTGGGCCTGTTCACCTGCGTCACCGGCGTTTCCGGCTCGGGCAAATCGACGCTGGTCAACGACACGCTGTACAAGGCCGTGGCGCGCCAGCTCTACCGCGCGCACGACGAGCCGGCGCCGGTGCAGGAGATCGAGGGCATCGAGCATTTCGACAAGGTGATCAACGTCGACCAGTCGCCGATCGGCCGCACGCCGCGCTCCAACCC
>CAZJKR010000243.1:0-819 GCA_964546615.1 uncultured Curvibacter sp.
GTTCTGGGCCTTCATCTACAACGTGGCGGGGATTCCGCTGGCCGCACTGGGCTTTCTCAACCCGGTGGTGGCCGGTGCGGCCATGGCCCTGAGTTCGGTCAGCGTGATGACCAACGCCTTGCTGCTGCGGCGCTGGCAGCCGCGCAAATAAGTAAGCCGGCACTGAAATAGCGCGCGCCTAGAATAGTGCGTCACTATTTACAAATGGGCGGGACACAGATGATGGCGAAGATTTTTGGCTTGATGCGCATGTTCACGATCCGTTTTCGCATGCTCAGTGCGATTGCGGTGGTCATGTGCCTGCTCGGTCTGCTGGGTGGCGCGGGCATGCTGGGCATGTTCCGCATCCACAACCTGAGTGAGCAGCAGGTCAACCAGTCCTACGCCGGCGTGGATCGCCTGGCCAGCCTGCGCTACGAGATGAGTCTGGCGCGCCGGCATGAGAAGGACATGATCATCCAGTACGAGAAGCCGGAAGTCATCAAGGACATTCGCGACAAGTGGCTGGCCGATGTGCAGAAGATCGAGAAGACGCTGGCCGAACTGCGCCAGAACGCCGCCGAGGCCGACCAGCCCACCTTCCAGAAGGCGGCCCAGCACCTGACGTCCTACCGCGAGATGTTCACCCAGGTGGCGGGCCAGCTGGAATCGAGCGCCTATGAAACGGCCACCATTGCCAACCGCATGAGCGCCCGTTCGGGGGCGGAGTTCGAGCAGGCCGACAAGCTGCTGCAGCAGATCGACCAGGCATTGCGCGCCGCCGCCCAGCAGGCCGTCGAAGGCCAGGCGGCAGCCTTGCAGCAGACGCTGATCATCTTT
>CAZJKR010000243.1:880-1998 GCA_964546615.1 uncultured Curvibacter sp.
CCTGACGCTGCTCAACATGCAGGCCATCTGCCGCCCGCTGGAAGATGCGCGCGGCCTGGCCCAGGCGATCGCCAGCGGCGACCTGTCGCAGCAGATGCGGGTTGACGGCAGGGACGAAGTGGCTGATCTGCAGCGGGCCCTGGACACCATGCGCAGCGGCCTGAGCAACATGGTGTCGCAGGTGCGCGATGCCAGCGAGAGCATTGCCACCGCCAGCCGCGAGATTGCCACCGGCAACCAGGATCTCTCCAGCCGCACCGAGCAGACGGCCAGCAACGTGCAGCAGACGGTGTCCTCCATCTCCAACCTCAGCGGCAATGTGCAGCATACCGCGGCTTCGGCGCAGACCGCCAACCAGCTGTCCGCCACGGCCTCGCAGGCGGCACAGCGCGGCGGCACGGTGGTGGGCCAGGCGGTGCAGAGCATGCAGAGCATTTCGCAGGCCAGCAAGAAGATCGGCGACATCATCGGCCTGATCGACTCGATCGCCTTCCAGACCAATATCCTGGCACTCAATGCCGCGGTGGAAGCGGCGCGGGCCGGTGAACAGGGCCGGGGTTTTGCCGTGGTGGCATCCGAGGTGCGTTCGCTGGCCCAGCGCTCGGCGGCCGCGGCCAGCGAGATCAAGGGCCTGATCGACAACAGCGTGTCGGCCGTCGATGGCGGCGTGCGCCTGGTCGAGGAGGCCGGCCGGGCGATGGAAGAAATCGTGGGCGGCGTGCGGCGTGTGAGCGACACCATCGGCGAGATCACCGTGGCGGCCACCAGCCAGTCCGAAGGCATCGGCCATGTCAGCCAGGCAGTGCATGAGATCGACCGCATGACGCAGCAGAATGCGGCGCTGGTGGAAGAGTCGGCCGCGGCGGCCGAGTCCATGCGCGAGCAGGCCGACCGTCTGGCCGAGGTGGTGCGCCAGTTCCGTGTCGGCAACGAAAGCGGGACACCGCTGCTGCTGAGCTAGCGTGAACCGGACCAGGGGATCCGCGCAAAGTTTGACTTTCGTCAAGCGGGCGCCGGGGCGGGCGTGACAAGCTCGACGCAACATCTTGCCCCGTCCCGAGGAGTTCTGCCATGAGTCACGAAAGCATCCGCATCATCCATGATGAACACGCCGCGCT
>CAZJKR010000243.1:2008-3998 GCA_964546615.1 uncultured Curvibacter sp.
ACCAGCACATAGGCGCCGTACTTCTTGCAGACGTCGACGAATTCCCGGAGCGGCTGCACCACACCAAGGAAACGGAGCTGCTGTTCCCGCCGGTGCGCGCACGCGCACCGCACCTGAAGGACACGCTGGACAAGCTCGATAAGGACCATGCCCACGGCGAAGCCGCCGTGCGCGAGCTGCAGCACCTGCTGCTGGCCTGGGAACTGCTGGGCGAGTCGCGCCGCGCGGCTTTCGAGGGGGCGGCCAGGCGCTACCTGGAGTTCTACCTCGACCACATGCGCCTGGAAGAAACCGTCATCATGCCGGAGGCCGAGAAGGTGCTGACAGCGGACGACTGGAAGGCGCTGGATGCCGCCTTTGCCACCAACTGCGACCCGCTGACCGGCAAGTACCCGCGCGACCCGATCTACGACCGCCTGTTCACACGCATCGTGATGCGCGCGCCCTCGCCCATCGGGCTTGGCGAGGGCTGATCCGCTTCAGGTCCGGGTGCCGGGTTTGGCCAGTTGCTCCTGCGGCGATAGTCTGGAGAACCACGCGACATAGAGTGCCGGCAGCACCACCAGCGTCAGCAGGGTGGCGGTCACCAGGCCGCCGATCACCACGATGGCCAGCGGCCGCTGCGTTTCCGAGCCGATGTCGTGCGACAGCGCCATCGGCAGCAGGCCCAGGGCGGCCAGCATGGCGGTCATCAGCACGGTACGCAGGCGCTGCATGGAGCCGATGCGCGCCGCCTCGAGCACCGAGTGTCCCGCGTTGCGCAGCTGCTGGAACACTGACAGCATCACCACCCCGTTGAGCACCGCCTGGCCCGACAGCGCGATGAAGCCGATGGCCGCCGAGACCGACAGCGGGATCGAGAAGAGCCAGAGCGCGACGAAACCGCCGATCAGGGCCAGCGGCACGTTGACCAGGATCAGCACGGCCTTCTTGAAGGAGCCGAAGGCGTCGAACAGCAGCACGAAGATCAGCAGCAACGAGATCGGCACCACCACGGCCAACCGCTGCATGGCACGTTCCTGGTTCTCGAACTCACCCGACCAGTTGACGCTGTAGTTTTCGGGGATCGTCACGTTCTGTGCCACCCGGGCCTTCATGTCCTTGACGACCGAGCCCATGTCGCGATCCTTGATGAACACGCCGATCGCCATGGTGCGGCGGCCGGCCTCGCGCGCGATGTTCATGGCGCCGCTGGTCTGGCGGATATCGGCCACCGCCCCCAGGGTGGTATAGCCGCCGCCCGGGATCGCCAGCGGTGTTGCCGGCAGATTGGCGATGGCGCGACGGTCTTCCGGCAGGCGCACCGCGACCGCGAACTTGCGCTCGCCCTCCCAGAGCTGGGTGGCCGCCTTGCCGGCCAGGGCGGATTCGATCACGTCCTGCACGTCGCTGACATTCAGGCCGAAGCGTGAGGCCCGTTCGCGGTCGATGTCGATCACCAGCTGCGGCAGCTGACCCAGGCGGTCGACCTCGGCGCGCTGGACGCCGGGGACCTGGCGAAACTCGCGTCGCATCGCTTCCACGGTGCGCTGCAGCTCGCCCAGATCGTCGCCCGCGACCTTGATGACGATCTGCCCCTTGATCTGCGAGATGGACTCCAGCACGTTGTCGCGGATGGGTTGTGAGAAGGCCGGGTCGATGCCAGGGATGACCGAGAGCTTGCGGTCCATCTCGTCAATCAGCTTGTCGCGCGTCATGCCGTCACGCCACTCTTCCATCGGCTTGACGTCAACGAACACCTCGGCCATGCTCAAGGTCTTGGGGTCGGTGCCGTCTTCCGGCTGCCCCGCCTTGGAGACGACGGTGCGTACCTCGGGAATCGTCAGCAGCTGTTGACGGGCGGTGCGCAACACCCGGGAGGCCTCCTCCTGCGATTGACTGGCGGGCATGTCCCAGTTGACCCAGAACGTACCTTCATTGAGCTCGGGCAGGAACTCCGAACCGAGTCGGGCGGCGGCCACCATGGCCAGGGCGAAGACGCTCAGAGCCA
>CAZJKR010000244.1:0-2418 GCA_964546615.1 uncultured Curvibacter sp.
TCACCGGCGAGATCGTCATGGACGACGTCTTCGTGCCGGAAGAGAACGCCTTCCCTGAAGTGCAGGGCCTGAAAGGTCCCTTCACCTGCCTGAACTCGGCGCGCTACGGCATCGCCTGGGGCGCCCTGGGTGCGGCCGAGGACTGCTGGTTCCGTTCGCGCCAGTATGTGCTGGACCGCAAGCAGTTCGGCCGCCCCCTGGCGGCCAACCAGCTGATCCAGAAGAAGCTGGCCGATATGCAGACCGAAATCTCGCTCGGCCTGCAGGGCTGCCTGCGCCTGGGCCGCATGAAGGACGAGGGCACCGCGGCAGTGGAGATCACCTCCATCCTCAAGCGCAATTCCTGCGGCAAGGCGCTCGACATCGCCCGCCTGGCACGCGACATGATGGGCGGCAACGGCATCTCCGACGAGTTCGGTGTGGCGCGCCACCTGGTGAACCTGGAGGTGGTCAACACCTACGAGGGTACGCACGACATCCATGCGCTGATCCTGGGGCGTGCCCAGACGGGTATTGCCGCGTTTGCGAACTGACACCTTGGGGGCTTGAGCGCTCTGGCGGCTGAATGGGCTGGGCGGTGGCGGCCTCATAGGCGCTGCGCTTTGCCAAATCGGCCGCCACCGCCCAGCCCATTCAGCAGCGAAGGTCTTCGGCGCGTCGTGGACCATCAACTCCTTTCTCGCCCCGAGGGGAATGGCCGGGGGCCGATTTGGCAAAGCGCAGCGCCTATGAGGCCCCCGGCTATTCCCCTCGGGGCAGGCGCAATGCCTGAAAGATAGACGTATGAGCAACAAACCAGCAGCCCTTCCCCACATCAAGGTTCTTGACCTCTCCCGCGTGCTCGCCGGCCCCTGGTGCACCCAGATCCTGGCTGACCTCGGTGCGGACGTGGTCAAGGTCGAGCGTCCCGGTGCCGGGGACGACACGCGCCACTGGGGCCCGCCCTTCCTGAAGGACGCGCAGGGCAACGACACCGAGCACGCGGCCTACTACACCTGCGCCAACCGCAACAAGCGCTCTATCACCGTAGACTTGGCGCACCCGGATGGCCAAGCGCTGATTCGCCAGATGGCGGCGCAGAGCGATGTGCTGGTGGAGAACTTCAAGGTCGGTGGCCTCAAACACTACGGGCTGGACTACGAGAGCCTCAAGGCCATCAACCCGCGCCTGATCTATTGCTCGGTCACCGGTTTCGGCCAGGACGGGCCGTATGCCGAACGCGCTGGTTACGACCTGATGATCCAGGCCATGAGCGGCATGATGAGCATCACCGGCCGCGCCGACGGCACACCCGGCGGCGGCCCGCAGCGTGTCGGCGTGGCGCTGACCGACCTGTTCACCGGTGTCTACGCTGCCACCGCCATCCTGGCGGCGCTCGAAGTGCGCCACCGCACCGGCGAAGGCCAGCACATCGACATGGCGCTGCTGGATGTGGGCATGGCCATCCTGGCCAACCAGGCCGGTGGTTTCCTCAACACCGGCAAGGTGCCGCAGCGACAGGGCAACAGCCACCCGAGCCTGGCGCCCTACCAGGACTTCCCCACCCAGGACGGCGCCATGCTGCTGGCGGTGGGCAACGACGGCCAGTTCGTCCGCTTCTGTGAGGCGGCCGGTCATCCGGAGTGGGCGGCCGATGAACGCTTTGCCACCAACACCTTGCGTGTGCGCCACCGCGAAGTGCTGATCCCGGCCATGGAGGCCGTCACCCGCACCCGCACCACCGCCGAGTGGGTGGCGCTGCTGGAAGACAAGGCGGTGCCCTGTGGCCCGATCAACGACATCGGCCAGGCCTTTGCCGACGCCCAGGTGCAGGCCCGTGGTCTGGCATTGGATCAGCCTGTGAGCCAGACTGCACAAGCGCAGACAGCTATCGAATCCATAGCAACTGTGGCCAGCCCCTTGCGCCTGACGGCCACGCCACCGGTGCTGCGGCGGGCGCCGCCGGCATTGGGTGAGCACACCGACGAGGTGCTGGCCGAGTTGGGGCTGGATGCGGCGCGCATCGCGGCCTTGCACCAGGCGGGCGTGGTGTAGGGCCGGCTTGACGCGGGTGCCCACCTAGGGAATCCACGGGGTCGTCTCGTCACCCAGGTGACGGTCATGAGGCGGTCGCACCTGCCACCATCGTGGCATCGATCATCAGACGCAGGAGACACCCATGACTTCAACCCCACGCCGTGTTCTGACCCGCCGCCAGGTGCTTGGTGGTGCGGCCGCCCTGGCCGCACCGGCGCTGGTCAGCCCCTGGGCGCTGGCGCAGGACAAGTTTCCGAATCGCCCCATCACCCTGATCGCGCCCTGGCCCACCGGCGGCAGCAGCGATGCCGTGATGCGTGCCTTCGCCGAGAGTGCCGGTCGCGCGCTGGGCGGCACCGTGATCGTGGACAACAAGCCGGGTGCCGGCGGCACGCTCGGTGC
>CAZJKR010000244.1:2428-3970 GCA_964546615.1 uncultured Curvibacter sp.
AAGCCGGACGGCTACCTGCTCACCCAGCTGCCGCTGGGCATCTACCGCCTGCCGCACATGCAGAAGATGAGTTTCGATCCGGTGAAGGACATCACGCACATCGTCTGTCTGACCGGCTACACCTTCGGCCTGGCGGCGCGGCCGGATGCACCCTACAAGACGCTCAAGGAAATGGTGGCCTATGCCAAGGCCAATCCGGGCAAGGTCAACTACGGTCATACCGGGACCGGCACCACGCCGCACCTGGCGATCGAGGAATTCGCCGCCAAGGCCGGCATCGTGCTGCAGGACATCCCCTACAAAGGCTCGGCCGAGATCCTGCAGGCCATCCTGGGCGGGCACATTCCGCTCATGAGCGGCACCACGGAGTTTGCACCGCATGTGCTCGCGGGCAAACTGAACCTGCTGGCCACCCTGGGCAGCAAGCGCAACAAGGCCTTCCCCGATGTGCCCACCGTCAAGGAAAGCGGCTGGGACACGGTGACCGAGTCGCCGTTTGGTATCGGCGGCCCGAAGGGCATGGACCCGGCGCTGGTGAAGGTCCTGCACGACGCCTTCCGCAAGACGCTGGAGGACCAGCGCGTGCTGGACACGCTGGACAAGTTCTACATGCCCACCATCTACATGAGCACCGCCGAGTACACCGCCTACGCGGAGCGGACCTTTGCGGCGGAGAAGGCGACCATCGACCGCCTCAAGGCCGCCGGCAAGATCTGAACGGCCGGAGCGGGTGCCCGCCGGCGCGATCAGCCGGGCCGGCGGTTCACCAGCACGATGCCGACAGCCACCCCGGCCAGGGCCGCCAGCAGGCTGGGCGTGACCGATTCGCCCAGCCAGAGCGCGCCGAACAACAACGCAAACAGCGGGGTGAGGAAAACGAAGGCTGAAATCCGGGTGGCGGGGTAGCGGCCCAGCATCCACATCCACACCAGGTAGCTGGCAAAAGCGCCCACCACGGTCTGCAGCAGCAGGGACGTGGCGGCAAACGGGCTGAACTGCCAGGTCCAGGTCTCTTCCAGCGCCAGCGACAGCAGTGGCAAGGTGACGGCACTCACGGCGACCTGGTAGAACAGCAGTTTTTCGGCCGACACCCGGCTCAAGCGGCTGGCGCGGATGGTGACCGTGGTCAGGCCCCAGGCCAGGCCGGCGGCCAGCGCCAGGGTATCGCCCAGCCACTGGGATTCGGCGGCTGGTGCCACGAAGCTTTCACGCATCGCAAACACCAGTGCGCCGAAGGCCAGGCCCAGGCCGAGCCACTGCAGCCGGCGCAGACGTTCGGTGTGCACCAGCAGCGGCAGCAGCAGCGCGACCCAGAACGGTGAGGTGTAGAGGTAGACCGTCAGGCGCGAGGCCGAGGTGTATTGCAGGCCGATGTAGAGGCAGGCGAACTCGGTCGCAAACAAGGCGCCGGCCAGCAGACCGGGCCCCAGCGAACCGTCGCGCCGGAACAGCGCCACACCGCGCCAGCGGCACCACAGCAGCAGCAGCAAGGTGGCGCCGATGAAGCGCAGTGCCGCCTGGAACACCGGCGGCAGCTCCGGC
>CAZJKR010000245.1:0-3953 GCA_964546615.1 uncultured Curvibacter sp.
CGCGATCGGCCATGCCGGCAATGGCGGCGTTGTGCGTGATCACGATGGCGGTGGTGCCCAGTTCGCGGTTGATGCGTTCGATGACTTCCAGCACCAGCTTGCCGGTGACGTAATCCAGCGCCCCGGTGGGCTCGTCGCACAGCAGCACCTCCGGCCGTTTGACGATGGCGCGGGCGATGGCCACGCGCTGCTGTTCGCCGCCGGAGAGCTGCGAAGGGAAGTGGTCCATGCGCTCTTCCAGACCCACCATGCGCAGCGCTTCGGCTGCCGGCATCGGGTTGTGCGCGATGTCGGTCACGAGTTCGACGTTTTCGCGGCAGGTCAGGCTGGGGATGAGGTTGTAGAACTGGAACACGAAGCCGACGTGCTCACGCCGGTAGCGGGTGAGTTCGGCATCGCTGGCACCGGTGAGTTCGTGCTCGGCAAAGCGCGCGCTGCCGCCGCTGGGGCGGTCCAGGCCGCCCAGGATGTTGAGCAGGGTGGACTTGCCGCTGCCCGAGGGCCCAAGCAACACGATGAATTCGCCGCGGTTGATGGTGAGGTTGACGTCCTGCAGGGCACGCACCTGGACCTCGCCCATTTGATAGGTCTTGCTCAAGTCCGTGGCAACGAATATCGCCTGGCCTGCTTCTTCCCTGATTTCGTTCATGTGCTGGCGGCTGGTGTGATGACGCAATGCAGCATGATATTCGGGTTCAAGGGCCGGCTTGCGCTGCTTCTGCCGGCGGGCGCGGATTCTAACCACCGACGTGGCCGTCGATTGCTTAAAATACGGGTCTTTCCACCCTCATTTTTCCGTGTCTGCCTCCTGGCGGCCCAGGAGTGTTAGCGCGTATGCAAGATGAACTGTCGGAACTGATCGATGTAAGCAAGCTGCGAACCGGCCTGTTCGTCGAGCTCGACATCGATTGGATGCACCACCCGTTTCTGCGCGGCAGCTTCAAGATTGCTTCGGACAAGCAGATCGAGGCCATCCGTGAGCTGGGGCTGAAGCAGGTCAGCTATGTGCCTTCACGCAGCGATCCTGCCGCTGTGGCGGCACTGGAAGTGACGCCGTCCAAGTACCCGACCATGAGTGAGGCGGAGCTGCTGGCGATGGAAATGGCGCGGGCAGAAGAGTTGAATCAGCGTGATGCGCGACGCCATCTCCTCGCGCGGCAGCAGAGCAGTTTGCGGGAGTGTGAGCGTCGTTATGGCGAGGCGATGCGCGATTACCGCCAGATGGTGAACGGGGTATTGAGCCGGCCGCAAACAGTGGGACAGCAGTGCATCGAGCTGGTCAGCCGCTTTGTGCGCGAGATGACCTGCGACGGCGAGACTGCCATACGGTTGCTGTCCGAGAGCGTCGGCGAACGGTCGACCATGCACCCGGTGAACGTCACCATCCTGTCGTTGCTGCTGGGCAAGGCCATGGGACTGTCCAGCCAGGACATGATCGATCTCGGAGTGGCTTCTTTTTTGCACGACATCGGCAAGCTGCAGCTGCCCGAGCGGGTGCGCAACTTCGATGACGGATTCTCCAGCGCCGAATACAAGCTGTTCCAGGAACATGTGACGCAGGGGGTTCTGCTGGCCCGCAGCATGGGCTTGTCCGAGGGGGCGCAGCTGGCACTGGCACATCACCACGAGCTGGTCGACGGCAGCGGCTACCCAGGGCGCATGACGGGCGCGAGCCTGCCCCTGACCTCCAAGATCCTCTCGCTGGTCAACCGCTACGAGGATCTGTGCAACCCGGGGTGGGCCGCATCGGCGATGACGCCGCATGAGGCGCTGTCTTTCATTTTCGCCCAGCAGAAATCGCGTTTCGACGCCGGTGTGCTGAGCGCTTTCATCCGCATGATGGGGGTGTACCCGCCCGGCTCGCTCATCCAGTTGGTGGATGGCCGCCATGCCATGGTGGTGTCGGTGAATTCGTCCCGTCCGCTCAAGCCGCGCGTGCTTGTGCACGATGCTGCCGTACCTCGGCATGAGGCCCTGATTCTCGATCTGGAGCAGACGCCCGAGATCGGCATCCGGCGCAGCCTGCGGCCGGCCAGCCTGCCGCGCGACGCGCATGCGTACCTGCTGCCGCGTCAGCGCATCGCTTACTTTTTTGAGCCCGCCGTGCACGACGGGCAATCTGCGTCGCCTGCGGCCTGATGGCGCCCTGTACCTGCCCTGCGCAGGACAGGTACAGGGCGGTTTCGGTCAGATGACGTTCGCGGTGCGCAGGTCGGCGATCTGCTCCGGGCTGTAACCCATCTGGCGCAGCACTTCTTCGGTGTGCTCACCCAGCAGCGGTGAGCGGGTGACCTCGGTCGGGCTGTCGGACAGCTTGATCGGATTGCCCACCGACAGGTACTTGCCGCGTACCGGATGATCAACTTCCACCACGGTGCCTGTTTCGCGCAGGGACTGGTCCTCGGCGATCTCCTTCATGGACAGGATGGGGCCGCAGGGAATGTCGAATTCGTTGAGGATGTCCATGGCCTCGAACTTGGTCTTGGTCTTGGTCCACTCCTCGATGCGATCGAAGATCATCTTCAGATGCGGCAGGCGCGCCTGCGGCGTGGCGAAGTGCGGGTTGGTGATCCAGTCTTCCTCGCCGATCACCTTGCAGATCGCCGGCCAGACCGCCGCCTGGGTGATGAAGTAGATGTAGGCGTTGGGGTCCTTCTGCCAACCCTTGCACTTGAGGATGGCGCCTGGCTGGCCACCGCCCGAGGCGTTGCCGGCACGCGGTACGGCTTCGCCGAACTCGATGTCGGGGAACTGCGGGTACTCCTTGAGCACGCCGGTGCGCTCCAGGCGCTGCTGATCGCGCAACTTGACACGGCACAGATTGAGCACGGCATCCTGCATGGCAGCCAGTACCTTCTGGCCGCGGCCGGTCTTCTCGCGCTGGTAGAGCGCGGTGACGATGCCCAGGGCCAGGTGCAGGCCGGTGCCGCTGTCGCCGATCTGCGCGCCGGTCACCATGGGGATGCCGTCAGGATCGCCGGTGGTGGATGCCGCGCCGCCGGTGCACTGGGCCACGTTCTCGTAGACCTTGCAGTCCACGTAGGGGCCGGGGCCGAAACCCTTGACCGAGGCCAGGATGATGCGCGGGTTGATCTCCTGGATCTTCTCCCAGGGGAAACCCATGCGGTCGAGCGCGCCGGGGGCGAAGTTCTCGACCATCACGTCGCATTCCTTGATCAGCTTGACCAGCACTTCCTTGCCCTTCGGGTCCTTGGTGTTGAGCGTGATGGAGCGCTTGTTGTGGTTGAGCATGGTGAAGTAGAGACTGTCGGCACCCTCGATGTCGCGCAGCTGCCCGCGCGTTGCATCGCCTTCACCGGCTTTTTCCACCTTGATCACGTCCGCCCCGAACCATGCCAGCAGCTGCGTGCAGGTGGGTCCCGACTGCACATGCGTGAAGTCGAGTATGCGAATGCCTTCGAGTGCCTTGCCCATCACCAATCTCCTGTAAGGATATATAAAAAAATCTTATAAAAGAGGCAAATAATGCTTCTGTATTGCTTATGAATTATATTTGTTTCAGGTTCACCTGAGCTTACAGAACGGCCATGTCGGGGCCGATCAGCGCAATTTTTTCAAGCGGTATCCAGGCGGAAAAAACGACGGCCTGGAACTCCTTGAATTCGCCGCCATGTTGCGGCGTGACACTCGGCACATTCACACGGGGTAGCGAACACAGCAGCGGTCGATGCACGATCGCTGAAGCGGATTGTGAAACAGAAACGGCGCCCTTGGGGCGCCGTTGTCAGCCGTCAAGGCGGTGCCGTGACGGGCAGGATGGCTTCAGACCGCCTTGCTGGCGTGCATGGACGCGATCTGCTCCTTGCTGTAGCCCAGCTCGGCCAGCACCTCGTCGGTGTGCTCGCCCAGCAGTGGGGACGCCTTGATCTCGGGCTTGAGGTCGGAGAACTTGATCGGGCTGCCCACGGTGAAATAGCTGCCGCGCACCGGGT
>CAZJKR010000246.1:0-1401 GCA_964546615.1 uncultured Curvibacter sp.
CCGCAGCTGGCGGTGGCGCGCCTGTCCGCCAGCGCCTACAACGACCTGCGCCATTGCCCCTACCGCTTCTTCGCCTTGCGCCAGCTTGGCCTGAAGGAGGTCGACGAACTGGAGCTGGAGCTCGACAAGCGCGACTTCGGCCTCTGGCTGCACGCCGTGCTGCAACGCTTCCATGAGCAGCGTCAGGTCACACCGGCGGCCGATGCGGCCGGACAGCGTGCCATGCTGGATGAGGCCGCCGCGCAGGTGACGCAAACCATGCGGCTGGCTGAAGACGAGTTCCTGCCTTTCCAGGCCGCCTGGCCTCGCGTGCGCGACGGCTACCTCACCTGGCTGGTCGGGCATGAGGCGCAAGGCCTGCGGTTTGAAGAGGGTGAACGCTGGCAGGAGCAAGCGCTGGGTGCGCTGACTCTGGTGGGGCGGCTGGATCGGGTTGATCAGGGTGCTGACGGTACGGTGATGGTGATCGACTACAAGACCGAGTCGCCCAGCGTGACGGCCAACCGCATCAAGGAGCCGCTGGAAGACACCCAACTGGCCTTCTACGCCGCCTTGCTGCCACACGACACGCTGCGCGCGGCCTACGTCAACGTGAGCGAGAAGGAGGGCAGCAAGACCTTTGAGCAGGCGGATGTGGTGGCGGTACGTGACGCGCTCATTGACGGCATCACGCACGATCTGCAGCGCATCGCCGCGGGCGCTCCGCTGCCGGCGTTGGGGGAGGGGGAGGCTTGTGAGTTTTGTGCGGCGCGTGGGTTGTGTCGGAAGGACTTTTGGGGTTCGTGATGTTTTTCTTCTTCCCAAAGGGTTTGTTTACCCCCCCCTATCCCCCCCGCCCCTTTCCACCCCCGCCGGGGTGGAAAGGGGAGCCCGATTTGACCGCGTGCGCCGATGAGGCTTCTACGGGGCAGCCGTCGCCGCTGTGGTTGGCTCGGCAAGATTTCCTGGAGACGGTCGTAGTAAAAGGGAAGGCCTTTTCTCGTCACTGGCGCGCAGCGGCCAGCCGGTGGTGTGCCAGTTACCGCAGAGGTCTCTACGACCACTTCCTAACAATCTTGCCGAGAAGTTGCAGTGGCGACGGTTGCTCCGTAGAAGCCCGTCCGGAATCCAAAAACCAAATCGGGCTCCCCCTTCCCGCCCCGGCGGGGGGGGATAGGGGGGGAAAGAACACCCCAGCGGGAGGCAAAAGCATGACAAAGCCCGCCTACGAACTGAACAGCCAGCCCGTCAGTCGCGAAGACTTCTATCGGATCGCCTGTGACCCCCGCCGCAGCGTCGCGGTGGAAGCCTGTGCCGGTGCCGGCAAGACCTGGATGCTGGTCTCGCGCATTCTGCGTGCGCTGCTCGATGGCGCCGCGCCGCACGAAATACTGGCCATCACTTTCACCAAGAAGGCCGCTG
>CAZJKR010000246.1:1411-3579 GCA_964546615.1 uncultured Curvibacter sp.
GAGCAACTGGAAATAGAACTGCTTGTACGCGGAATAGGTCCGAAAGCCGCACGGGAATTGCGTGAGCCGCTACAAAATTTGTATCAAACCCTGCTGACCCAGGGCCGGCCGGTGCAGATTCGCACCTTCCACAGCTGGTTTGCCGCCTTGCTGCGCACGGCGCCGCTGTCGGTGCTGGACAGCCTGGGCCTGCCGGTGGCTTACGAGCTGCTGGAGGATGACGCCCGGGCCGTGGCCCAGGTGTGGCGGCCGTTCCAGGCGCGCCTGCTGCGCGAGCCCGACGCGCTGGCTGACTACCGGGCGGTGGTGGCCAGCTACGGTCGGTTCCAGACCGAGCGGGCGCTGGAGGCGGCACTGCAGCGGCGCGTCGAGTTCCAGCTGGCCGATGCGCGGGGCGCCGTGCTGGCGTCGGTGCCGCATTTCAGCGAAGCATTTCCAGCCTTTGAGGGCGTGGCGGAGCCGCGGGCCCTGCTGCTGGCCGACGGACCGCTGCGCCAGCAACTGGCGCAGGCCGCGCAGATACTGGGACGTGCCAGCCAGCCTTCGTTCAGCGCCAAGGGCAGCGAGCTGGAACAGGCGCTGACGCAGGGCGACGTCGACGGCGTGCTGGCCGCGCTGCTGACGCAGAGCGGCAGCCCGCGCAAGTTCGGCGACAAGGTGGCGGGCATCGAGCAGGTGCGGGCGGTGCAGGCGCGGCTGCTGGATGTGCTGGCGGCGCAGACGCAGCACGACGCCTGGCTCTACCAGCAGCGCATGACACGGCTGACGCGCTTGCTGGTCGACGAATTCGCGGTGCTCAAGCGCGAACGTGGCTGGGTCGACATGAGCGACGTCGAGCGTGCAGCACTGCACCTGCTGGCCGACCCGGTGCTGGGCGGCTGGGTACAGGAGCGTCTCGACGCGCGCACGCGCCACCTGCTGATCGACGAGTTCCAGGACACCAACCCCTTGCAATGGCAGGCCTTGCACGCCTGGCTCAGCGCTTATGCCGGTGCCGGCGGCGGGAGCGAAGCGCCCAGCCTGTTCATCGTCGGCGATCCCAAGCAGAGCATCTACCGCTTTCGCCGCGCCGAGCCGCAGGTGTTCATCGCCGCGCAGCAGTTCGTGCGCGACCTCGGCGGCGACCTGCTCAGTTGCGACCACACGCGCCGCAATGCGCCGGCGGTGCTGGCGCTGGTCAACCAGGCCATGGGCCAGGCGCAGGCGCGTGGCGAGTACGACAACTTCCGCCGCCACACCACCGAGTCCGCCTTGGCCGGTGGCGTGCATGTGCTGCCGCAAATTGCCCGGCCCGGGAAGGCGGCGCCGCAAGACCTGCCGGAAGACCCGCCGAATGAGGCGCCCGCCGGCTGGCGCGACAGCCTCACCACGCCACGCATCACGCCGGAGGAAACCTTGCGCACGCTGGAGTGCCGCCAGGCCGCGCACTGGCTGGCGGCGCAGACCGCCGCCGGACTGCATCCGAAGGAGATCATGGTGCTGTCACGCAAGCGCGACCGCCTGGCCGTGATGCAGGAGGAGCTGCGCGCGCTCGGCATCGCGGCGCAGCAGCCCGAGAAGGTCGATCTGGGCGCCGCGCCCGAGGTGCAGGACATCGTGGCCCTGCTCGATGCCCTGGTGTCGCCGGCACATGACCTGTCGCTGGCGCGGGCGCTGAAGTCACCGCTGTTCGGGCTGGGCGACGACGAGCTGGTGCAGCTGGCATTGCTGCAGCGCCAGCACAAGCTGCCCTGGTTCGATCTGCTACAAAAACAGGAGCTTCTCCCGCAATCATTGCAAGGGCCAGGGCCGGTTTTGACCCGATGGAAAGGCTGGCTCGATGCGCTGCCGCCGCACGATGCGCTCGACGCCATCTTCGTGGACGGCGATGTGCTGGCGCGCTTTGTGGCGGCCGCGCCGACCACCCAGCGTGAGGCCGTGCTGGCCAACCTGCAGGCGCTGCTGGCCGCCGCCCTGCAGGTGGACGGCGCGCGCTACGCCACGCCGTATGCGCTGGTGCGTGCGCTCAAGGCGGGCGGCGTGCCGGCGCCCACGCTGGCCGATGCCGACGCCGTGCGCCTGCTCACCGTGCACGGCGCCAAGGGGCTGGAGGCGGCGCTGGTGCTGCTGCTCGATACCGATGCGCCGGCCCCGAAGGCGCAGACCATGGGCGTGCTGCTCGACTGGCC
>CAZJKR010000246.1:3677-3905 GCA_964546615.1 uncultured Curvibacter sp.
GCAGCCCGCATTGGCGACCGAACAGCAGGCGCGTCAGCGCGAGGAGCTCAATGCCCTGTATGTGGCCATGACGCGCGCACAGCAGCGGCTGGTGCTGTCGTCGGTGCAGCCGCATCAGGCCAACGGTGCGAGCTGGTGGCAACAGCTCCAGGGCGGCTGCGAGGCCGTGGCCGCGCCCGAAGCGGCACCGGCGGCAGCCTCTGCCACGCCGCAGGCGGCGACCTCTGT
>CAZJKR010000247.1:0-3882 GCA_964546615.1 uncultured Curvibacter sp.
CTGCAGGCCGGCTCCTACCTGTTCATGGATGCCGACTACGCACGCAACGACACCGACCCGGCGCAGCCGCAGTTCGAGCACGCGCTGTTCCTCAAGACCCAGGTGATGAGCGCCAGCGCCGGCCACGTGGTGGTCGACGGCGGCCACAAGAGCCACGCCATCGACTCCGGCCTGCCGCGTGTGCACGGCGCCGCACTCGAATGCAGCGGCTGCAGCGACGAGCACACCACCGTACGTGCTGCCGCACCCGGTGCGCAACTGCCCGCCCTCGGCGAGGTGCTTTGGCTGATTCCGGGCCACTGCGACCCCACCGTCAACCTGCACGACCATCTCATCGGCGTGCGCGGCGGGCTGGTGCAGGGCACGGTGGAACAGATCTTCGCGGTCAGTGCCCGGGGCGCATTGCGCTGACCGCAACGACCATGGCCCCATGACATCCGACGCCACCCGCACCCCTTCCGACCGGCTCTTCCCGTGGCTGGTGGCGCTGGCGGCACTGGCCACGCTCACCGCTGCGGCCGGGCTGATCGAACTGCACCGCGTATTCAAGCCACTGGTCATGGTGTCTGCTATGTTTTTCGTAGCTGGTCACGCATACCCAACCTGCTCTGGCGCGCGATTTGGCTCACCCTTCAAACGCTGGCTGCTCACCGCCCTGGCCTGCTCGCTGGCCGGTGACGTGGCCCTGATGTTCCCGGGCTATTTCGTCCCGGGCCTGGTGGCCTTTCTGCTGGCGCACCTGGCCTACATCGCGCTGCTGAAGCAGGGGCAGGCCTGGTTCCCCAGCCGGCCGGCACTGCTCACCACGCTGGGCATCGGCGTCGCCATGTACGCCGTGCTCTGGGTCGGCGGCCTGCCGGCCGGGCTGCGGGGGCCGGTGGCGGCCTATGTGGCGGTGATTGCACTGATGGCGGCACAGGCCATCGGCCGCGCATTGGCGCTGCGCGACCCGTCCGCCGGATGGCTGGCCGTGGGCGCGTGTTGCTTCATGCTCAGTGACACGCTGCTGGCACTCAACAGGTTCGTCGTGCCGCTGCCGCTGGCACCTCTGTGGGTGCTGAGCACCTACTACGCGGCACAACTCCTGATCGTGCGCCACGCCCGCCCGACCTGACGCGGCCTCAGCCTGGGCCCGGCTGCCGCGTATCGCGGGCGATGCGGCCGTCGACCAGTTCCACCGTGCGGTCGCAGCGCGCCGCCAGCCGCGGGTCGTGCGTCACCACCACAAAGGAGATGCCGCGCTCGGCATGCATGCGCCGCAGCAGTGCAAACACCTCGTCGGAGGAAGCCGTGTCCAGGTTGCCGGTGGGCTCGTCGGCCAGCACCAGGGCCGGCGACATGATGAGCGCGCGCGCGATCGCCACCCGCTGCTGCATGCCGCCCGAGAGTTCGGCCGGGCGCTTGTCCATGGCCCGGCTCAGCCCCACGGCCGCCAGCAGTTCGCGCGCATGCTGCGCCCGCTGGCTGCTCACGCGCCCCTCGGCCATCAGCACCGGCAGCGTGACGTTCTCCACCGCGCTGAAGGCCGGCAGCAGGTGGTGGAACTGAAACACGAAACCCAGCGTGCTGCGCCGGCGCAGCGTCAGGCCGGCATCGTCCAGTCCCTGCACCTCCTCGCCCTGCAGCAGGTAGCGCCCGGCCGTCATGCGCTCGAGCAGGCCGACGATGTTGAGCAGCGTGCTCTTGCCCGAGCCGGACGGCCCGATCAGCGCCATGAAGTCGCCGCGCGCCACGTTCAGGTCCACGCCGTGCAGCACCTCGGCCTCGTTGGGCTGACCGACGTTGTAGCTCTTGCGGACATTGTCCAGTTCGATCAGGAAATCACTGGCAGGCATTTCAACGCACCCCTCCGAAAGCAAGGAGTGATGGCATCCCCCAAGCGCAAGCCGCGGGACGCCGTGGCCCGGCAACGCCTAAGCCACTGGCGTCGCCCCCTTGAGGGGGGTGGCGTAACGAACGCAGTGAGTGCAGCCTGGGGGTGTTCATATGCGTATCGCTTGCGCAGGGTCCATCGCCGCCGCACGGCGCGCCGGCGCGATGGCGGCCAGCACGCCACAGACGGTGGCCATCAGCGCCACCTGCCAGGCCGTGGCCAGCGGCAGGGTGATCGAGAACAGCGGCAGCCCGTCCGAGCCGCGCACGAAGTGCGTGAACAACCAGATCAGGATCACCGCCAGCACGATGCCCAGCGCCGAGCCCACGGCGCCCACCACGGCACCTTGCAGCAGGAAGATGCGCAGCACCTGGCCGCGCGTGGCGCCCATGGCGCGCAGGATGCCGATCTCGCGCCGCTTCTGCACCACCGAGACCACCAGCACGCTGGCAATGCCCAGCACCACCACGATCATCACCACGCCGCGGATCAGCGATGTGCTGACCGACTGGGCGTTGAGCGCCGACACCAGTTGCGCGTTGTTCTCCTGCCAGCTCTCCACCTTGTAGGGGTAGCGCTGCCGCAACTCCTGCGCCAGTTCACTGGCGGTCCAGACGTCCTTGAGTGTCATGTCCAGCACCGTGGCGCCACCGGGCAGGCCGAGCAGGCTTTGCGCGGCACGCAGCGGCACGATGACGGTACGGCGGTTCAGGTCGCGCACGCCCAGGTCCACCAGCGCGGTCACGCGCACCGCGTCGCTCACGCTGCGGCTGCCCACCGTGGTCTGCAGCGTCACGCGGTCGCCCACGCGCACGCCCAGGTCCGCCGCCAGGTCGCGCCCCAGGATGGCCTCGCCCGGGTCCAGCCGCGCCACGCCACTCACCACCTTGCTGCGCAGACCGACGATGCGGTCGTAACGGTCCAGCTCCACGCCCATGAGCGCCATGGCCTGGCTGGCCTCGCCGCGCAGCGCCAGGCCCGAGCCCGAAACCATGGGCGAGACGGCCGCAATCGGCCCCATCTGCTCCAGCAGCGGCAGCAAGGCCTGCCAGTTGGCGACCGAGCGCAGGCGCTGCACGCGCGGCTGGGTTTCGGTCAGGGTCAGCGCGCCGTCGGCGGCACGCGCCGGCGTCACCGCGTCGTCGAGCGCGCGCAATGTGATGTGGGCCTGGGCCCCCAGGGTCTTGGTCAGGGTGCTGCCCTGCAGGCCGGAAATCAGGGCCGAGATATAGGCCACCACCGCCACGCCGGCGGCCACGCCGACGATGATGAGCAGCGTCTGCATGCGGCCCTCGCGCAGGAAGCGCAGGGCCACGCGGAGTTCAAAGCCGAGGCCTGGCATGGTGCAGCAGCGGGCTCAGCGCCCCATGGCGTTGCTCAGCGCCGAGCCGGCATTGCCCGCGCTATCGGCGCGCGGCGCAGACGTGCCCGTGGCACTGCCCGGCTGCCAAGCCACAGGCGTGACGCTGACACGCTGGCCGGCCTTCAGCGCCGTGCTGGTCAGCACGGCATCGCCCGCGCGCAGGCCGTCGAGCACCTCCACCGCGGCCAAGGTGCGCAGACCCAGCCGCAGCTGGCGCGCCTGCGCGACGCCATCGACAGCAACCAGTACGTTGGCCGTGTCCCCCTGGGCCTGCCGCAGCACGGCCAAGGGCAGGGCCAGCGCCTGCTCACGCCGGCCGGTTTCAACCTCGACCGACAGCGTCATGTCTTCACGCAGAAAAGCGGGCGGCTCCTGCAGCAGGGTGAACTTGACCTCGATGGCGCCACGCTGCGCGTCCACCACCGGCGCGATCGACAGGATCTTGGCCGCGAAGCGCTGGCCGGCAAAAGCATCGGCCACCACCATGGCGTGCTGCTCCACCTGCAGCTGGTCGAGGAAACGCTCATCCACCTGCGCCACCAGCTGCGTCGGGCCGGCCAGCGCCAGGCTCAGCAGGGCCTTGCCCGGCTGCACGATCTGGCCGGGCTCAACCCCGCGAGTGAGCACAAGGCCTGCTGCGGGAGCG
>CAZJKR010000248.1:0-3848 GCA_964546615.1 uncultured Curvibacter sp.
TGCTGCTGGTGTATGGCTTGCTGCGCCTGCCCAGTGGCAATCTGTGGGACGCCCTGCTCGACCCCTGGCTGTGGCTGATGTTGCAGTCGGGCTGGCTGCTGCGGTGCTGGCGGAGTCTGCGGCGGCGGGCCTAAGGGGCGGATCAACGCGCAAGCAGCCACTCGCGCTTGTACAGCCACTGCTGCGGGTACCAGAGGTTGTCCCGGGTAATTTCGCCCGGCAGGTGCCGGCTCTTGAGCAACCAGCGCTCGCCCAGCACCCGGCAGCCGGGCAGGCACAGTGGCGCGGGTTCGTCTTCGCCGGACTGGATCCAGACCACGCCGTCATGGCTGTCGAGCAGGCGGCTCAGCTGCTGTGCCGGTGCGGGCAGCGAGGTGCCTGGTGCCAGCCGCGCGATGGCACGCCCCTCTGTCTCATAGGGCACGAACTGGTGATCGCCCGGCAACAGGAACTGGAAGCGCTCGAACTGGCTGTTGAACCCGTTGGGAACGGCAATGCGACCGCCTGGCAGGGCGGCGGCTGTGGCGGGGGCATAGCGACCGGTCGGGCCATCCAGCGGGGCCACCGTCAGGTTGAAGGTGGCATAGACCAGCAGGGTGGTCAGCACAGCCGCGACGCGGGTCCAGGCGGGGCGCCACAGGCCGGCCACGCAGCCCAGCAGGCCCAGGCCGGCTGCCATCAGGGTCAGGCCGATCTCGCCCGTCGAGCTCAGGCCCAAGGTATGGCCGACCCAGGCAATGCGCGCGAGCATCAACAGCGCCAGGCCGCCCAGCAGCAAGGTCGGTGTGAACCACAGACGCCCGATGTCGCGCCAATGGAGCGCCAGCAGCATGGCCACCGCCGGCATGGCCGGAATCACGTAACGCGCCGAGCGCTGGCTCGGGAACAGAAACACCAGCAGCCAGACCAGCGCCCAGCTCAGCAGGATGGCCTGGTGGGGCGGCCAGGGCCGTTGCCTGCCCAGGCGGGGCAGTTGTTTCAGGCCCAGCCATGCAAGGCCGATGACGGTAAAAAACATCAGGCCGGCATTGACCGGATAGGCCAGCAGCTGTGACCAGATGCTGGAGCCGCTGAGGGAAAACGCCTCCTGCCAGTAGCCGCGCGCGTCGGAAAACTTGGCAGCGTTTTCGCCGACGATGAACTCGCGCCACACCGCCGCCGGATCCGGGTCGAGGACGAACCACAGCGCAAACACGGCCAGGGCGATGGCCGCACTGAAGCCGGTGCGCAGCGTGTGGCGCAGCAGCGCCAGCCAGTCGAGGCGAGGCTCGCTCATGACCAGCGCCAGCCACCAGGCCGCCGCTGCCGGCGCGATCAAGGCAAAGGACTTGTAGGCCAGGCCCAGCCCCAGGCCGAGGCCGAGCAGCGCATGCAGGCCCCAGCCCGGGCCGGCGGCCGGATGGCGCAAGCGCTGCCACAGCAAGGCCAGCAGCGGCAGGCTGAGCCAGAAGGTTTCAGGGGCGCTGGTGAGATAGGGGCGGCCATAGCGGAACGTGCTGAAGAAGGCGAGGTACAGGCAGGCGGCCAGCAGGGCGTCACGCCAGCGCCGGGTGATGGCGTGCACACCCAGGCAGATGGCGCCTGCGAGCAGCAGGGTGTAGAGCAGGCTGGGCGCGCGCAGGGCGGCCAGACGCCAGTCCTGACCCCAGTCGCCAGCCACCATGGCCTGCCAGAACAGCAGCGGCGGTTTGGTGTTGCGCGTGTCGGCCAGTTCGGAGGCCAGCGGCAGCCAGCGGCCGGTTTCGGCGGTCTCGCGCGCAATGTGCGCATAGACCATTTCGTCGCCATTGCTCGGGATGTACTGGCCCCCCAGGCCGAAGACATGCACCGCCAGCGCCAGCAACAGCAGTGCGAACCAGAGGCCAGCCGGGGCATCGGACGAGGCGGATGAGGGGGTGAAGCCGGAAGCGCGCATGGGAGTCTTGATGCCGGGCCACGCCGGCGCTGCCCGGCATTATGACTTGCGCTTGTGACGGAAGGTCCAGCGGTCGTTGGCAATGAAGTTGCTGACGCTGGCGATGACGATGGCGATCACGTTGGCCAGCAGGTAATGCATGAAATGCGCCAGCCACAGGGTCAGCACATACTGCAGCAGGATGCCCAGCCAGGAGGCGGTGGCGTATTGGCCAAGCTGGGCCAGCAGGCTGCGCCTGGAGTACCCGGCCTCATGTTGTGCCGAGGTGGCGTGCAACCGGTCGGACCAGGTCCAGAGCCGGTTCCAGGTGAAGTTGTTGACCGTGGCCACGGCGATGGCCAGAGCCAGCGAGAAATACGGTTTGCTGCCCGGCGGCTCGATGGCATTGAACAGGAACTCGTGCGCGGTGTAGAGCACGGCCAGATTCACCACCGTGCCGCTGGCACCGACCAGGCCGAAACGCACGTAGCGAAAACCGTGCAGCCAGTCGACCAGTTGCCACAGGCGCGCGCGCAGGGATGGTGAGCTCATGCTGCGGCGGGTTCCGGCGAGTCGCGCAGGGCATCCAGGGCATCGGCCAGCACGGGATCGGGGGCGATGCGCTTGAGGCACTGGTTGTCGCCATCGCAGAAGGTCAGGCGGTGGTTGTAGGCCGACAGGCAGGGCGAGCAGGCGATGCCTGACTCGTAGATCTTCGCCCTGGGGCCGAAGGTTCCGGGCAGCGGGCCGTAAAGCCTGCCGGTTTCGGGGCCGAAGAACATCAGCACCCGGATCGGCGTCAGGCTGGCGAAGTGGCCCGGGCCGCCGTCATTGGCCAGCAGCAGGTGGCTGGCGTGGAACAGCATCAGCAGTTCGCGCAGGCTGCGCGTGTAGCCGGTGAGCGCGATGCACAGGTCACTGCCGACACGCTGCTTCAGGTCGGCGGCCAGTTCTGCGTCTTCCTGCAGGCCGATGATGCCGACGCCGTAGCCTTCGTCGCACAGGCCGCGTGCCACGCGGGCATAGTGCTCCACCGGCCAGGCCCGCTCAGGCAGGATGCCGCCGCCTGGGTACATGAGCACGATCTTGCGCGTGGCCAGCACAGGGTAGTCGCGCAGCACCTGGGCCCTGTAGCGCTGCAGTTCTTCCGGCGTGAAGGGCACGGACAGGCCGGTTTCGGCCGGCAGTTCGCGGATCGGGGCGGCCTTGTTGCGTGGCGCGCTGCCGTCTTCCAGCGCATCGACCAGGGAGAGGAACTGCTTGCTGATGTGCTGGTAGGGGTTGTAGGGTATGGCGCAGTTGATGTAGCTGCCGCGGTACAGGCCCTCCTGGGTGTGCGGCGTGAAGCCCGCGCGCCGGGGCGCACCAGTCAGGTAGCAGAGCAGGCTGCTGATGCGTGAAAACAGCTCACAGTCGATCACCACGTCCAGTGGCAGGCGGCGCATGGCCAGCGTCACGCGCAGGATGTCGCGCAGCAGCGTGAAACCGGAGCTGTCGTCGATGCCATGCAGGTGCGCATCCTCGCTCAGGCTGAGCATGCGCGAGACCTGCTGGTTCTTCTTGAGCTGCAGCACGTGCACTGTGGCGCCGGGGTAGCGTTCGCGCAGGGCCTTGAACATGGGGCCGGCCAGCACGATGCTGCCCATCTCGGACAGCAGGATGACCAGGATATGGCGCGGCGCCCGGGTCGCATCGACCCGGGGCGCGCGCGTGCCGAGCAGGCGTGCCCACAGCGAAACCGCAGCGCACAGCACCTGCCCGACCCAGCGGTCGATCCAGCGTTGCGTCTGCAGTTTCATGTGGGCCCTCCTCGCTTACTTCAGGCCGGCAGCTGCACGCAGTGCCTGAGCCTTGTCGGTGCGCTCCCAGCTGAACTCCGGCTCTTCGCGTCCGAAGTGGCCGTAGGCGGCGGTCTTTTCGTAGATCGGGCGCAGCAGGTCCAGCATCTGGATGA
>CAZJKR010000249.1:0-3829 GCA_964546615.1 uncultured Curvibacter sp.
CCTCGCCGCCCTGCACGGCCACGGTGCTGGCGCTTTGCGCCAGCTGGTTGGCCTGGCGGGCGTTGTCGGCGTTCTGCTTGACGGTGGAGCCCAGTTCCTCCATCGAGGCAGCGGTTTCTTCGAGCGAGCTGGCTTGCTCCTCGGTGCGGCCGGACAGATCGTTGTTGCCCTGGGCAATCTGCGTGCTGGCCGAAGCCACCGACTCCGAGCCGCTGCGCACGCGGGTCACCACCTGGGCCAGGCTGTCGCGCATGGCCTTCATGGCGGCCAGCATGCTGGTGGTGTCGCCGTCGCGCAGCGCTACATTGACGGCGAGGTTGCCGGCGGCAATCTCGCGCGCCACATTGGAGGCGTAGTCCGGCTCGCCGCCGAGTGCGCGTGTGATCGAGCGGGTCAAGGCCCAGGCAATCACGGCGCCGACCACGGCGGCCATGATGGCGATGCTGATCATCAGCAGGCCGGTCGAACGGGCGGTGGACTGCACGGTCTGGGCCGTGTCCTTCATGGCTGTCTGCTGCACCTCCACCAATTCGTTGAGTGCCTTGAAATAAGCCGCCTGTAAGGGGCGGTTCTCCTTGATCAGCACATCACGCGCCTCGGCGCTCTTGTTGGCCAGGCCCAGAGCGATGGACTTGTCGACGGCCGCGTTGTACGGGCCGCGGATTTCATCAATCTTCTTCAGCAGCTGCTGGTTGGCAGGGCTCTTCATGCTGCTGTTGAGCTGCGCCAGCAGCGCGGTGTTCTTGGCACGGGCCTCGTCGATGCGCTTCTTCTCCGCCAGCATCTCCTGCTCGTCCTCGGTCAGTGCGATGTTGCGCACGGCGCGGGCCATCAGGTTCAGGTTGGTCGCGATCTGGTTGAGCTGGTCGACCTTGACCATGCGGTCTTCTACCAGCAGCGTGACGTCCTCGTTGACGTTGCCCAGCTGGATGCGGCCGAAGATGGCCACGACCAGGCCGGCCAGGATGACCAGCGCAAAACCCAGCCCGAGACGGGCACCGACTTTCATGTTGGCAAAGTTCATGGAAATTCTCCCTAGATGTGGCAGTGAAGTTATTGAGCGGCCTGAGTGAGCAGCCCCATGTCGGCGCTGGTCATGAGTTTTTCGATGTCGAGCAGGATCAGCATGCGGTCCTCGACGGAGCCGATGGCCAGCACATGGTTGCTGTCGATGTCGGACGAGAACTCCGGTACCGGGCGCATCTGCGCGGGGCTGAGGGTGATGACGTCGGAGACGCCATCGACCACCACGCCCACGACCTGCTGGCCGATGTTGAGCACGATGACGACGGTGAAGTTGTCGTAGATGGCCTGCTCCAGGTGGAACTTCAGCCGCATGTCGATGATGGGCACGATCACGCCGCGCAGGTTGATGACGCCCTTGATGAAGTCCGGCGCGTTGGCCATGCGGGTGGGAGGCTCATAGGAGCGGATTTCCTGCACCCGCAGGATGTCGATGCCGTACTCCTCCTGGCCCAGCTTGAAGGCCAGGAATTCGCTGATCGTCGTGTTGACGGCCGGGCCACCGGCGGTGGCCGGCTGCGTCATGGCGCGGTCCAGAGGCACTGTCGTTGAGTTCATGGATGCGTCCTTGGTCGGGTTTATTAATTCATTGATTGCGAATGTATTAAACCGATTAAATTGTGTCAATCGATTTAATCGGTTTAATCTGAATAATCTTTAGAAAATCCATCAAAATTTCATTGAATGAAAAAATGGAACGGAAAATGGGCCTCGAATCGCCCGTTCCCGCGCTTGGCGACGATCACCGAAGGCAAGGCAGCGAGTCTGGTGGACGATGCAAGGGCACTGAGAAAGCGTTCCGGGTCTGATCAGATTCACATTTTTTGAATCGAATCAACAATTCAATTCAAAAATGGACCAGGGCGCGCGGCCTAGACTTCGCTCCATGGTTCAGATTCATTTGCCTGCCGAGCGCTACAGCCGCACTGCCATTGCCCTGCACTGGCTGCTGGGGCTGGCCCTGATCGGCATGTTCATCGTCGGGCTGTACATGACCAGCCTGCCGTTTTCACCGCAGCGCCTCAAGCTCTACAACTGGCACAAGTGGGCCGGTGTGGTGGTGCTCACTTTGTCGTTCCTGCGCCTGCTCTGGCGTCTGACGCACCGCCCGCCGGCGTTGCCGGCGGCCGTGGCCCACGCCATGCCGCGCTGGCAGCACTGGGCGCACCACGGCACCCACCATGCGCTGTACGCGCTGTTTTTTGCCGTGCCGCTGCTGGGCTGGGCCTACAGCTCAGCCGCCGGCTTTCCCATCGTGGTCTTTGGCGTGCTGCCGTTGCCGGACTTCGTGCCGGCCGACAAGGCCCTGGCCGAACTGATCAAGCCCTGGCACAAGCTCAGTGCCTACGCCATGGCGGCGCTGGTGTTGCTGCACGTGGCCGCCGCGCTCAAGCACCAGCTGATCGACCGCGATGGCCTGCTTGCCCGCATGCTGCCCGGCCGCCGTTGAGCTGAGCTAACCCATCCCTCAGGAGTCATGCCATGCAACTGTCCCGTTTCTTTTCGACCCTCGGCCTGGTGGCCCTGGCCTTCAGCGCGCCGGCCTGGGCACAGCAGAAGCTGCTGCCGGCGCAAAGCGAAATCGCCTTCGTCAGCAAGCAGATGGGCGTGCCGGTGGAAGGCCGCTTCAAGAAGTTTGATGCCCAGGTGAGCTTCAACCCGGCCAAGCCCGAGACCAGCAAGATCGCCTTCACGGTGGACACCGGCAGTGCCAGCCTGGGTGTGCCCGAAACCGATGCCGAACTGCCCAAGGCCACCTGGTTCAATGTGCCCAAGTTTCCGCAGGCCACCTTCCAGTCCAGCGCCGTCAAGGGCCTGGGCGGCGGCAGGTTCGAAGTGGCTGGCCAGCTCAGCATCAAGGGCCAGGTGCGCGACGTCGTGGTGCCGGTGACGCTGACGCAAAACGGCGCCACCACCACCGCCAGCGGCAGCTTCACGCTCAAGCGCCTGGCTTTCAGGATCGGCGAGAACGAATGGTCTGACACCTCCATGGTGGCCGACGACGTGCAGGTCCGCTTCAAGCTCGCGCTGACCGGCGTGGCCAAGCTCTGAACCCATTTCCAACCAACCCGTTTTTTCAACCAGGAGTCATCCCATGCGCAAATCCCTCTTCGCCCTGACGGCCGCCGCCACCCTGCTGGCCGCATCCCTTGGTGTGGCCCAGGCCCAGACGGCCACCTACGCCATCGACCCGACCCACACCTTCGCCACCTTCGAGATCAGCCACTTCGGTGCCTCCACCAACCGCGGCCGCTTCGACAAGAAGGAAGGCACGATCCAGTTCGACAAGGCCGGCAAGAGCGGCAAGGTGGAACTGACCATCGACGTGGCCTCCGTCAACACCGGCACGGCCGCGTTTGACAAGCACCTGCAGGGCGCCGACCTGTTTGATGTGGCCAAGTACCCCACCGCCAAGTTCGTGGCCGACAAGTTCAGCTTCAACGGCGACAAGGTCAGCGAAGTGGCCGGCACCCTGACCCTGATGGGCAAGACCAACCCGGTGGTGCTCAAGGCCAGCCAGTTCAACTGCTACCAGAACCCCATGCTCAAGCGTGAGGTGTGCGGCGGTGACTTCGAGACCACCATTGACCGCACCGCCTACGGCATGAACTACGGCGTGGACTGGGGTTTCCCGAAGAACGTGCGCATCGTGGTGCAGGTCGAAGCCGTCAAGCAGTAAACCCGCCAAGGGGGCAGGCGAGAGTCGTCTGCACAGAACGCAGAACCCAGCCGGAGACGGCTGGGTTTTTTTGCGCCCGAGGGCCGAAGCTGGCGGGTGGCTTGATGCGGGCGATCAACGCCGGCG
>CAZJKR010000250.1:0-3781 GCA_964546615.1 uncultured Curvibacter sp.
TGGACGGGGCCGACAAGCATGGCATGGCGGTGGCGCTGAAGAAGGCCTTGCGCGGCATGCTGACCAACCCCATGCCCTGGGCCATCCTGCTCGGGGGGCTGGCGTCCTACATCCAGTTCGAGCTGCCGGGCATGGTCAACAAGACCGTGGGCCTGCTGGCCGATGCCGCCTCGCCGGTGGCGCTGTTCACCATCGGTGCGGTGCTGGCGCGCTCGCAGATCCTGGCGGAAGAGAGCCAGCACCCGCCGATTCCGCTGCGCGACTACGTGCCGGTGGCGGTGTTCAAGCTGCTGCTGCACCCGCTGCTGGTGCTGCTGGTGGGCGTGGGCGCCATGCAACTGGGGGTGCCGCTGAGCAAGTTTGCGCTCACGGTCATCGTGCTGGCGGCCGCCCTGCCCAGTGCCAGCAACGTCTCGCTGCTGGCCGAGCGCTTCGGCGCCGACAACGGGCGCATCGCCCGCATCATCCTGGTCTCCACGGCCGTGGCCTTCCTGAGCTTCTCGGGGGCGGTCGCCCTCATGACCTGAACCGCGGGTAAATACCTATGATTTTTCATACATGGATAGGCTCGGCCTATTCAATAGATATTCCAAATCAAATGGAATAAATCATAGATCAATCCTAAAGTTGGTGCACTTTCCTGCAAGGAGTGCTGTCATGCCAACGAACCCGACCCCTGTCAGCCGCCGCCAGCCCGCCTGGCTCGAATACCTGGCTGTCTTGGCGCAGGCCAGTTGAGACTTCTTGCCTGAACGTACCTATCCCAACCCCAAGGAGAGAACCATGTCTGAAGCCAAATGCCCCTTTCACGCCGCCGGCGGTGCGCGTGCCACGCACGGCGCCCAGTCAAATGCCGACTGGTGGCCCAACCAGCTCAACCTTTCCATCCTGCACCAGCACCAGCCGGTGTCCAACCCGATGGACCCGGACTTCGACTACGCCGAGGCGTTCAAGAAACTCGACTACAAGGCCCTGAAGAAGGACCTCGCGGATCTGATGACGCAAAGCCAGGACTGGTGGCCGGCCGACTGGGGCCACTACGGCGGCCTGATGATCCGCATGGCCTGGCACGCCGCCGGCACCTACCGCACGGCCGACGGCCGCGGCGGCGCCAACACCGGCAACCAGCGCTTTGCCCCGCTGAACAGCTGGCCCGACAATGGCAACCTCGACAAGGCGCGTCGCCTGCTGTGGCCGATCAAGCAGAAGTACGGCAACGCCATCTCCTGGGCTGACCTCTTCATCCTGGCCGGCAACGTGGCCATGGAGACCATGGGCTTCAAGACCTTCGGCTTCGGCGGCGGCCGCGCCGACATCTGGGCGCCCGAGGAGGACATCTACTGGGGCGCGGAAAAAGAGTGGCTGGCCACCAGCGACAAGGCCAACAGCCGCTACAGCGGTGAGCGTCAGCTGGAGAACCCGCTGGCCGCCGTGCAAATGGGCCTGATCTACGTGAACCCGCAGGGCCCCGACGGCAAGCCCGACCCGGTGGCTTCGGGCAAGGACGTGCGCGAGACCTTCGCCCGCATGGCCATGAACGACTACGAGACCGTGGCCCTGGTGGCCGGCGGCCACACCTTCGGCAAGATGCACGGCGCCGGTGATGCGGCTCTGGTCGGCCCCGAGCCGGAAGCCGCGCCCATGGAAGAGATGGGCTTCGGCTGGGCCAACAAGCACGGCAGCGGCAAGGGGGGCGACACCACCACCAGCGGCTTCGAAGGGGCCTGGAAACCCAACCCGACGAAGTGGGACATGGGCTACCTCAAGGTGCTGTTCAAGTACGACTATGAGCAGATGACCACCGCCGCCGGAGCCATCCAGTGGCGCGCCAAGAACTGCGCGCCCGAGGACATGATCCCCGACGCGCACGACCCGAGCAAGAAGTACCCGCCGTCGATGACCACGGCCGACCTCTCGCTCAAGTTCGACCCGGCCTACGAGAAGATCGCGCGCCACTTCCTGGCCCACCCGGAAGAGTTCGCCGATGCCTACGCCCGTGCCTGGTTCAAGCTGACCCACCGCGACATGGGGCCGAAGAGCCTGTACCTGGGCCCCGAGGTGCCGGCCGAAGACCTGATCTGGCAAGACCCGATCCCGGCACTCAACCACCCGGTGATCGATGCCAAGGACATCGCCGACCTCAAGGCGCAGGTGCTGGCCTCGGGCCTGTCGGTGAGCGAGCTGGTTTCGACCGCCTGGGCCTCGGCCTCGACCTACCGCGGCTCGGACCGTCGTGGTGGTGCCAACGGTGCGCGCATCCGTCTGGCGCCGCAGAAGGACTGGGAAGCCAACCAGCCAGCCCAGCTGGTCAAGGTGCTCAAGACGCTCGAAGGCATTCAGGCCGAGTTCAACAAGAGTGCCGCCGGCGGCAAGAAGGTGTCACTGGCCGACCTGATCGTGCTGGCCGGCAACGCCGGTGTGGAAGCCGCCGCCAAGGCGGCCGGCCAAGCGGTGGAGGTGCCCTTCACGCCCGGCCGCATGGACGCCAGCCCCGAGCAGACCGACGTCGAGTCCTTCGCCGTGCTTGAGCCCGTGGCCGATGGCTTCCGCAACTATCGGCAAAAGGCCTACCGCGTCTCGCCCGAAGAGATGCTGGTCGACAAGGCGCAGCTGCTCACGCTGTCGGCGCCCGAGATGACGGTGCTGGTCGGTGGCCTGCGCGTGCTGGGTGCCAACGTGGGCGGCTCCAAGGCCGGTGTGTTCACGCAGCGTCCGGGCCAGTTGACGAATGACTTCTTCGTCAATCTGGTCGACATGGGCACGGCGTGGAAGCCCATCGGTGACAACGCCTACGAGGGCCGCGACCGCAAGACCGGCGCCGTGAAGTGGACCGCCACCCGCGTCGACCTGGCCTTCGGCTCCAACTCGCAGCTGCGTGCCATCGCCGAGGCCTACGCCCAGGACGACAACAAGGCCAAGTTCGTCAAGGACTTCGTCAAGGCCTGGACCAAGGTGATGAACCTCGACCGCTTCGACCTGGCCTGACTTTGCCGGGGCCAGCCCGGCCCCGGCAGCGCCGCCGTGACTTCTTCGCGGCGGGACGAGCAAGCGCAGAGGCGCGGGCGGCCGGTGGCTGCCCGCGCCGCGACCAGATGCCAGACAAGGGCACCCCTGATGAATCTGACCGCTCTCAAATACGTCGTTTCACTGGCGCGGGAAAAGCATTTCGGCCGGGCGGCCGAGGCCTGCGAGGTTTCCCAGCCGACCCTGTCGGTGGCGGTCAAGAAGCTCGAAGAGGAGTTGGACGTCAAGCTGTTCGAGCGCACGACCACCGCCGTCACCATCACGCCCCTGGGCGAGGAGATCGTGCGCCAGGCGCAGGCGGCGCTGGAGCGTGCCGCCAACATCATCGAAATCGCCCGGCGCGGCAAGGACCCGCTGGCCGGTCCGCTCAGGCTGGGCGTGGTCTACACCATCAGCCCCTATCTGTTGCCGGAGGTGGTGCGTCGCATGATCACCGAGACACCGCAGATGCCGCTGATCCTGCAGGAGAACTACACCTCCAGGCTGCTGGAGATGTTGCGTGCCGGCGAGATCGACTGCGTCATCGTTCCCGAGCCCTTGTCCGATGCCGGTCTGATGACGGCACCGCTGTACGATGAACCGCTGTTCGTTGCCGTGCCGATGCACCATCCGCTGGCCCAGCGGGACAGCGTCCGCTGCGAAGAACTCCAGCGCGAAACCCTGCTGCTGCTCGGGGCCGGCGACTGTTTTCGCGACCAGGTGCTCAAAGTGTGTCCCGAGTTCGGGCGTCGCGCCGGTCAAGCCGGCCGTCTGACCC
>CAZJKR010000251.1:0-1618 GCA_964546615.1 uncultured Curvibacter sp.
CGTGCAGGGCCGAGGTGCCCGCGACGTCAAACAACTTGCTGCTGATGTCAAGGCTGGCGCGATGCGCCAGCACCTTGGCCGTGGCCACGGCCACCGAGACTGCGCCGCGCTCCTCGGCCGTGAGCGCTGGTCCGCGCTGCCAGGCCGCTTCAAGCTTGCTGGCAGCCTCGTCGGCAAGTGCCCGTGCGGCCTGCAGCTGCACCCAGAACTCACCAAAGTGCTGCAACAGATAAGGGTCTTGTGTGGCCTGCTCTACCCCGGAGTTGATCCAGGGCCGGCGCCAGCGTTTTGTGTGCTCACTCGCTGACCGGTACGCACCCTCGGCGATGCCGAGGTAGATGTTGACCAGGATGGACTGCGCCAGACAGGAACGCAGCGTCGCCCAGGGGCTGCTGCCCGGGCCGGGCTGCAAGAGCTCATGGGGATAGACCAGCACGTCGGTAAAGACCATGTTGCCACTGTCTGTCTGGCGCTGGCCGATGGCGTTCCAGTCGCCCTCGATCTGCACGCCTGTACGGTGGGCAGGGATCGCGGCGGCGACAAGACGGCCGCACTCCAGATGGGCCGAAACCAGCAGCATGTCAGCACCGACCGCGCCCGAGCAGAAGCTTTTGACCCCATTGAACACAAGACCCTCATCAAACTCGGCGGACGTGGTACGCCGGTCAGCCGGGTTCAGGGCATTGCCCCAGAACCAGCGCTCCTGAACCGTTCGCGTCAGCAATTCGGCCTGCTGCGCCTCACTGCCGAAGAAAGAGATGCTGGCCACCTGCAGGTGCTGGAAAGCGAAGAGATGAGCCACAGAGCTATCCACCGCGGCAATGCGGCGCACGGCCCGCAAGACCGTGGACCAGTCCGCACCATGACCACCGAAGCGTGCCGGCACGGCCAGCGCCAGCAGGCCGCTGTCTCGCAGCAGCGAGCGTTCGGTTGCAGCATGGCCACCACGGCGGTCTCGCTCAACGGCGGTAGCCGCGAGGCTGGCGCACAGCAGGGCAAGTTGTTCGTCAAGAGGCTGTTTCATCGTCGCTCCAGAAAAGCAGGCCTGCGCGCGCCAAGCGCGGCAGGCCTGCTTTGTTCGTCATCCGACGCTCACAGCAGCGCGTCGGCCCAGATGTTGCGCGCCCAGGAACGCGCGTACTGGCCTTCGAGCGCGTTGGCCTGCGACGACAGGCCACCCGCGCCCTGCACCGGCACCAGCGTCTTCTGCTCGGCATTCCACTTGTGGACCGAGGCCACATGCACCACGTCCTGATCCGAGACGAAGCTGTAGCAGGTATTGGCGATGATGGGCTGCGGGTTGACCGGCTCGCCCTTGATCAGCGCGATCACGGCGTCCGCAGCCACCTTGGCATGGTTGTTGGCCATGAAGCCCGACTTGGGCATGCCGGGCGCCGACAACGTGGCGTCGCCCAGCACATGGATGCCCGGCGCCGCAACCGACTCGAAAGTCTGGAAGTTCACGCCGCACCACTTGTTGCTGGCAGTGATCAGCTTCGCGGTCTGCGCGATGCGGCCGGCCTGCTGCGGCGGCACCACATTGAGAACGCCGACCCGGTGCGACTCGAAAGAGGTTTCGATGGTGTTGGTGGCGGCGTCCACCCGCACCAGCTCGCTG
>CAZJKR010000251.1:1628-3723 GCA_964546615.1 uncultured Curvibacter sp.
CAGTCTAGGCCGGCCCGCATCGAGCCGACCCTCTACCAGAGTTTCCACCAGGGTTCGGTGTTCTTGGGCCCGTTGTTGCGCACCAGCTCGCTGTTGGGACGGTAATCGACGATGCCCGAGTAACGCTCGTTCCAGGCCTGGAGGAAGAGCGCCTTCTTGGACACGATGTCCGGGTTGGCATCAAGCACCAGCACCTTCGACCGCGGCTTGTGCTGCTTGAAATAGAAGGCGATCTGGGCCGCACGCTCGTAGGGGCCGGGCGGGCAGCGGAACGGGGCCTTGGGGATGTGCAGCGCATAGACACCGCCGTCGGGCAAGGCCTCCAGCTGGCGGCGCAGGGCCACGGTCTGCGGGCCGGCCTTCCAGGCGTGCAGCACGCGCGCCTGGGCTTCGGCGCTTTGCAGGCCGGGCACCTGGTCGTACTGGAAGTCGATGCCGGGCGAGACGATGAGGCGGTCGTAACTCAGGGTATCGCCGCGCGCCAGGCGCACGGTGCGCTTTTCGGCATCGATCGCCAGCGCTTCGTCGCGCACGACCTTGACGCCGTACTTGCTCTGCAGCGCGTCGTAGCCCGTGGTCAGACTCTCGATCCGCTCGGTACCGGCCAGCACCAGATTGCTCAGCGGGCAGGAGACGAAGGCCGCTTCGCGTTCCACCAAAACCACCTCGATCTCGGGCGCCCACAGACGGATGTACTTGGCGGCGGTGGCGCCACCGTAACCACCGCCAATCACCACCACGCGGGCGATGGGCGCCTGCTTGGTTGGCGTCGAACAGGCCGCCAGTGCGGTCGCGGCTGCGGCACCGGAGGCCGCCAGGAAACTGCGTCGATTGATGTTCAACATGCTGCGCTCCTCCGATCAGCGTTTTTGGCGGGAAAAGAAATCAGCCAGGCGTTCCAGTTCGGCGTCGGTGTAGCCTTTGGCGTGCTGGTGCATGACCGTGGCGGGTTTCTCGCCTTTCTTGAACGCCAGCAACTGCTCCAGCAGACGGGCCTTGTCGACGCCGGCGATGGACGGTATGCCTCCGAGGCTCACGCCCTGCGTGCCGTGGCAGGCAGCGCAGGACGCCGCCCAGGCACGGGTCTGGGACTCTGGGTTGGCTTGGGCCAGTGCCGGCACAACGACCGCGGCAGCCAGCACCAGTGCGGCAAATGCAGATGGTTTCATGGTCTTGATGCTCTCCGTGTTGATCTTGCCGCTCATACCTGGGCCAACGCCTGGTCCAGGTCAGCCAGCAGGTCGTCGATGTGCTCGATACCCACCGACAGGCGCACCGCGTCCTCCGGCACGCCCGCCTTGGCCAGCTCCTCGGGCGAGAGCTGGCGGTGCGTGGTCGAAGCCGGGTGCGTGGCCAACGACTTGGCGTCGCCGATGTTCACCAGACGGGTGAACAGGCCCAGGGCATCGAGGAAACGCGCGCCGGCGGCACGCCCTTCCCCCTTGGCAGCCTTGACGCCAAAGGTCAGCAGACCGGAGGCCTTGCCGCCCAGGTATTTCTGCGCCAGCGCATGGTCCGGGTGGTCCGGCAGGCCGGCGTAGTTGACCCAGCCCACCTTGGGGTGCTTCTGCAGGAACTGCGCCACCTTGAGCGTGTTGTCGTTGATGCGCTCCAGCCGCAACGACAGCGTCTCGATGCCCTGCAGGATCTGGAAGGCGTTGAAGGGCGAAATGGCCGCGCCGGTGTTGCGCAAGGGCACCACGCGGGCGCGGCCGATGTATGCGGCCGGGCCCAGCGCCTCCGTGTAGACCACGCCGTGGTAGCTCGGGTCGGGCTCATTCAGTCGCTTGAAGCGCGCCTTGTGCTCCGCCCAGGGAAACTTGCCGGAATCGACGATGGCGCCGCCGATCGAGGTGCCGTGGCCGCCCAGGTACTTGGTGAGCGAGTGCACCACGATGTCGGCACCATGCTCGAACGGGCGCAGCAAATAAGGCGTGGCCACCGTGTTATCCACGATCAGCGGCACGCCATGGCGGTGCGCGATTTCGGCAATGCGGGCGATGTCGGTCACGTTGCCTTGCGGGTTGCCGAGCGATTCGACGAACACCGCCTTGGTACGGGCATCAATCAAGGGCTCGAAGCTGGCCGGGTCGCG
>CAZJKR010000252.1:0-3713 GCA_964546615.1 uncultured Curvibacter sp.
CTCACGCAGCAGCGCGTGCAGACGCTCGGCCGGTGCCGCGTGCGGCGCAAAGTCCAGCACCCCGGGGGCCGCAAACAGGGCGCGAAAGGCCTCGCCCACGGCCTGGAACTCGCCCTCCACCAGAAAGCGGGCACTCAGGGTGAGTACCAACCCGTCGGTGCCCGGTGCGAAGCGAAAGCCGTGTACCACCCCCGGCGGCACCACGATGGCGGCCGGCCCCTGCACGCGCTGCACCCACTCGTCCAGCGCCACCTCGGCTGCGCCCTGCTGCAGCCACAGCACCTGGTACAGGCCCTGGTGCACGTGCGGCGAAATCTCCCAGTGGTAGAGGCGGCTGCGCGACTGCACTTCCTCGATGTGCAGCAACTCCTCGCCCGGGGCGGCGGCCTCGCCGTAGAGCGCGAAGCTCGGAATAGTCGACGGTTTCATTCCAGCATTTTGATCGAAAAGTACAAGACTTCAAGCGCGTTTGTGCAGTGATCTTGACCCAGGTCAGCCCTAAAGTTCCACCCACATCACAACCCGTGGAGACCGATGATGTTCAGCTTCGACCCCTACTCGCCCGCCATCGACGCGGACCCGTTCCCCTACTACAAGACCCTGCGTGACGAGTACCCCTGCTTCTGGAGCCCGGAAGCACAGATGTGGGTGCTGTCGCGCTACGCGGACATCGTGTCCGCCGGCCAGGACTGGCAGACCTATTCGTCCGCCAGCGGCAACCTGATGACCGAACTGCCCGGCCGTGCCGGCGCCACGCTCGGCAGCTCGGACCCGCCGAAGCACGACCGCCTGCGCGGCCTGATCCAGCACGCCTTCATGAAGCGCAACCTGCTGGCACTGGAAGAGCCCATCCGCGCTGTGGCGCAGCAGGTGTTCGGCCAGTTGCAGGGCGTCAAGACCTTCGACTTCAAGGACGTGTCCTCGCAGTTCACCGTCAAGGTGCTGATGGCCGCGCTCGGGCTGCCCATGGGTGACGAAGCGCTGGTGCCCGAGCAGGAAGTGCGCGACAACGCGGTGCTGATGGTGCAGAGCGATTCGCGCACCCGCACCAAGGGGCCGGAGCACATTGCTGCCTACAACTGGATGCAGGACTACGCGAGCAAGGTGATCGCCATGCGCCGCGCCGAGCCACGCAACGACCTCATCAGCCACTTCAGCCTGGCCGAGATCGACGGCGACCGCCTGGACGAACGCGAGGTGCTGCTCACCACCACCACCCTCATCATGGCCGGCGTGGAATCGCTCGGCGGCTTCATGATGATGTTCGCCTACAACCTCGCCACCTTCGACGAGGCCCGCCGCGCCGTGGTGGCCAACCCCGAACTGCTGCCCGACGCGATTGAAGAGAGCCTGCGCTTCAACACCTCGGCGCAGCGCTTCCGCCGTCGCCTGATGAAGGACGTCACGATCCACGGCCAGACCATGAAGGAAGGCGACTTCGTCTGCCTGGCCTACGGTTCGGGCAACCGCGACGAGCGCCAGTACCCCAACCCCGACGTGTACGACATCACACGCAAGCCGCGCGGCCACCTGGGTTTTGGTGGCGGTGTGCACGCCTGCCTGGGCACGGCCATTGCGCGCCTGGCGGTGAAGATCGCGTTTGATGAGTTCCACAAGGTGGTGCCCGAGTACACGCGCCTGGCCGACCAGCTGCCGTGGATGCCCTCGTCCACCTTCCGCAGCCCGCTGCGCCTGGACCTGGTCACGCCCTGATACCTGCACAATCTGCAGCACACTTCCGTTCGGGCTGAGCCTGTCGAAGCCCTTCGACAGGCTCAGGGCAAACGGACATTCATCAACTTGCCATACGCCTGCCTGCGCAGGCGGCATCCATTTCTGACACGGAGACTTTTCCATGGCCAACATCACCTATGTCGAAGCCAACGGTCAATCGACCACCGTCAACCTGCCCGATGGCTGGAGCCTGATGCAGGGCGCCACCACCAACGGCATTGACGGCATCATCGGCGAATGCGGCGGCTCCTGCGCCTGTGCCACCTGCCACTGCTACGTGGAAGAATCCCGCCTGGGCGACATCCCCCCGGCCAGCGAGAACGAACTCGCCATGCTGGAGAACGTGGCCGACGAGCGCCGCCCCAACAGCCGCCTGGCCTGCCAGATCAAGGCCAGCCCCAAGCTCGAAGGCCTGATCGTCAGCCTGCCCGCCTGCCAAGAGTAAACACCGGCCCCAGCGCAGCACCACAGGAGCATTCTTCATGAGCATCACCGGGCCCATCCTCATCGTCGGCGCCGGCCAGGCCGCCGTGCAAGCGGCCGAGGCGCTGCGCGCCGGCGGCTTTGAAGGCACCATCACCCTGCTTGGCGACGAGCCGCACGGCCCCTACCACCGCCCGCCGCTGTCCAAGGCCTGGCTGGCCGGCGAGATGGACGCCGCGCAACTGGTGATGCGTGCCCCCGAGATGCTGGCGCGCAAGAACATCGGCCTGCACACCGGCACCCAGGTCACATCCATTGACCGTACCGCCAAGACAGTGACACTGGCCACCGGCGTCACCCTGCCCTACGCCGGCCTGGTGCTGGCCACCGGATCGACCCCGCGCGCGCTGCCGCTGCCCGGCGGCGACGCGCAAGGCGTGTACGCCCTGCGCAGCCGCGACGACGCCAGCGCCATTGCCGAGCGCATGGCCGTCTGCATCGAGCGGCAACTGCCGGTGGTGGTGATCGGCGGCGGCTTCATCGGCCTGGAAGTGGCCGCCACCGCGCGCAAGAAGGGGCTGGCCGTGACCGTGCTGGAAGCCGCGCCGCGCCTGCTGGGCCGCGTGCTGGCGCCCATGCTGTCGGACTGGTATGCCGAGCTGCACCGCAGCCACGGCGTGCAGCTGGTGCTGGGCGCGCAGATTGCGGAGATCATCACCGACCATGAAGGCCAGGCCACCGGCGTGCGCCTGCAAGACGGCACGCTCTACCCCGCCGGCCTGGTGGTGGTGGGCATCGGCGTGAATGCCAACGATGAACTGGCGCGCGCCGCCGGGCTGGCCTGCGAACGCGGCATCGTGGTCGACGCCTGCGGCCGCACCAGCGACAGTTCAATCGTGGCCGCCGGCGACTGCACCGCGCGCCGCCTGGCGGACGGCAGCCTGCTGCGCCTGGAGTCGGTGCAGAACGCCACCGAGCAAGGCAAGAGCGCCGCCGCCGCCCTGCTGGGGCAGGAGCGCCCCTTCACCGCCACGCCCTGGTTCTGGAGCGACCAGTACGACAAGAAGCTGCAGATGGCCGGCCTGTCGATGGGCGCCGAGCACTGGGCGGTGCGTGGCGACATAAGCAGCGGCAGCTTCACCGTCTACCACTACAAGGGCGACCAGCTGCTGGCCGCCGACAGCATCAACGCCAGCCGCGACCACCTGCAGGCACGCAAGCTGCTGGACGCCGGTATCTCACCCACGCCGCAACAGGCGGGTGATGCGGGGTTTGATCTTAACAGCCTGCTGGCGAAGTAAGCTGATTTCTTGAATAAAAATGGCGCTTGACCCTCGCGGATCAAGCGCCATTAGCTATTGAAACGATAGCAAATCTATTTGCGCTGCTTGTCGTTCAGATCGGCCGTAAAGCCGATCGGGCGGCTCGCCGGTTTGGGTTGTGCCATCAGAGCGCGGATCGCGTTGATGACCTCCGCCAAGGAGTTGTCATGGTGGCTGACGCGCGGGCGTGTCCGAACTTTTGTGTAAACGGGGCGGACCTCAATTGACGGAGAT
>CAZJKR010000253.1:0-232 GCA_964546615.1 uncultured Curvibacter sp.
ATCACGTCCTCGCCCTGGCCGGTGGCGTGACTCATGGCCCAATACAGCCCGGCGATCGTCATGTCGATGACGATCAGTGTGGCCGTGAGGAACGCCACTTCGCCCCGCAGCAACCCGAAACCCGAGTCGATGTAGGTGGCGAAGGTGTTGAGGAACTGGTCGATGATGGTCACGTCATTCATGGCGTGCCCTCCGGTTCGGCGGGAAAGGCTGGCGTCAAGCCATCGGCCGG
>CAZJKR010000253.1:242-3313 GCA_964546615.1 uncultured Curvibacter sp.
TGTTGTCAGCATCCTTCCGAAAAAGAAAACCTCTGGAGGAATCATCGGCCGGTTCCTCGAAGCTGGGCGGGATCGGCGGCAGGTCGGCCAGCGTCTGGTATTCATCCGGCCCGGCTTGGCCGGAGAAGAAGCGCCGCCGGAAGGCTTCGGCGGCGGCGCGGCAAGCGTCCTCGCCCGTGGCCTGTCGGTCGGCCGCGCATTGCACGCGCAACGCCTTGAGCCGCACGGGATCGGCGGCCAGGGCATCGGCCAGCAGTGCCACAAGCAGCGAAACCGACAGGACGAAGACGCATCGCATGGTGGCCTCCCGTCAGTTGCCGTAGAAATCCACACGCTGCGGCGTGTACGGCGTGCCGTCACCCAGGAAACGCCGCCGCACCTCGCGGGCGCGCTCCGTGGCTGCCGCCTGCCGTGCAAGCTCCAGCGAAGCCGCCCGGTCTTGCGTGATCTGGAGTCTTTGGGTCTGGATGGACTGCTTGGCCTGCAAGGCCAGCAGTTGGTTCGTGGCCTGCATGGCTTGCAGCGCGCCGACGGCAGACTGGCTCTTGCTGACCAGATCAGCCAGCACGCCTTCATCATCATGGAGGTTCTGCGACACCTGGGCCTGCATCTGCATCGTGGTCTGCAAGCCGTTGAGCGTGTTCTTCCAGCGCTCCTGCGCATCGCGGTACATCTGGTCGCCGCTGATCGTGGCGGCGTACTGCTCGGGATACAGGCGCGCGAACTCCCGATCCAGATTCGTCACGTCGTAGGCCAAGCCTCGGGCTTGGGCGATCAGCCGTTCGGTCGTCGCCAGATTGGCGCGCAACTGGCCAACCACACTGGACGGCAGGCTGGCGAGGTTGCGCGCCTGATTCATCAGCATCTGCGCCTCGTTCTGGAGCTGGCGAATCTGGTTGTTGATCTGCTCCAGCGTGCGAATCGCGGTCAGCGTGTTCTGGACGAAGTTGGACGGATCGAACACCGTGATGGCAGATGCCGGTTGTACGGCCAGCAGCGATACCGACAGCGCGGCGGCGAGCGAAATGGAAAGAGCACGGATCTTCATGGCTGGTTCTCCAATAGGTGGTCAGCAGTACAGAGGGAACCCGGCGCAGCAGATCGGCCGCCCAATCAAGGCCGCAATGGCGCAGCCAGCCGCCTGCGAAGCCGGGCGTGCCGGCGTCCAGCAGCACACGGTCCATGTCACGCTGGTCTTGCGGCGTGGAGGCGCCCGCAAAGGCCAGCGTCGCCGGCCCCAGGTCGAGGTCGAATAAACGGTTGCCAAAGCGGGATTGGTAGTAGTAGTCGCGCTTGGGCTGCGCGGTGGCGACGATCTCGATCTGGCGCGATGCTCGAATCCTTGATGTCCGCCAGCGACTGCGTGGCGAAGATGACGCTGACGTTCTTCTTGCGCAGTGTCTTGAGCCACTGGCGGATGCGCGCGGCAAACACCGGGTCATCCAAGAACAGCCACGCTTCGTCGAGAATCAGCAGCGTGGGCGCACCGTCAAAGCGTTCATCGAAGCGCGCAAAGAGGTAGTGCAGCACGGCCATGACGGCGGCCTTGCTGTGCATCAACTCCTCCATCTCGAAGCACTGCACGTCGGCCATGCCGAGCCGGTCATGGTCGGCGTCCAGCAGCTTGCCGTGGGCACCGCCGAGCACATAGGGCGACAGCGCCTGCCGCAGCGTGTTCGATTGCAGCAGCACGGAAAGCCCCGTCATCGTGCGCTGCTCCAGCGGCGCACCGGCGAGGCTTCCCAACGCCGACCAGATAGCCGCCTTCTCGTCGGGGCCGACCGCCACGCCTTCATGCAGCAAGCGGCCTTCGACCCATTCGGCCGCCCAGGTGCGGTAGCCTTCGCGGTGGATGCGTGCCAAGGGCTGGAAGGCGATTTCGCCATCAGTCCCGCATCGTCTCGTGGCGTAACGACAGTCCCCTTCAGCAGGAAGCTCGCTGGGACGAGTTCACGGACTGGATGGCGGATCGGATCATCCGCATGGACGCGGTGTTTCGGCCACTGGTGAAGGCGTTGCCATGAGGATGCTATGAAAGAGAACCACCTCGAGGATGCCTGCCTGGAGTGGCTGGCCGGCTTAGGCTGGACCTGCGTCGAAGGCGACGCGGTATCTCCCAGCTCCGAGCCCGAAGCGCGATCGCGCTACTCGGATGTTGTTCTGGAGCCGCGCCTACGCGCCGCCGTTGAGCGACTCAATCCCGGGCTCAGCCCAGGAGAGGTCGACGAGGCCGTCGGGAAGTTGGCCAGCTATGGCGGCCAGTCCGTGGTCGATGCCAATAAGGAAGCCTACGACTGGCTGCGCAACGGCGTGCCCGTGGAGCGCATCGAAGCGGATGGCCGACGCACCGTGCTGCGCGTCCGCGCCATCGACCCTGCCGGCCCGAACGACCTGCTCGCGGTGCGGCAGTTCACGATCCACGGCCAGAAGATCCGGCGTCCCGATATCGTGCTGTTCGTCAACGGCGTGCCGCTGGTGGTGATCGAGCTAAAGAACCCGGCCGATCTCAATGCGGATATCGGCTCGGCCTGGAATCAGATCCAGACGTACAAGGCCGACATCCCGCAGCTGTTCTACTACAACCTGCTGAGCGTGATTTCCGACGGCACCGTGGCGCGCTACGGCTCACTGACCGCGGACCTGGGCCGTCACTCCCGCTGGCGCTTGCTCGATGGCAAGAAGGTGGGAAAGGGACAGCTGGAGCTCGAGGTGCTCATTCGGGGCCTGCTGGCGCAAGACACCCTGCTCAGCTTCTTCCAGGGTTTCGTGGCCTACGGGGGTGCCCACGGCGGTGCCACGACCAAGATCATTGCCCAGTGGCACCAGTACCACGGTGTGCTCAAAGCGGTGGAGCGCGCATCCGACGCCCTGCTGCACCGAAAGGACGGCAAGGGCGGCGTCATCTGGTTCACCCAAGGATCGGGCAAGTCCCTCTTGGCGCTGTTCTATGTGATGGCGTTGCGGGATAGGCCAGAGTTCAAGAACCCTACCGTCGTGCTGGTGACCGACCGCAACGATCTGGACGGGCAGCTGTTTGAGACCTTCGCGGATAGCCGCTGGTCCCTGCGCGC
>CAZJKR010000253.1:3382-3592 GCA_964546615.1 uncultured Curvibacter sp.
GGAAGACCTCTGTGCCGGTGCTATGCGACCGAGCCAATGTCATTGTCATCGCAGACGAGGCGCACCGGACCCAGTACGGCTTCCGTGCGGATATCGACACCCAGACGGGCCAGACCAAGTACGGCCTGGCGAAGTACATGCGCGACGCCCTGCCCAACGCCATCTATTTGGGCATGACAGGCACCCCGGTCAGCTTGGACGACCGTGACA
>CAZJKR010000254.1:0-3582 GCA_964546615.1 uncultured Curvibacter sp.
AAGGCGACGCGCGAAGGCAACACGGTGGTGCTGGCGCAACGCACACCCTCGCGGCCCAAACGTGCCGAGCTTGCCGCCCGGGCCGAAATCATCCAGACTCAGTGGGGCCTGCCGGCGCCCAAGTGGCTGCGCGGTTTCAAACCGATCGAATGAACGCAAACGTGAAAACCAAATCCCTGGCCAAGACACCGCATGACGGGCCGATCGACTGGCGCCGCCTGGTGGCGTGGCTGCAGGCCGATGGTGTGATCTCGGACGAGGAAGCGCAGCGCACCGTGGCGCGCTGTGCCCAGGCCGAGAGTGCGCAGCATCCGCTCTTGCGCCTGGCCAGTGTGTCGATGCGCCGCGCCGGCGATCACAAACCGCTGGACATCGAAACCCTGACGCAGTGGCTGGCCGGCCGCACCGGTCTGGACTACCTGCGCATCGATCCGCTCAAGGTGGACGTGGCCAAGGTGGCTGACACCATGAGCGCCGCCTACGCCGAGCGCCATCGTGTGCTGCCGGTGCAGGTGACGCCTGCCGAGGTGGTGGTGGCCACGGCCGAGCCTTTCGTGACCGACTGGGTGGCCGAGGTGGAGCGCCAGTCGCGCCGCAGCGTGCGCCGGGTGCTGGCCAACCCGCAGGAGATCCAGCGCTACACGGCCGAGTTCTTCGCCCTGGCCAAGTCCGTGCGCGCGGCGGTCAAGGCCGGCGGTGGCGCCGGGGGCGCGAGTTTCGAGCAGCTGGTGGAACTGGGTCGCAGCAACAAGCAGCTCGACGCCAACGACCAGGGTGTGGTGCAGGTGGTGGACTGGCTGTGGCAGTACGCCTTCGACCAGCGCGCCAGCGACATCCACCTGGAGCCGCGGCGCGAGCAGGGCGTGATCCGCTTCCGCATCGACGGTGTGCTGCACCCGGTCTACCAGATGCCCATGGGCGTGCTCAACGCCATGACGGCGCGCATCAAGCTGCTGGGCCGCATGGACGTGGTGGAGAAGCGCCGCCCGCAGGATGGCCGCATCAAGACGCGCAACCCGCGCGGCGACGAGGTCGAGATGCGGATCTCCACCCTGCCCACCGCCTTTGGCGAGAAGATGGTGATGCGGATCTTCGACCCCGACACCACGGTCAAGGACCTGGCCGAGCTGGGCTTCGCGCCACACGACGCGCAGCGCTGGGAGGCATTGGTGAAACGGCCGCACGGCATCATCCTGGTGACCGGGCCCACTGGCTCGGGCAAGACCACCACGCTGTATTCCACCTTGAAGCGCGTGGCCACCGAAGAGGTGAACGTCAGCACGGTGGAAGACCCGATCGAGATGATCGAGCCGGCCTTCAACCAGACCCAGGTGCAGCCGCAGCTTGACTTCGGTTTTGCCGAAGGGCTGCGCGCGTTGATGCGCCAGGACCCGGACATCATCATGGTGGGCGAAATCCGCGACCTGGAAACCGCCGAGATGGCGGTGCAGGCCGCACTCACCGGCCACCTGGTGTTCTCCACCCTGCACACCAACGACGCCCCCTCGGCCATCACGCGGCTGATGGAGCTGGGCATTCCGCCCTACCTGATCAACGCCACCGTGCTGGGCGTGCTGGCACAGCGCCTGGTGCGCACCCTGTGCCCGCAGTGCAAGGTGCGTGACGAGGCCGCCTCGCGCGAGACGCTGGCCGAGGTGGTCAAACCCTGGCAGCTCAGCGGCAGCTACCAGCCCTACAAGGCGGTGGGCTGTGTCGACTGCCGCATGACCGGCTTCATGGGCCGCATGGGCCTGTACGAGCTGCTGGTGGTGAGCGAGGCCTTCAAGGACAAGGTGAGCCACGCACCGAGTATCGAGGCGCTCAAGCGCCAGGCGGTGAGCGACGGCATGCGCCCGCTGCGGCTGGCCGGCGCGCTGCGCGTGGCCGAAGGCCAGACGGTGCTGGACGAGGTGCTGGGCGCCACGCCGCCGCTGGTCTGAACGCACCAGCGCTGTGCGCATTTGCTGGCGGCTAAGGGTAATCCCCGGTCGATCCTGTCCGCCCGGCGTCAGGAATAGGTGGAATCCACATCGGGTTGCGCCGCCAATCCATAGGAGAATTGGCGGTTTGAGTTTTGCTCGCAAGGAGACAGTTTGTGAAGATCAAGAGTCAAAAAGACTTTTTCTCCGGGCTCATGTTCACGGTGGTCGGCGCGGCCTTTGCCTTGGGCGCCTCCAGCTACAACATCGGCACCGGCGCCCGCATGGGGCCGGGCTACTTTCCGTTGATGCTGGGTATCCTGCTGGCGCTGATGGGCGGTCTGATCATGTTCAAGGCCCTGGTGGTGGAAACCGAGGATGGCGACAAGGTCGGCAAGTTCGCCTGGAGGCCGCTGGGGTTCATCATCGGCGCCAACGTGCTGTTCGGTGTGCTGCTCGGCGGCCTGCCCAGCATCGGCCTTCCGGCCATGGGGCTGATCATGGCCATCTACGGCCTGACCATCGTGGCCAGCCTGGCCGGTGAGCGTTTCAAGCTCGTCGAGGTGCTGATCCTGGCCACCATCCTGGCGGCGGGCAGCTACCTGGCCTTCGTGAAGCTGCTGGCATTGCAATTCCCGGTCTGGCCGGCTTTCATCACGGGCTGAGGAGCACAACAACATGGATTTGATCGACAACCTGACGCTCGGCTTCGGCGTCGCGTTCACCTTCCAGAACCTGATCTACGCCTTTGTCGGCTGCCTGCTGGGCACGCTGATCGGCGTGCTGCCCGGCGTCGGCCCGGTGGCCACCATCGCCATGCTGCTGCCAGCCACCTATGCGCTGCCGCCGGTGGCCGCGCTCATCATGCTGGCCGGCATCTACTACGGCGCCCAGTACGGCGGCTCCACCACCGCCATCCTGGTCAACCTGCCGGGCGAGTCGTCCTCGGTGGTGACCGTGATCGACGGCTACCAGATGGCGCGCCAGGGCCGGGCGGGCCCCGCGCTGGCGGCGGCCGGCCTGGGTTCCTTCTTCGCCGGCTGCGTCGGCACGCTGATCTTGGCGGCCCTTGCCGGCCCGCTGACGGAAGTGGCCTTCAAGTTCGGCCCGGCCGAGTACTTCTCGCTGATGGTGCTGGGCCTGATCGGTGCCGTGGTGCTGGCCTCGGGCTCCCTGCTCAAGGCGGTGGCCATGATCGTGCTGGGTCTGCTGCTCGGCCTGGTCGGCACCGACGTCAATTCCGGCGTGGCGCGCTTCTCGTTCGACATCCCGGAGCTGACCGACGGCATCGGCTTCATCGTGATCGCCATGGGCGTGTTCGGTTACGGCGAGATCATCGCCAACCTGTCGCACCCCGAGGACAAGCGTGAAGTCTTCACCGGCAAGGTGACGCACATCTATCCGTCCAAGGAAGACTTCAAGCGCATGGTGCCGGCGGTGCTGCGCGGTACGGCGCTGGGCTCGGCACTGGGTATCCTGCCCGGCGGCGGCGCCTTGCTGTCGTCGTTTGCGGCTTACACCATCGAGAAAAAGACCAAGCTCAAGCCCGGTGAAGTGCCGTTCGGCAAGGGCAACATCCGCGGCGTGGCGGCGCCCGAGTCGGCCAACAACGCCGGTTCGCAGCACCAGCCCCTAGGTGAATGGCGCAAAGCGCAGCGGCGAC
>CAZJKR010000255.1:0-2225 GCA_964546615.1 uncultured Curvibacter sp.
CCGAGCTCTTCTTCCAGCTCGATGATGGCCTTGGACACGCCGGGCTGCGAGGTATGCAGCGCCTTCGCCGCCTCGGTCAGGTTCAGGTTATGGCGCGCCGCCTCCTGAACAAAGCGGAATTGGTGCAGGTTCATGGTGAATTCCGGCTAAAACTGATCTTTATTATGCCGCGCTCTCTATAAGATTCGAATCTTGAGTTGACGAAATGTACGCTTTAACGTACGCTTTGCGGCGTTTGGAGAAATTGTATGACTACCCTTGTTACCGCCAGTGAAGCCCGGGCCGGGCTATATCGTCTGATCGATCAGACCGCCGAGTCGCATCAGCCTATCCTGATCTCCGGCAAGCGCAGCAGCGCGGTGCTGGTCTCCGCCGAGGACTGGCAGGCGATTCAGGAAACGCTTTACCTTTTGGCGGTGCCGGGCATGCGCGAGTCCATCAAGAAGGGTATGGCAGAACCTCTGGACAAGAGTGCCAAGGAGCTCCGCTGGTGAGGTGGACCGTTGTCTATGCCAGGCATGCGCTCAAGGACGCGAAGAAGCTGGCGTCCGCGGGCCTGAAAGAGAAAGCCCAGGAGCTGCTTGAGGTGCTGGCCAATGACCCGTTTCAGAACCCGCCAGCCTATGAAAAACTGGTGGGCGACCTGGAGGGCACCTATTCAAGACGCATCAACATCCAGCATCGGCTGGTGTATGAAGTGTTCGAGGCAGAGCGCACGGTGCGCGTCCTGCGCATGTGGACGCACTACGAGTAAGCTGTTTAGCTGGCTCGCCAGGGTTTCTCGCGATACCAAGCCTGCTGTGCCAGCCGCAGCATGGGCCAATCCCCCTGGGTATCACCATAGGCGTGCAAGTCCGGCAGTGCTTCGCCATATTCCACCGCCAGCCAGGCCTGCAGTCGCGTCACCTTTTCCTCCCCATGGCAGTTGGCCGTGGCCAGACGACCGGTGTAGCGGCCGTCCACCACTTCCATCTCGGTACAGAGCACCGCATCCACCCCCAGGCTGGTACCCACCAGATGCATGTAGGGGCTGGTGGAGGCAGTGACCAGCACGCAGCGGTGGCCGACTCGCTGGTGTTGCAGCAGTTGCCGCAGGCCCCAGGGGCGCCATTGCTGGGGCAGGTCTTCTTGCACAAAGGCCTGGGCACAGCGTTCCACCTCGGCCACCGAGCGATCGGCCAGCGCAGCCTTCAGCAGCACGGCCTTGGCGCGGTGGTTGCTCATCAGCCGCAGCACATAAGCCACCAGCCAGGGGCTGCAGACAAACAGCACCCACAGCAGCGTGGGCCAGCCCAACAGACGGTGCAGGAAGGGCAGCAGGGTGTCGCGCCAGGTGAGGGTGCCGTCAAAGTCGAAGGCGGCCACCACCGGACGGGCGGCGCTACCTTCACCCGCGACGGGGTTCACGGCCTCGGACATTGCACCTGCCCGCAGTAACGCACGCAGAACGGGCAGCCGGTCATGGGCAGCCACTTCGGAATGGCGTAGTAGCGGTCGAAGATTTCCTTCAGCACGCCCTGACGGTAAGCCTCGTAGTGGAAGTTGCGGCCCTCCACCGCGTGGAAGGTGACGCCGTTCTGCACGAAGCTCAGCGGCTGCACGCTGTCGAAATACGGCCGGTAGCCGTCCAGCGGCGGTGGCTCGCCGTCCGACACCAGGATGCGGATGGTCTTGCCGTCATAGATGGAATAGTCCACCAGCAGATCGTCCTGTCGGGCGTGGAACTTGCCGGGGCCGAACACCGGCACGTACTGGCCTAGGGTGTAGCCGTAGGCGGCGGCGGGGGCATAGGCGTCGGCCATCAGCACCGCGTCGGGCGTGCGCACCTGGGCCAGCAGTTCGGCCGTCTGGAAGCTGCGCACCATGCTGTAGTAGCGTGGCTTGCCCTGCCATTGCGCCAAGTGGGTGAAGCCGATGGCGACGACCGCCAGCACATGCAGGGCGGTGAACCAGGCCATGCCCTTGGCGCAACTGCGCAGGGCCGCCTGCGGCAGCGTGAAGGCCAGCAGCACGAAGATGAAGGGGTAGAAGGCCAGCACCCAGTGCAGGCCCACGGTCTTCTTCAAGGACAGCACGGCAAAAAACAGCAGCGGCACCACGATCAACACGGCCACCAGGCGGTGCTGGCGCGTGGCCTCGCGCAGCGCAGCGCGGTGCTTGAAGCCCAGCCACAGAACGGCCGGCGTCAGCAGGTAGGCCATCATGCCGAGGTAGCCGAGCGGCTT
>CAZJKR010000255.1:2235-3522 GCA_964546615.1 uncultured Curvibacter sp.
GCTTGCTCCAGCCGAAGACGGCGTCTTCGTGGCGGTTGACGGCATTGAACATGATGTTGCCCCAGCCGTGGCCCATGTTCCACCACAGGTTGATCAGCGGTCCGGGCAGGGCGCACAGCACGATCAGCAGCAGGCCGGCCCAGCGTTCCCGCCGGTAGAGCGCGAAGTACACCAGGTAGGCCAGGCCCAGCACCACCGAAAAGTACTTGGAGAGGAAGGCACAGCCGATGGCCACACCGGCGCCCGCATAGAGCAGGGCGCTGCGGCCGTCGAAGGCCGGGCGCTGCTCGGCACGCAGCAGCAGGGCCACAGAAAACAGCGACCAGAAGATCAGCGGTGTGTCGGTGGTGATCAGCACATTGAGCCAGTTGATCGGCGCCAGCCAGAACAGCAGCACCGCCCAGGCGGCACGCTCGCGGCTCAGCGGCTTGAGGGCCCACCAGAGTGTGGCGCCCACGGCCAGTGGCAACAGCACCACTGGCAGGCGGATGGCCCAGGTGGCCTCGCCGAACAGGGTGCGCATGAGCCAGATCAGCCAGCCCACCATGGGCGGGTGGTCGTAATAGCCCCAGTCGGGGTAGACGCCCCACCAGTAGAAGAAGGCCTCGTCGCCGGTGATGGGAAAGGCGTAGGCCAGCCACAGGCGCAGTGCGAGGGCGGCCAGGGCCGCCAGAAGCATCCAGCGTGTCAGTCGGCCGGGGGCGGTGTCGGTGTCAAAGGCAGGGGGCATGGGGGATTAGGGCCTGTCAACACTGATTTCGCAAGTGCGAACGCGATGAAAACCGCGCCACGACGCCCAGGCTGGCCGCCTGGGCTAGGAGTGCAACAACGAGTGGCACGGTTTTCATCGCGTTCCCTTCGGGTTGTGGCCAAAAATCCCATGCGCGGCGTTGCGAAGCCTTGCCGGGGGCCGACCCCGGCTGCGATTCGCGCCTTGCGCATGGCATTTTTGATCCGCAACGCATCTTGTGAAATCAGTGTTAACAGGCCCTAGTGCAGGCTGATGTCTTTTCGGAACGCCGCACTATAAAGCAGCGCCAGCGCGCCGATGGCCACGGCCAGCCAGAGGGTGAGCAGGCGTACCAGCACCGTGATGGCCAGCGCCGTGGCCAGGTCAGCCCCCCACGCCATCAGCAGGGCGGTGAGCAGGGCCTCGGTGCCGCCCAGGCCGGCTGGCAGCATGGACAGGGCGCCGCCCACCATGGCCAGGGCATAAAAGCCGGTGGCCAGCAGCGGGTCGAGGCCCAGGCCCAGCTCACGGCAGATCAGCCACATGGCCAGCCCCTG
>CAZJKR010000256.1:0-3462 GCA_964546615.1 uncultured Curvibacter sp.
CCTCGACCTGCTGGCGCCGCCAGCGGTTGCGCAGCGCGATGGCGACGGCGCGCTTGGCCTGGGCCTGACCGACGATGTGGCGGTCGAGTTCGGAGACGATCTCCTGCGGGGTCATGGAAGACATGGCGTTACTCACAAAGGCATGTTCAGTTCGACGGACGCGGATCCAACCGCGGAGCGCGGTGGCACCGTGCGCGCCACATGCAGTGGGCGAGAGCCGGGGGTGTCACCCCAACACCTCGATGGTGTGGTTCATGTTGGTGTAGATGCACAGCTCACCGGCAATGGTCAGCGACTGCTTGACGATGTCCTGCGCCGGCAATTCGGTGTACTTGAGCATGGCCATCGCGGCGGCCTGGGCATAGGCGCCGCCGGAGCCGATGGCGACGATGCCGTTCTCCGGCTCCAGCACGTCGCCGTTGCCGGTGATGATCAGCGAGCTGGTCAGGTCGGCCACCGCCAGCATGGCTTCGAGGCGGCGCAGTACCCGGTCGGTACGCCAGTCGCGCGTCAGCTCGATGGCGGCGCGCTGCAGATGGCCCTGGTGTTTCTCCAGCTTGGCCTCGAAGCGCTCGAACAGCGTGAAGGCATCGGCCGTGGCACCGGCAAAGCCGGCCAGCACCTTGCCGTGGTAGAGCTTGCGCACCTTGCGCGCCGTGCCCTTGACGACGATGTTGCCCAGGGTGACCTGGCCATCGCCGCCGATGGCGACCTCGCAACCAGCCGCCGTCTGGCGCCGAACGCTGACGATGGTGGTGCCGTGAAATTGATCCATGCTGCTGATCCCCAAAAACGCGTCAAATCCGACCCGGATCTGTCCGCCGCAGCCTCGCGGCCCCGGCTTGTACCTCAGGTGCTGCGGGGCACGACCCGGGCGTGCTCGTGGATGCCGATGACCCGGAAAAAGGCCGCCACCATGCGATTGACGTCATGGAAATGCACCCGGCGCCCCTGCGCCTCCTGCGCGGCCACCCAGTTCAAGATGCTGCCGGCGGCCGAGAAATCAACCCGGATCAGGCGGGCACAGGAAACCACCAGCCGGCGGGCGTCTTCCATGCCAGCCTCCAGCGCGGCCAAGGCGTCGGAGGCATCACCGACGATCTCACCTGCGAGTTCGACCTCGCCCGCAGCAACCTGCGCCGGTGCGGCCGCCGCGGTCTCGTCCTGGCGCGCGATGGACGCACCGGCACCATACGCCAGCGGCGAACCGGGGCCTGCGCCATCGTCTTCGGACCGACAGACGCAGCGCACCTCCTGCCAGGATGGCGGGGATACCTCGAAAGTGACGCAGTAGTCGAGCGCGACCAGCTCGAACTCGTCCGGACGGCGCAGCAGACGCAGCAACTCCATGCGCAGCTGCCAGACGCCGGGGTCGGTCTGGCGATCCCCCGAAGGCGTCAGCGCCTTGAGCACGCGCTCGAGCTGCGCCTGTCCGCGCATCACCAGTTGCAGCGGCGCGTCGCCCCAGGCACTCCACAAACGCGCCAGCCCGTCGACGGCCTCCGGCAGGATGTGTGTGAGCGCCTGCCAGTCCAGCAGACAAGGGCCGGACCGGTTGAGGGTGGCCGCCTGCAGTTGCGACAGGGCGGCGGCGGACAGTTCAGGCGGACTGGCCCACAGCGGGACCTGCCCCTGCTGCACCACAGGCCCTGCGCTCGGCGCAGCCGGTCTCGCCGCGTGTCGCGGCGGCTCCTGCGCAAGCAGCGCCGGCAGGGAAAACCAGGCCGGGGGTGAACGGCCGAAACGGCGCGCGAAGTCGAGGGCCACGCTGTCGAAACGGGCCTGCTGCCCGGTGGCCCGGTAAAGGTCGAACAGCGCCGACATCCAGGCCTCCGCCAGTTCGGGGCGCAGGCCTTCCCCCTGCAGCGCCGCCAGCAGGACGGCTTCGGCCCCGGCGACATCGCCATTGGCATAGCGGATGGCGGCTTCCTCCAGGTCGGGGTTGCTCACGCTGTCCGTCGCGTCATCGGTCATCTGGCGGGAACTGGCAAACCCGGGCCCCATGTGGCGCGAGTCTGGCGGGAGCGACGTCACCAGCCGGTTGATCGAGGGCTGCAGGGCCGCTTGCCCGCTGCCCGGATCCATGCGTGTGAGCGCGTATTCCTCGGGCACCTCGAACCAGTTGGAGCCGGTCTGCAGCGCCGAGGACTGGGTGGAGGCGAAATGGCTGTCCCCGTGCTCGCCCAGACCGCCCATGGGCTGGGTCGGCCCGGCGTCGGGGCCGAGCACCGGCCTGGAAGACACCGGGAAACCGGCCATGCGGGCCGCACCTTCATCCTGCTTGCCCTGCCACCACTGGCGCGACATCTGCGCCTCGATCTCGTCGATCTTGCGCAGCGTCATGGCGCGCTCGTCCGGGTTGGTGGGCAGGCTGCTCTGGAAGAAGGAGGGGCGGCCGGTCTGCGCGACGCCATTGAGCGACTCGCGCCGGCGCAGCTTGCGCAGGTAGTCGAATTCGCGCTTGCGCACGAAGTCGTTCTGCCGCCGCCGCTCGATCATCTGCCGCAGGGCCTCCTTGCTGAATCCGCTGTCGGCTTCCGCGGTGTCCGGCTGGTCGAGCTCGGACCAATCCCGGGTGGGATTGCGCACGAACTTCACCACCTTGGACAGCAAACCGGGAGAGGAGTCGCCCTTGGCCATGTCTGTCGGAGTGATCGCCGCGACGCTCCGGACTCAGTCCCCGAACATCTTCTGCTTGAGCTCGCGGCGCTGCTGTGCCTCAAGCGACAAGGTGGCGGTGGGGCGCGCCAGCAGGCGGCCGACACCGATGGGTTCACCCGTCTCGTCGCAGTAGCCATAGTCACCGGCATCGATGCGGGCGATCGACTGCTCGATCTTCTTCAGCAGCTTGCGCTCGCGGTCGCGCGTACGCAATTCCAGCGCATGCTCTTCTTCGATCGTGGCGCGGTCGGCCGGGTCGGGCACGACGACGGTGTCTTCGCGCAGGTGCTCGGTGGTCTCACCGGCACTGTTCAGGATGTCCTGCTTGAGGCTCGACAGGCGCAGGCGGAAAGCCGCCATCTGCTTGTCGTTCATGTATTCACTCTCGGGCATGGCCAACAGCTCAGCGTCGGTCAGCTCCTCGGCCGGCTTGGTCTTCCAGTTGTTGGCCAGCTTGGGGTCTTTTTTGACGGCCGAGGGCAAGGGGGGAACTATCAGGGTGGGTGTCATGGTCTGGGTATAACTGGCTTTGGCGGCGGTGGAAGCCACCGATTGGGCCATGGAGGGAACGGTCAGCTGAGCCAGGCGGGACGACACCCGCTTGGCCACCGGCGCCGGTGCAGGGGCGGCCACCGGCACAACAGGCGTGCTGGGCTTGACCACTGCAGCCGGTACCGGCTTGGCGGGTGCGACGGGCTTGGCCGGCGCCTTGGCAACAGCAGGTTTGGCGGCTTTTGTGGGCGCCTTGACAGCAGGCTTGGTGGATGCTTTGGCAGCTGGTTTGACAACCTTAGGAGCCGG
>CAZJKR010000257.1:0-3439 GCA_964546615.1 uncultured Curvibacter sp.
CCTGCTCGCTGCCCAGCGCGCACACGCGCGCCAGCGTGGCGGCATCGATGTGGGTACCGAGCACGCTGGCACGCCCCTGGCCCGGCTGCGTGCTGGCAACGATGCAGCCCTGCCGGTCGTAGACGAACAGGCGTGTGTAGACGGTGTACAGGCTGTTGATGTAGACCAGGATGTCGCCGATCTGCTTGCGCGCCGTCTCGCCGAGCTCGGGGGCGGCCAACGCCGCACGCAGCTCCGGCGTCAGCGCCCACCAGCGGCAGTCGTCCGAGCGTTCGTACAGGTTGCGGTCCAGCAGGTCCACCAGCAGGTGCGAGACGAACTCGGAATCGCGCAGGCTGGAGGCCAGCACCGTCTCGTACAGGTCGCCGATCGACTTGGAAAACAGCTCGTTGCTGCGCGCGCCGGTCTCGCTGATCTGGTCCAGGATGGTCTTGAGCTTCATCAGCTCACCACGCCGCCCGGCCGTCATGACCTGGCCGTTCCAGACCACGCGCCGAATGGTCTCGGCCGCCGACATGATCTCGTACAACGGGGCCGAAAAGGTCTGGGCATGCGAGAGCAGCCCTTCGCGCACCGCCGGCTCCAGCGCCGCCAGATTGCTGCTGGTTGCCCCCGAAAAGGCAATATCGACCGGGATCATGGCCTGGCCCTGCCAGCCGGCCGGGCCCGGGTAGCCCTGGTAACCCTCGGCCGAGAAGGTGCGCACCAGGTACTCGCGGCCGGCATACATCTGCAGTCGGGGCGATGCCGTCCGGTTGACCGGCACCACCGAACCGACCGGAATCCACAAGGGATCGGCGCTCTCGATGACGCGGTTGTCGCCGTCGAGCAGCAGCAGGTTGGCACGGCCCTCCGGATCGCGGTGCGACTGGAAGATGCCGGCCATCTCCTGCTCGAAGTTGAAGCACAGACACAGCACCCCGACCACGGCACCGGTGTGCGGATGCAGCATGCGCTTGGAATAGATCAGCGCCTGCCGCTTGGCCGGGCGCAGGTCGCTGGCACGAAAAGTTTCCACATAGCCGTCGCTGGCCAGCGTCTGCGCCAGCAGCGGATCGTGGCTGCCCTCCAGCGGTGTGGCCTCGTCGATCTGCACCAGCACATTGCCGGCGGTATCGAGCAGGATGATTTCGTCGTAGACGGTGTACTTGTTGCGGTAGGCGCGCAGGCGCTGGCGGATGGCCTGCGCGTCGTCGCTCAGGCCGGCGACGAAGGCACACAGCTCGTTGTCGGTGGCCAGGAAGCCGACGTCGGCGGTGCGCTCGTACAGGTTGCGCACCACGATGTCGATCACGTACTGCGCCTTGGTACCGATCTCGCCCAGCACAGTGGCCACCTTCTCGCCCACCAGGCTGGTCACCAGCTCCTGCTCCAGCCGGTTGAAGCCGTCACGCGTGGCGGCCATGGTCGGCAGGATGGCACGCGCCTCCTCCGGGCAGTTCATCTTGGCGGAGGATTCGATCATGCGCCACATCAGGTTGAGTTCCTGCAGGGCCTGCTCGCAACGGATGACGTCGCGCATGTAGGGCAGAAATGTGTCGATCTGGAGTCGGGTGGTGTTGTCGGTCATTGCATTACGTCGCCCAGGCACCCGCCAAGCGGGCCACACGGGGCGGTCCGGTCGGGTGGCTGGAATTTCTAGGAAGTGGCACCGGCCGACGGGCTGCCGCACTGGCAGCCGACCCTGCCGGTCGGTTCTGTGCCTGACCGGCAATGCCGGTCGGTCGCTCACTGCGGAGCGTTCAGGTCTGTCGTGTCTTCATGGGGCTCCCAACGCTTGTTCTTGATACGCGTCAAAAAACTAGCAATATCCGGGCCTGAAATTGGCCTCACACCTCATGCAAAACCGTATCGCGACGCTGCAGTGCACGGGCAAAAAACGTCCCCACGGCCACCAGCACCGCGCCGCCGAGCAGGATCACCGCGGCCGAGCCGATGCGCGCCACCAGGGCCGCCGCCAACAGAACACCGAGCGACTGGCCGAGGAACAGCGCCGAGGCAAACAGCGACACCGCCGTACCGCGCGCCGCCGGCGCCATCTGGGTGGCATTGGCCTGCATGGTGTTGTGGAACATGAAAAAACCGAAACCGGCCAGAAGGCTGGCTGGCACGGTCGGCGCCCAGTGCGGGGCCAGCGCAATCAGCAGCGCCGAGGCGCCTACCAGCCCGACGCCCCACTGCACCATGCCGCGCTCGCCCAGGCGGCGGATCAGAAAACGCGCCACCGCCATGTAGAGCATGCCGCCCAGGCCGAACAGGGCCACGATGGCCCCTGACATCGACAGCGACAGGCCGAGCACATGGTGCAGGTGCGAGGCCCAGATCGCCATCACCCCGAAACCGGCCGCGCCTTCGGTCAAGGCCACGACCAGCACGATACGCGACCAGCGGCCGGTGACGATGCTGCGCGCCTGCGCCACAAAACCAGGCCGTGCCGACGACGGCTGGCTGGGCGCCCTCACGGCGTGTTGACGCCGCAGGTCGACCAGCAGCAGCACACCCACGACGCCGAACAACAGCGTCATGAAACCGAAGGCCCAACGCCAGCCCAGGGTGTCGGTGAACAACCCACCCAGCAGCTGGCCGGCGGCGATGCCCAAGGTGGTGCCCAGTCCGACGCGCGCCAGGGTCTCCTGGCGCAGCTCGTAGACCACGGCATCGCCGATCCAGGCCAGCGAGAGCGGAATGATGGCCGCGGCGCCGAGCGCCACCAGCACCCGCGCCAGCACCAGCGCGTCCAGGCTGCCGGCAAAAACCGCGGCAATGCTGCCCACGCTGCAGCCCAGCGTGGCCAGGCTGACGATCCTGAATTTGCCCAGCCGGTCGCCCAGCGGACCATAGAACAACTGGGCCAGACCGTAGACCACCGCGAACAGCGAGACGACCTGCGCCGCCTGCGCCAGACTGGCCTCGAACTCCCGCGACAGCTCGGGCAGCATGGCGTCACACAGACGCTGCGCCGTCATGCTGGCAAAGGTGGCGAAGGACAGCAGCAGAACCGCGCGCCGCGTGGCCGCGGGGATGGAGGAAAAACCAGAGCTCATGGGCAGGAGTGGAGTCGATCGGAGCGGGCGCACCGCCAGCCGACGCCTGATGCACACTGCGCCTGATTCTATGCAGCCGGGATGCCGGACGTTTTTGCTATCAAATAGATAGCTTCAGGCGCACAGGGGAAGCCACACGGAGCCTGATTTGACTTCGAAAACGGAATCAGGCCGGCACCGCCGGCCTGATCGACCCAGGACAACCATGAGAACGGCCGTCCTGGCCAGGCACCCCGTCAGTTGCCGGCCGGCAGCGGCACCAGGGTGCTGCCCTCTAGCCGAACGCGGGCGCCGACGCTGGCCGGTGTGGCTTGCTCGACGCTGCGCAGGTCGCCATTGTCCATGCGCAGGTCCACCCGGTAGACCGTGACCTTTTTCATCTTCTTCTCAACCGT
>CAZJKR010000258.1:0-673 GCA_964546615.1 uncultured Curvibacter sp.
GTCGCCGAATACGTGGCCTTGGCGCAAGCCGCGCCCGCATGAAAAAAGCCACCGGCACGCGGTGGCTTGGTTCGGGGACACCCGTGGAACCGGCTCGGCCGGGCCACTGGGTGCGTCCCCCCGCCACCGGAGGCTGAGCGGGGGGAAGGCGCGCAAGCGCCTCAGGGGGGGTCAACCGATCATGCGGCAGCGAGCCAATAGCCGGCATTAAACGGGCTGCTCATGCGCAGCGCCAGCGGCGATACATCGAGCAGCTTGTCGGTCGGCATTTTTTCGCCGCTTTCCTCGCTCAGTTCGGCGACGGCGGGTGCGGCAGCACCTTCGGTCACCTCTGCTTTAGCCTCGTTAGCCCGTTCTGCTTGGCTGGTTTGTGCAGAACGGGCTACAGAAAAGAATAGAAGCACCTGAATGGTATCTTCCGGTCTCCCCAGTAGTCGGCGGCGTCGCGGAAGATGTCGAGCAGTTGCTCACGCGCTTCCTTGTCGAACTTGGCATTGGCCGGGATGTGCTCCAGCACGGCAATGAAGCCGGGTTGTGGCCCCGACTTGTGCAGCGGATCCGTCATGCAGTCGTACAGGGCATCGAAGTTCTTGCCCACGTTGGCCGGCAGCATGAACTGCTGGGCGATCAGGTCCAGCACCTCCTGCCGCGACTGCGCGTTGGCCAGATTGGC
>CAZJKR010000258.1:683-1405 GCA_964546615.1 uncultured Curvibacter sp.
ATAAAGGAAGTGATGGCCCAGGCTCTGGGCCGCCTCCTGCAGATCCTGAACCCGGAAGGCCCGGATCGATTGAACGATGTTCGTTCTAACAGTACGAAGTGGTGTTTCCATCCCCGCGTCACTTTCTTGAAAAAACACAATCCCCAACTACGGCACGATCCGGCGAAAGCTCGCATAGTGATCGGCCGTGTAATAACAGGCATCCGGCGCCTTCGGGGCGCCACCACAGACAATCCGCCGGGCACCCCGGTCGCGTGAACCTGGCGTCGGCACGGTGTACTCGCGGTAGTAGCCGCGCTTGTGGGCCGGGAGCAAGCGCTCGCGGTTGCCAAAAACCGTGCCGTCTTTCTCGTACGGAAACGGGCCGCCCTGATGAATCAGGCGGTAGGTTTCCACACCTTGGCGGGGCAGTTCCGCCAGTGATACCGTCGTGGCGGCTTGCGACGCCACGGGTCCCCTGGCCTGCACCAGATTGGGAACCCAAGCGGCTGCCAGCAAAAAGCCAGTTAGCACTAACTTGATGCTCAGGGTGCGCGCCATGAAATGAAGCCTGTCCTTACTTCTTCGGGTTTACCCGAAAAGCTCAAGCGTCGAAGTGTCGCTGATTTGCACTTAAAAAGCAAGAGGCTGCTTAAGATTTAAGCAGCCTCTTACATGTAGAGACGAATGGCTAGTTGGTGCCAACTAGCCCTTTTACGGTCAACGGGCGGCGTTGGCGTCGG
>CAZJKR010000258.1:1415-2414 GCA_964546615.1 uncultured Curvibacter sp.
ATGTTGACGATCCGGCGCACGGTGGTGCTGGCGGTCAGGATGTGCACCGGCTGGGCCGCGCCCAGCAGGACCGGCCCGATGGCAATGCCACCACCTGCGGCGGTCTTGAGCAGGTTGTAGGCGATGTTGGCCGCATCCATATTCGGCATGACCAGCAGATTGGCCTCGCCGGTCAGCGTGCTGTGCGGCATCAGGGCCTGGCGGGCTGCGGCGTCCAGAGCGACGTCGCCGTGCATCTCGCCGTCCGCTTCGAGCCAGGGCGCCTGCACGCGCAGCAGGTCCAGCGTCTGACGCATCTTGACGGCGCTGGGCTGGTTGCTGCTGCCGAAGTTGGAGTGGCTCAGCAAGGCAGCTTTGGGATGCAGGCCGAAGCGCTTCATCTCCTCGGCTGCCATGATGGTGATCTCGGCCAGCTGCTCCGCGCTGGGGTCGTAGTTGACATGGGTGTCGACGACGAAGATCTGGCGCTCCGGCAGCAGCAGGCCGTTCATGCAGGCATAGGTCTGGACACCTGCACGTTTGCCGATGACCTGGTCGATGTACTGCAGGTGCATCGGGTTGGTGCCCCAGGTGCCGCAGATCAGGCCGTCCACGTGTCCCTTGTGCAGCAGCATGGCGCCGATCAGCGAGAGGCGGCGGCGCATCTCGATCTTGGCGATCGGCACGGTCACGCCCTTGCGCTCGGTCAGGCGGTGGTAGGTCTGCCAGAAGTCGCGGTAGCGATGGTCCTGCTCGACGTTGACCACGTCGTAGTCCTGGCCTTCCTTGAGGCGCAAGCCGAATTTCTCGATGCGTTGGGCGATGATGGCGGGGCGACCGATGAGGGTCGGGCGGGCCAGTCCCTCGTCCACCACGATCTGGGCGGCGCGCAGAATGCGCTCTTCTTCACCCTCGGCGTAGGCCACGCGCTTCTTGGCGGCTTTCTTGGCCGCCATGAAGATCGGTTTCATGGTGGTGCCCGAGGCGTACACGAAAGCCTGCAGGCGTTCGCGGTAAGCT
>CAZJKR010000258.1:2455-3431 GCA_964546615.1 uncultured Curvibacter sp.
ATGTCGGTGATCGGGTTCTGTGCGACGCCGCTGTCCATGGCGGCCTGCGCCACGGCCGGCGCGATCTTGATCATCAGGCGCGGATCGAAAGGCTTGGGAATCAGGTAGTCCGGGCCGAAGGCCAACTGTTCGCCAGCGTAAGCCGCGGCGACCACCTCGCTCTGTTCCGCCTGGGCCAGCTCGGCCATGGCACGCACGGCCGCAACTTCCATCTCGGCCGTGATGGTCGAGGCGCGTGCATCCAGCGCACCGCGGAAGATATAGGGAAAACACAGGACGTTGTTGATCTGGTTCGGGTAGTCGGTTCGACCCGTGGCCATGATGACGTCATCGCGCGCGGCCTTGGCGTCGGCGGGATCGATCTCCGGATTCGGGTTGGCCAGCGCAAAGATGATGGGCTTGGCCGCCATGCGCTTGACCATGTCGGGCTTGAGCACCCCGCCGGCCGACAGGCCGAGGAAGATGTCGGCACCGTCGATCACCTCGGCCAGCTTGCGGGCCTCGGTGTTCTGCGCATACTGGCGTTTGTCTTCGTCCATCAGCTCGGTGCGGCCTTCGTAGACCACGCCGGCCAAGTCTGTGACCCAGATGTTCTGGCGGGGCATGCCCAGCTTGACGAGCAGGCCCAGGCAGGCCAAAGCCGCCGCGCCGGCACCGGAGGTGACCAGCTTGACGCTCTTGATGTCCTTGCCGGCGACCTTCATGCCGTTGAGCAGGCCGGCGGCCACCGTAATGGCCGTGCCGTGCTGGTCGTCGTGGAAGACCGGAATCTTCATGCGCTCACGCAACTTGCGTTCGACGTAGAAGCAGTCCGGCGCCTTGATGTCTTCCAGGTTGATGCCGCCGAAGGTGGGCTCCAGTGCGGCGATGATGTCGACCAGCTTGTCCAAGTCCGTTTTCTCGTCGATCTCGATGTCGAAGACGTCGATGCCGGCGAACTTCTTGAACAGGACGCCCTTGCCTTCCATCACCGGCT
>CAZJKR010000259.1:0-3418 GCA_964546615.1 uncultured Curvibacter sp.
CACCACCGCTATGAGACCGCCGCCTCTCTGGTGCTGGGGCTGCTGTTGCTGGCGGTGGGGGTGGGCATGTTGTGGGCGGCCGTGCTCAAGCTGCAGTCGCCCGAGGCCATTCCCGAGGTGCACTCCCTGGCGCTGTGGGTGGCCGGCGGGGCGCTGGTGACCATCGCCCGGGGTGGTGCGGCAGCGACCACGATCACGACCGCGGATGGCGCAAGCGCAGCGCTTGAGCAGAGCTTCTGGCCCCAGCCCTTGCGCAACTGGTATTTCATGCCGGCCACGGCGGCGGTGCCAGACGGGGCACAGGCCCCCGGCGGCGACACCGAGGGCGGTGAGCCATTGCCGCCGCTTCGCGACGATGAGGCCGGATCGCCGCCGGCTATCGATGTCGGCGACTTCCCGTAAAGGCACCTGGGGGCGTCGCCGGTCTGGTTCAGCCGTTGTTGAGTTGCGCCAGCCGCTCCGGGGTGCCGACATCGGTCCAGCGCCCGGTATAGAGCTCGGCACTCACGCGGCCGGCATCCATCGCCCGGCGCAGCAAGGGCGCCAGCGCGGCTCGCACGCCCTGCGGGTTGCCGGCCGGCACCTCGCACCACGGTGCCTCGAACAGCGCACGCCGGTACAGACCGATGGTGCTGTAGGTATAGCGCGGGCCGGGGTGATCGGACGGCAGGTTGAGGGCCAAGCCCTCGGGCGAAAGACCGAAGTCGCCTTTCGGGTTGTGCGGCGGGTTGGGCACCAGCCAGAGGTGGGCCAGTTGGTCGCTGGCGGCGAAGCGCTGCACCGCTTCCCTTGAGAAAATGAAGTCCGGCGCGAACACGTCACCGGCCAGCACCCAGAACACATCACCCAGCAAGGGCAGCGCGCGCACGATGCCGCCCGCCGTTTCCAGCGCACCGCCGAAGTCCCGGCCTTCATGCGAGTATGAAATTGATAGCGTCTGGCGTAGATCCGACAAGGGCTGCGGGCCAAAATGATCTGAAATCTGCTCGCCCAGCCAGGCGGTGTTGATGACGATGTCGGTGAAGCCGCCATGGGCCAGCGCGTTCATGTGCCACTGCAGCAGCGGCTGGCCGCGCACCGGCAGCAAGGGCTTCGGGGTGGTGTCTGTCAGCGGGCGCATGCGCTCGCCGCGGCCAGCGGCCAGCACCATGGCCTGGATGTTGGAGGTAGCTTGCACAGGCTGCACTGTAGACGATCGCCGGCCTGCGCCGGCATGCCGGCGGGGTGCGAAACGGGGCCGGTAAAATAGCAGGCTTCCCCCAGATCACCCCCCTTCCGGAGCGGCCCTACATGGCAAATACCCGACAGATGGCCAACGCGATCCGCGCGTTGGCAATGGACGCAGTGCAACAAGCCAACTCCGGACACCCGGGCGCGCCCATGGGCATGGCCGACATGGCCGTGGCGCTGTGGGGCGAGCACCTCCAGCACAACCCGGGCAACCCGGCCACGCTTCCATGCTGCTGTACGCGCTGCTGCACCTGAGCGGCTACGACCTGTCCCTGCAGGAGCTGAAGAACTTCCGCCAGCTGCACAGCAAGACCGCCGGCCACCCCGAAGTGGGTCACACCCCAGGCGTGGAAACCACCACCGGCCCGCTGGGCCAGGGCGTCACCAACGCCGTGGGCCTGGCGCTGGCCGAGAAGCTGCTGGCCAAGGAATTCAACCGCGACGGCCACGCCATCGTGGACCACCACACCTATGTGTTCCTCGGCGACGGCTGCATGATGGAAGGCATCAGCCACGAGGCCGCGGCCCTGGCCGGTGCCTGGAAGCTCAACAAGCTGATCGCGCTGTACGACGACAACGGCATCTCCATCGACGGCCAGGTCACGCCCTGGTTCGTGGACAACACCGCGCAGCGCTTCGCCGCCTACGGCTGGAACGTCATCGGCCCGGTGGACGGCCACGATGTTGCTGCCGTCTCGCGCGCCATTGCCGACGCCAAGAACTCGGCCGAGAAGCCCACGTTGATCATCTGCAAGACCGCTATCGGCAAGGGTAGCCCGAACCGCGCCAACACCGCCAAGGCCCACGGCGAGCCGCTGGGCGCGGAAGAGATCCAGCTCACACGCGAAGCGCTGGGCTGGGAGCACGCGCCGTTCGTCATTCCGCAAGCCGTGTACGACGACTGGAACGCCAAGACCCGCGGCCTGTCGCTGGAAGCCGCCTGGGACGCCAAGTTCGCCGCCTACAAGGCCGCCTACCCCGAGCTGGCCGCCGAGTTCAAGCGCCGCATGGCCGGTGAGCTGCCCAAGCACTTTGCCCAGGTGGCGGTGGATGCGGCGATTGCCGCCCACACCAAGGCCGAGACCGTGGCCACCCGCAAGGCCAGCCAGCTGGCGCTGGAAGCCTTCACCGCCGCGTGCCCTGAGCTGCTGGGCGGCTCGGCCGACCTGACCGGCTCCAACCTCACCAACACCAGCCACACGCCCAACCTGCGCTTCGACCAGGCCGGCGAGCCCAACGGCGGCCGTCACATCAACTACGGCGTGCGCGAGTTCGGCATGGCCGCCATCATGAACGGCGTGGCGCTGCATGGCGGCTTCATTCCCTACGGCGGCACCTTCCTCACCTTCAGCGACTACTCGCGCAACGCCATCCGCATGGCCGCGCTGATGAAGCAGCGCGTGGTGCACGTCTTCACGCACGACTCCATCGGCCTCGGTGAGGACGGCCCCACCCACCAGTCGGTCGAGCACGGTGCCTCGCTGCGCCTGATTCCCAACCTGGACGTCTGGCGTCCGGCCGACACGGCTGAGACGGCCATCGCCTGGGCCGTGGCGCTGGAGAACAAGACCCACCCCACCGCGCTGCTGCTGAGCCGCCAGAACGTGCCCTATGCGCCCAAGAAAGACCTGGGCGACATCAGCCGCGGTGCCTATGTGCTGTCCGAGCCGGCCGACATCGGCCTCAAGGGCAAGGCGCAGGCCGTGATCATCGCCACCGGCTCTGAAGTGCAGCTGGCGCTGAAGGCGCAGGAGCTGCTGGCGGCGCAGAAGATCGCCGTGCGCGTGGTCTCCATGCCCAGCACCACCACGTTTGATAAGCAGAGCGTGGCCTACAAGTCGTCCGTGCTGCCTGCCGGCCTGCCGCGTGTGGCGGTGGAGATGGGCGTCACCGAAGGCTGGTGGAAGTACGGCTGCGCCGCCGTGGTCGGCATCGACAGCTATGGCGAGTCGGCCCCGGCGCCGGTGCTGTTCAAGCACTTCGGCTTCACGCCGGAGAATGTGGCGGATACGGTGCGTGCCGTGCTGGCCAAGAAATAAATGCCGTTCGGGCTGAGCGGGTCGAAATCCAACGACTGAGCTCAGGGCGAACGGAGTCCGGTTTTATTCAGGAGAAACTTCATGACGATCAAATTAGGTATCAACGGTTTTGGCCGCATCGGCCGCATGGTGTTCCGCGCGGCGGTGCA
>CAZJKR010000260.1:0-3412 GCA_964546615.1 uncultured Curvibacter sp.
CGCCGCCACCGACGTCCAGCAGGCCGCGCTGGAGCGACGCCGCGCCGCGCTCGCCCTGTGGCAGTCCACCGGCGTGAGCACGCCCCCGGAGCAGTTGCAGGCGCTGCCGGACTGGCCGGCACTCGACGCGCCAGCCGTCAGCGGCGCTGCGCTGGATGCGCTCATCGACGAGCGGCCGGAAGTGCGCGCCGCGCGCGCGCGTGGAGTCCGCACAGGCGACCCTCGACGGCAGCAATGCACTGAAGAAATCGGACATCACCTGGGGCGCCTCCTACGACCATTACCCCGGCACCTCGACGGCGCTGATCGAGCTGCGCATGCAGATGCCGCTGCAATGGGGCTACAGCTACCAGGGCGAGATCGCCCGCGCAGCCTCGCAGCTGTCGCAGGCCCAGGACGCGCTGGAGAAGATCCGCCGCCAGGCGCGCGCCGACCTGGAGCGCCTGCGGCAGGAAGTGCTCAGCAGCGCCGAGCGGGCCCGGGCCTATGAAAAGGACATCCTGCCCGGCGCGCGCCGCGTCGCGGAATCCGCCGAACTGGCCTACCGCAAGGGCGCCCTGTCGCTGACCGACCTGCTGGATGCCCGTCGCACCCTGCGCGCCACCCTGCTCGACGGGCTGGCCGCACGCGCCGACCACGCCAAGGCCGCCACCGCCTGGCGCCTGCGCACCCAGCCCGAAACACTGGCCGATGTCCGCTGACCTCCCATTCCTCATGTCGCAATTCACCATGTTTCACCGCCTCCTGCCTCTCGCCGCGCTTCTGGGCGCGCTGGGCCTGACCGCCTGCAAAGACACGCCGCCGCCGCCCGCCCAGCCCCCGGCGCCCATCGTGCAAGGCCAGCAGCTGCGCTTCGCCGCGGATCCCCCGCACCTCGCCTTGCTGAAGGTCATCCCCGCCGAACCGGCCCAGACCATTTCCGTCGACCTGCCCGCCAAGCTGGTGTGGAACGAAGAGCGCACGCAACGCATCTACCCTTCGCTGGCCGGCCGCGTCGTCAGAATCAGCGCCGACGTCGGACAGCAGGTTCGCCCCGGCACGCCGCTGGCGCTGCTGGCATCGCCCGATTTCGGTCAGGCGCAAAGCGACACCGCCAAGGCCGAGGCCGACGCGCGTCTGACCACCCAGGCGCTGCAGCGGCAGCGCGAACTGTTCGAGGCCGGCATCGTGGCGCGCAAAGAGCTGGAGCAGGCGCAGGCCGATGCTGAGCGTGCGCGTGCCGAGGTCGAACGCGCCCAGGCCCGCACCCGTCTTTACGGCAGCGGCAGCGGCAGCGGCGTCAATCAACAGTTGGCGCTGAGTGCCTCCATCAACGGCGTGGTCGTGGAACGCAACCTGAATCCCGGCCAGGAAGTACGCCCCGACCTGTCGGGGCCAGGCATCCCGGCCCTGTTCGTCGTCAGCGATCCCTCGTCCCTGTGGATCCAGATCGACGCGCGGGAGTCCGAGGTCGGTGTCGTTCGCCCTGGCGCCCGTTTTGACCTGCTCGTCCCCACCTTGCCGGGCCAGAAATTCGAAGGGCGCGTGATCGCCACCTCCGACTTCATCGATCCGCAGACACGCACCATCAAGGTTCGCGGGGTGGTGGCCAACACCGACCGCCGCCTGAAGGCCGAGATGCTCGCCACGGCGCGGTTCGAACGCAGCTTCAGCACCGGCGTCAGGGTGCCGGCCACCGCCGTGCTACTGCGCGGTACCCGTCAATCGGTCTTCGTGCAGGTCCGGCCCGGCGAGTTCGAGCGGCGCAGCGTGGAACTGGATTTCGAAGGTCCGCGCGAGGTGGTAGTCGCCAAGGGTCTGCAGCCCGGCGAGCAGGTGGTGGTGGAGAACGCGCTCCTGCTGGCCCGCCTGCTGCGCCTGGCCGAGGAAGAGGCCAAGGCCCCGGTTGCCGCCAAAGACCGCGGGGCCGAGTCCAAATGAAACGTCTGATCCACTACGCGCTGCACCAGCCCCTGTTCATCGTCCTGGGCACGCTGCTGTTCGTCATGGCGGGCGTCGCCGCCTTCAAGAGCCTGTCGGTGGAGGCGTTTCCCGACGTCACCGACACCCAGGTCACGGTGATCTCGCTCTACCCCGGCCGCGCGGCGGAAGAGGTGGAAAAGCAGGTCACGCTGCCGATCGAGACCGTGCTGGCGGGCTTGCCGAACTCCATCCGCCTGTTCTCGCACACCCAGTTCGGCCTGTCGTACACCGTGGTCACCTATGATGACAGTGCCAACGTCAACGTGGCGCGCCAGCAGGTGATGGAACGCCTGAACGGCGTCGACCTGCCGCCCGGCGCGCAGGTCAACATCGCCCCCAACGCCACGCCGGTGGGCGAGATCATGCGCTACCGCCTGCGCGGCGACGGCCTGTCGACCACCGACCTGCGCACGCAGCAGGACTGGGTGGTGGAGCGCGCGCTGCGCCAAGTGCCGGGCGTGGCCGACGTGGTCGCCATGGGCGGCTTCATCAAGCAGTACGAAGTGCAGCCCGATCTGGACAAGCTGCGCGCCTACAAGCTGAGCTTCCAGGACCTGCTCGACGCACTGGGGCGCGGCAACTCCAATGCCGGCGGCAGCTATGTGGCCCAGGGGTCGCAGCAGTTCGCCATCCGCGGCATCGGTTTGCTGCGTTCGCCCGACGACATCGGCCGCATCGTGCTCGACTCGCGCAACGGCACCCCGGTGCTGATCCGCGACGTGGCCCAGATCAAGCTGGGCGCCGTGCCACGGCTGGGCATCACCGGCCAGGACGACGACGACGACGCCGTGATCGGCATCGTCATCATGCGCAAGGGTGAGAACGCCAGCGTGGTGCTCAAGGGCGTGAAAGACAAGATCGCCCAGCTCAACGAGCGCGGGCTGCCCCCGGGCGTGCAGATCGTGCCCTTCTATGACCGCACCTGGCTGATGGGCAAGACGCTGTCCACGGTGTTCGGCAATCTGGTGGAGGGCGCGCTGCTGGTGTCGCTGGTGCTTTACCTCTTCCTGTCCAACCTGCGCGCCAGCCTGGCGGTGGTGGTCATCATCCCGCTGTCGCTGCTGGCCACCTTCATGGGCCTGAAGATCATGGGCGTGCCGGCCAACCTGCTGTCGCTCGGGGCCATGGACTTCGGCATCATCGTCGACGGCGCGGTGATCGTGATCGAGAACATCATGCACCGGCTGGAGAAGAGCTCGGAGAAGATGTCCGAAAGCGAACGGCGTCAGACCATCATCGACGCGGCCAACGAGGTCGGGCGGCCCACGCTGTTCTCGATGCTGATCATCATCGCGGCCCACATCCCGATCTTCGCGCTGCAGCGTCACGAGGGCCGCATCTTCCAGCCGATGGCCTTGTCGGTCACCATGGCACTGATCGGCGCGCTGATCTTCTCGCTCACGCTGGTGCCGCTGCTGTGCGATGACCTGGTTCTGCCGCTCGATCGCGC
>CAZJKR010000261.1:0-3382 GCA_964546615.1 uncultured Curvibacter sp.
CCATGTCGACGCAGCCCTGCCAGTCGCCCTTTTCCTGCAGCTCGCGAAACTTTTTGCTGCCGTTGGCGTTGCAGCGCTCGCCGATCGACAGATACGCATTCTCCTGGCGCAGCGGCACCTGGCGGGCTGGCCGACGCAGCAGGCACCGGATGCCGCGGCCATGGCGGCCTCGCGGGCCGCCGCACTGGCGCTGGGCGCCAGCAACTGACGCTATATTTTTCATAGCTACCGGCGCCCTTTCTGCAAGGGTTAGGGGCCATTTTGACCGCTAAACACCGGCGTCGACCCGGGCCAGCGCCTGTTCGCACAGAGCGATGGCACGCTCAAAATCCATCGCCTCCACGGCCTCTTTCAGCGGGGCCCAGGCTTGCGCGTGGGCGGGGTCTGCGGCTGCCGTCACCTCGTCCACCGCATCCAGCGCATCCAGGTCCGCGCCGCGCACCAGGCTCAGCAGACGCGCAATGGCCGCGCGTTGCGCCACCGTGACGGATGGCGCCGCCGACGCCGCCGCGGGGGCCGCACCGAGCGGCGCCGCCGAAGCTGCCCCCAGGGCCGCCAGCGTCTCGGCGATCACGGTCTGCAGGCGCTGCCGCACCGCGGCCCGGGCTGGCGAGGCACCGCCATCGCCACTGAGCCGCTCCGCCTCGGCCGCCACGGCCGACAGCTGCATGGCGCCCACACTCGCGGCGCTCGACTTCAGCGAGTGCATGTGCCGCCTGGCATCCGCCAGCTCGCCCTGCGCCAGCGCCAGATCCCAGGCCGGCAGTCGCTGCGCAAGATCGGCGACGAGCGCGGCCGTCAACTCATCGAGCAGGCGCTGATCTCCCCCCAGACGCCGCAAGGCGCCCGCACGATCCAGCAGCACGGATGGCAGCACGGGTTCGCTGGTCCGCGGTGATACCAAGACCGTGCCCCCGTCGGCCGCCGGCTTGCGCCCGCTGCGCCGCAGCAAGGTGGCCACCAGGTGCTCCAGCTCGAAAGGCTTGCCAATGTGGTCGTTCATGCCGGCATCCAGACAGCGCTTGCGGTCGGACGCCATGGCATTGGCCGTCATGGCGATGATCGGCAACCGGGGCAGCCGCAGGCGGCTGCGAATCTCGTGGGTGGCCGCCAGCCCGTCCATCACCGGCATCTGCATGTCCATCAGCACGGCATCGAACAGGGCGCCCGCACGCTGCGCTGCCGCCACCGCCGCCACGCCCTGCCGGCCGTCCGCGGCCAGGTGCACGTCAGCCCCCTCGTTACGCAGCAGCTGCACCACCACCTGCTGATTGATGGGGTTGTCCTCCACCACCAGCACCCGCAGGCCCTGCAGACGGCGCCCGCTGGTCTCGCCGGATGGAGCGCCCCCCCGCCTGACTTGCGGCCGCTGGCGCCGCATGCCCGCCTCCACCACCGCGTCGAGCAGCATCAGTGTCGTCAGCGGCTTGGGCAGGTAGCCGTCAATCCGCATGCCCTCATCCTCCTGCTCCCGCAGCAGCAGGCGCTCGTGACCATCGCCGCCGGTGAGGATGATCAGGGGCATGCTGCCCGCGCCGGCGAACTGCGCACGGATACGGCGGCACAACGCCGGTGTATTGCCCAGTGGCAAGCGCGCATCCAGCAGGCAGGCATGGTAGGACTCGCCCGCTGCCTGGCGTGTGGCCATGTGGTGAGCGGCTTGCTCGGCATTGCTGGCCTCATCCATCGCCCACCCCAGCGAGCGTCCCATGCGCGCCAGCAGCGTCAGCGCCAGCGGATGGTCGTCCACCAGCAACATCCGCGGTTTGCCGTCGCCGGACTTCAGCCCGGGCAGCAGAGGCGTCTGGCGCCCCTGCTCCCGGGCGTGTTCACGGGCCAAGGGCAGGTCGAGCGTGAAGGAGAACGTGCTGCCCGTCCCCGGCGTACTCTGCAGCGAGATTTCTCCCCCCATCAGACGGACCAGGCGCCGCGAGATCACCAGCCCCAGGCCGGTGCCGCCAAAACGCCGCGTGGTGGACGCCTCGGCCTGGGAAAAGCCCTCGAAGATATGGCCCTGCACCTGGGGCGAAATGCCGATGCCGGTGTCACGCACCGCAAAGCGCAGGCGCACCGCCTCGGCGCGTCGCTCCAGCATCTCGACCGACAGCAGCACCTCGCCGCGCTCGGTGAACTTGATGGCGTTGCCCCCGAGGTTGATCAGCACCTGCTTGAGCCGCAGCGCATCGCCCACCAGCGCAGTGGGCACCGCCGCAGCGACGTCAAACAGCACATCGATCGGCTTGCCGCCGACATTGGCCGACAGGATGACCGACAGCTCGCGCAGCAATTCCTCGAGCCGGAAGGGCCGGGACTCCAGCGCCAGCTTGCCGGCCTCGATCTTGGAAAAATCCAGGATGTCGTTGAGCAGCCCGAGCAGCGAGCGGGCCGCGCCGTCGGCCTTGACCACGTAGTCCTGCTGCTCGCTGTCCAGCGGCGTGCTCTGCAGCAGCTTGAGCATGCCCAGTACGGCATTCATCGGCGTGCGAATCTCGTGGCTCATGTTGGCCAGGAACTGGCTCTTGGCCACCGAGGCCATCTCCGCCGCCTGCACCGCCTGCATGAGCTCGGTGATGTCGATGCGAAACCCCACGTGGTAGCCGTCCGGCGTGCGTGCTTCGACAATGCGCACCCAGCGACCGGTGTCGAGCTGCTGGACATGGACGCGGTACTGCTCCTGGTGCGCCTGCAGCCGCTCGGCGATCCACGCCTCTTCGCGGCCCGCAGCCTCGGGATACTGGCCACGGCGGACCCCCTCGCGCACCAGACTCTCGAACAGGGCGCCCGGCACCAGCAGATCCGACGACATCGGGTAGATCTGCCGATACTGCTCGTTGCAGTAAAACAGACGGTCGTCGCGGTCGAAGATGACGAAGGCCTCGTCCAGCGCGTCCACCGCGCTTTCGAGGATCTGCCGGTATTCCACGGCCGTCTGCTTGCTGCGCTCCTCCTCCGTCACATCGGTGAAGGTGGTCACCAGACCGCCGCCGGGCATGGGCGCGCTGCTGACTTCGATCACGCGCCCGTCACGGGTGGTGCGGCGGTATTTTTCCGACTGCGGTTGGCGGTAGCGGTCCAGCAACTCCTGCAGTGCCCGCTCCTTGTCAGGGCCGAAGTCGCCCCGCTCGACCATGAAGCGCAAGACGGATTCCGCACGCAGCGGGCGTTGCGACATCACTTCCGGCGGGCAGGCCATCAGGTCCGCAAAGCGGCTGTTGTAGGTCACGATGTTCAGGTGCTCATCCGTCACGCTCAGGCCGCAGGGCAGGTTCTCGATGACGGCGTACATGCGCTGGTTGTAGCGTCCGAGTTGCACTACCGCGTGCTTGAGCACCGTGATGTCGGCGCTGATCGAGATGTAGCGATTCACCCGGCCTTGCACATC
>CAZJKR010000262.1:0-3342 GCA_964546615.1 uncultured Curvibacter sp.
GCCGCGCCCCTTGGCGATGTCGTGGAACAGCGCCGCCGCGTAGAGGATCCACGGTTCGTCCCAGCCGGCGGCCAGCTGCGAGCAGAACGGGTATTCGTGCGTGTGCTCGGCCATGAAGAAGCGCCGCACGTTGCGCACCACCATGAGGATGTGCTGGTCCACGGTGTAGACGTGGAACAGGTCGTGCTGCATCTGGCCGACGATGCGCCGGAACGGCCAGAGGTAGCGCCCCAGCACCGAGGTCTGGTTCATCAGCCGCATCGCGTGCGTGATGCCCTGGGGCTGCTGCAGGATGCGCATGAAGGTGGCACGGTTGACCGGGTCGGCACGGAAGCGGCCGTTCATCAGGCCGCGCGCGTTGTACAGCGCGCGCAGCGTACGGGCCGACAGGCCCTTGGCGCCCTCGGTGGTCTGGTAGACCAGAAAGGTTTCCAGGATGGCGTGCGGCTCGCGCTGGTAGAGGTCGTCGCTGCGCACCTCGATCAGGCCGGCCTTGTCGGCAAAGCGCTCGTCGATCGGAATCGGTGTCTGGGGTGAGGGCTTGATGCGATCCTCGATGTTGAGCAGCAGGATCTGGTTGAGCTGGGTCACGGCCTTGGCGGCCCAGTAGTAGTGGCGCATCAGCAGCTCGCTGGCGCGCATCTTGAGCTTGCCTTCGGCCACGTCGGCGCTGTAGCCGAAAGCAGCGGCCACGGCGGTCTGCAGGTCGAATACCAGCCGGTCCTCGCGCCGCCCGGCCGTCAGGTGCAGGCGCAGGCGGATGAGCTGCAGCATGGCCTCGAAGCGCTTGAGCTGCTTGACCTCAAACGGCGTGGCCAGGCCGGAGGCGGCCAGTTCATCCCAGGACTTGCCGTAGCTGGCCGCCTGCGCCACCCACAGGATGATCTGCAGGTCGCGCAGGCCGCCGGGCGACTCCTTGCAGTTGGGCTCCAGGGCGTAGGGCGTGTCTTCGAACTTGCTGTGGCGCTGCTGCATCTCCAGCGTCTTGGCGACGAAAAAGGCGCGCGCATCGAGCGCCTGGCGGAACTGCCAGCGAAAGGTCTTGAACAGCTCGGCATCGCCGGTGATCAGGCGCGATTCCAGCAGCGCCGTCTGCACCGTGACATCCTTGGCGGCTTCGGCCAGGCAGTCCTCCACGGTGCGCACGCTGGAGCCGATCTCCAGCCCGGCGTCCCAGCAATTGCTGATGAAGGTTTCGATGCGCTGGCGCAGTGCCTCGTCGCCATCCGGCGACTGGCCCGGCGGCAGCAAGAGCAGCACATCGATGTCGGAATGGGGAAACAGCTCACCGCGGCCGAAGCCGCCGACGGCCACCAGGGTGCAGGACGGGCCGAAGCCGGCCTGCTGCCACAGGGTCTTGAGCATGCCGTCGGCCAGGCGCGCCAGCTGGTGCAGGGTGCTGCGCACATGGCGGGTGGAGGCGCCGGTGTCGGCGACTTTCTGCAGCAGTTCGGCCTTGCGGGTGCGGTACTGCTCTCTCAGAGACTGGGTGGTTTGCATCGCCGGATTGAAGCAGGAATCGAGCCAGCTGCGGACGAACCCGATGCGCTCAGGTCTTGACGTCGGGCACGAAAGCCGGCGGCGGCGGGCTGCCGGCCGACAGCGTCAGCACCTCGTAGCCGGTGGGTGTGACCAGCACCGTGTGCTCCCACTGGGCGGAGAGCGAATGGTCCTTGGTGACGATGGTCCAGCCGTCGCCCATCTCCTTGATGTCGCGCCGGCCGGCGTTGATCATGGGCTCGATGGTGAAGGTCATGCCGGCCTTGAGCTCCTCACCGGTGCCGGGTTTGCCGTAATGCAGCACCTGCGGCTCTTCATGGAAACCCTGGCCGATGCCGTGGCCGCAGAACTCGCGCACCACCGAGAAGCCGTTGCTCTCGGCGAATTTCTGGATCGCCCAGCCGATGTCGCCCAGGCGCGCGCCGGGCTTGACCTGCACGATGCCGTGCCACATGGCGTCGTAGGTCATGGCGCACAGGCGCTTGGCGGCAATCGACGTTTCGCCGACCTGGAACATGCGGCTGGTGTCGCCGTGCCAGCCGTCCTTGATGACGGTGATGTCGATGTTGACGATATCGCCCTTCTTCAGCGGCTTGTCGTTCGGGATGCCGTGGCAGACCTGGTGGTTGATCGAGGTGCAGATCGACTTGGGGTAGGGGTTGTAGCCCGAGGGCGCGTAGTTCAGCGGCGCGGGAATGGCACCCTGCACGTCCACGATGTAGCCGTGGGCCAGCATGTCGAGCTCATTGGTGGTGATGCCTGGCTTGACATGGGGAGCGAGGAAATCCAGTACTTCGGCGGCCAGCTTGCCCGCCACGCGCATGCCGGCGATGCCGGCGTCGTCTTTGTAGGTGATCGTCATGGGGCTGAATTATCCCATCCGGGGCGATTCCCCGTCGGCCGCGCGCCCGGTGCAGGCAGGCGGGCGGCCGGCGTCGCAGGCGGTCCCGGCTAAAATCGGGGTTTCCCCGGACCGTCCGTCCGCCACCCTCATCAAGGCCACCACAGTGACCCTGCATATCACCTCTTTCGAAGGCGGCAGCGCCCTCAGTGCGTTCCGTGTCCAGCAACTGCTCCCCGGCCTGCAGGCCATCCACGACAAGATCAGCGGCATCGCCGCCCGTTACGTCCACCTGGTGGCCTGTGACCACGCCCCCTCGGCCGAACTGCAGGGCCAGCTGGCGGCGCTGCTGAGCTATGGGGAGCCCTACAGCGGCCCCGAGAATGGAAAAGAGACCGGGCCGCTGGTGGTGGTGGCGCCGCGCCTGGGCACGGTGTCGCCCTGGGCCTCCAAGGCCACCGACATTGCCCACAACTGTGGCCTGGTCGTGCGCCGGGTCGAGCGCATCGTCGAGTACCGACTCACCCTCAAGTCCGGCCTGCTCGGCCAGGCCAGCCTGAGCCCCGAGCAGCTCGGGCAGGTGGCCGCCTTGCTGCACGACCGCATGACCGAAAGCGCCATGACCACACGTGAGCAGGCCTATGGGCTGTTCACCGAGCTGCACCCGGCGCCGATGGACCACGTGGACATCCTGAGCGGCGGCAGGGCCGCGCTGGAGCAGGCCAACGTGGCCTGGGGCCTGGCGCTGGCGGACGACGAGATCGACTATCTCGTCCAGGCCTTCAGCGATCTCAAGCGCAACCCGACCGATGTGGAGCTGATGATGTTCGCCCAGGCCAACAGCGAACACTGCCGCCACAAGATCTTCAATGCCGACTTCACCATCGACGGTGTGCGCCAGGAACGCAGCATGTTCGGCATGATCCGCCACACGCACCAGACCAGCCCGCAGCACACGGTGGTGGCCTATTCGGACAACGCTTCCATCATGGAAGGCAGCC
>CAZJKR010000263.1:0-1848 GCA_964546615.1 uncultured Curvibacter sp.
AGGCTTCACCAGCTACTACGACGACCTGCTGCTGCGCCGCGCCGGCCTGATCGACGATGCGACCTACCTCAAACTGCTGAACAAGGCCGTCAACCAGGTTCAGCAGACGCCCGGGCGTGCCGTGCAATCGGTGGCCCAGGCCAGCTTCGACGCCTGGCTCAAGTACTACCGCCAGGATGAGAACACGCCCAACGCCACGGTCAGCTATTACAGCAAAGGGGCGCTGGTAGGGCTGTGCCTGGACCTCACCCTGCGGGCGGAAGGCGCTCATACGCTCGACGACGTCATGCGCGCACTGTGGCGACGCTGCGGGGGCGGGCCGATGGTCGAGGATGACCTGTTGCAGGTACTGCAGGCGCTTGCCGGCCGCTCATTCAGCCGCGAGCTCCAGCGCTGGGTTCACAGCACTGCCGAGCTGCCACTCAAGGAACTGCTGATGCAGCACGGCGTTGCCGTCCAGGAAGAACCGGCACAGTTGGCGCAACAGTTGGGTTTACGCGTCAGCGAAGGTACGTCCCTGCAGATCAAGACCGTGCTGCGCGGTGGCGCGGCCGAGCAGGCCGGTTTTGCCGCAGGCGACGAGTGGCTGGGTGTGGAGGTGGGCATCGGGCGTCGGCGCAGTGGCTGGCGACTGACGAAACTCGATGACCTGTTGCTCTACGCCGGCACACAAAGCAAGGTATCGGCACTGGTGGCGCGTGACAAACGCCTGCTGCAGCTGACCTTGCACCTGCCCCGCGGGGTGCGCACCTGGCGTCTGTCGGTGCACGATCAGGATCGCCTGAACGCCTGGCTGGCCGCCTGAGGTCGCGCGGCAAGGGCCGCGAGACCTCTCAGGCGACCGGCAACCGGGCTTCGACTTCCTGACCCAAGCGGTCCGCCGCCGCCTGGCCACGCACCTCACGCACCAGCACATAGGCCCGCTTCATGGCCTCGACGAACTGCGGCAAGGTGCCGGCAGCTTCAATTTTCAGACAGACCTCATCCGCCATCGGTCCGAGCGCTTCCAGCAGCAAGCGCGAGGCCAAGGTCTTGGCCGGTGCCAGACTGCGTCCGGGCACGGCTGTGGGCTCGGCCTTCACCGGAGCAGGCGCTGGCGCCGCCACGGCAACGACTTCGATATAACCCTCCACGTCAAGCTGCGCCAGCAACTGCTCCGATTCACCCAGGCCCGCAGCGAGACGGCGCAACTCCTCGACCGGCTTCTTGCCGTCGACCAGGATCAGCAAAGTACGCAGCTTGCCGGTCAGACTGCGTGAGGCGATCGCCTCCGTCCCTTTGCCTGACTTGCGGTAAACGGCCCTGTCATCCATGTAGAAGTCTCCCCGAATCTTGTGGGTGCGATCTTAGCGTCTCTGGTCCAGTACCCGCTTGGCCTTGCCCGCGCTGCGCTCCACGCCGCCTTCCGGGCGCAGTTCAATCTCGACACTGGTGCCGATATAGGCCTTGATCTCGTGTTGCAGCTGCTTGCCTGCGGCGCGGGCGGCCAAGCTGTCGGGCGACACACCCGGGCGCGTCTCCACCACCACGTGCAGGTCATCCAGCGGCCCGCCGCGGCGCAGGATGCACTGGTAATGGGGGGCCAGTTCGGGGCGGCGCAGGATCAGCTCCTCAATCTGGCTCGGGAACACGTTGACCCCGCGCACGATCATCATGTCGTCGCTGCGGCCGGTGATCTTCTCGATGCGCCGCATGCTGCGTGTGCTGCCCGGCAACAGGCGCGTCAGGTCCCGCGTGCGGTAGCGGATGATGGGCAGCGCTTCCTTGGTCAGGCTGGTGAAGACCAGCTCACCGACCTCGCCGTCCGGCAGCAACTCGCCGGTTTCCGGATCGATGATCTCCGGGTAG
>CAZJKR010000263.1:1858-3301 GCA_964546615.1 uncultured Curvibacter sp.
GAAATGATCCTCCCAGATCGTCGGCCCGTCCTTGGTCAGCGCACATTCGCTGGCCACGCCGGGGCCGATCACCTCGCTCAGGCCGTAGATGTCCACGGCGTCCAGCCCCATGCGCAACTCGATGGCGCGCCGCATGTCGTTGGTCCAGGGCTCGGCGCCAAAGATGCCGATGCGCAGGCTGGACTCGGTCGGCCTGACGCCCTGGCGCTCGAACTCCTCGGCGATCGCCAGCATGTAGCTCGGCGTCACCATGATGATGTCAGGCCGGAAGTCCTGGATCAGCTGCACCTGACGCTCGGTCTGACCGCCGCCGAAGGGCACCACCGTCAGGCCCAACCGCTCGGCACCGTAGTGCGCCCCCAGGCCGCCGGTGAACAGGCCGTAGCCGTAGCTCACGTGCACCATGTCGCCCGGCCGGGCGCCGGCAGCGCGTATGCTGCGCGCCACCACGGTGGCCCAGGTATCGATGTCCTTGGCGGTGTAGCCCACCACGGTGGGCTTGCCGGTGGTGCCGCTGGAGGCGTGGATGCGCACGCACTGCTCGCGCGGCACGGCGAACATGCCAAACGGGTAACTGTCGCGCAGGTCCTTCTTGGTGGTGAAGGGAAACTTGGCCAGGTCCGCCAGTGACTGGCAGTCGTCCGGGTGGACGCCGGCGGTATCGAACTTGGCGCGGTACACCGGCGAATTCCGGTAAGCGTGCTGCAGAGTGGACTTGAGCCGTTTGAGCTGCAGACTGCGCAACTCGTCGATGCTGGCCGTCTCGATCGGCTCCCAGGGAAACTCACGCTGCGTCATTGGACCTCCGGAATCACGGCGCCCTGGATCTGGGCACTCTTGCCGCGGAACATGGCCACCACTTCGCCACGCTGGTTGCTCACCTTCATGTCGTAGATGCCATGCCGGCCCTGCAGGGTCTGCTCCACGCCTTCACAGGTCAGCACGTCACCGAGATGCGCCGGCCGCAGGAACTCGATACTGCAGCCGGCCGCCACCGCCACCTTGTTGTAGCTGTTGCAGGCAAAGGCGAAGGTGGAATCCGCCAAAGTGAAGATCAGCCCGCCATGGCAGATGGCATGCCCGTTGAGCATGGGTTCGCGCACCGTCATGCGCATGGCGGCACGACCCGGCGCGCAGGACAGCAGTTCCATCTGCATGAATTCACGTGACGCGCGGTCGGCGGCGAACATGGAAGTGCCCACTTCGCGCGCCAGTACCTCAGCTTGGGTCGGATGGCCCATGTCTCACTCCCCCTTGAATTGCGGGCTGCGTTTGTCGAGAAACGCCTGCACCCCTTCGATGTAGTCATGCGTACGGCCCAGTGCCGACTGTGTGTCGCGCTCGGCATCGAGCTGCTGGTCCAAGCTGCGGCTGCCCGCCTCGCGCAGCAGGTGGCGCGTCGCCACCAACGCCTTGGTCGGCATGGGCGCCAGCCGCTGCGCC
>CAZJKR010000264.1:0-1419 GCA_964546615.1 uncultured Curvibacter sp.
GAGATATCGCTGGTGGCCACGTTGACGCCTGCCGGCTCGGCAAAGGTGCGGATGATGGGCAGAAAGGAGCTGGTCGCCAGCAGCGGGGCTTCGTCGGTCAGCGTGTAGATGATGGTGGGTTGCTGGGTGCTCATTTCTTATCTCCAGAGATCGTGGTCGAAAACCTGCCGGTCAGTTGCGCCGATCGGCCAAATCATTTGATGGTTCGAGATTTTGCTTTCTGTGCTCTGACGTGGACCCCATTTTTTGAATCTATATCTCACCATGCAAAAAATCCATCAATAAAAGTGAGAAATTTTTTCAATCAGTCTTATAAAAGATACATGACCGTCAGGCAAACAACATCCCTACCCCGCGACCGCCCAAGGCCATCGGCAACAAAAAAGGCCTGGAGATCGGCGATCTCCAGGCCTTTGCGCTGACGCGCCGGGAATCAGCCGAAGTTCTTGGCGACGAAGTCCCAGTTCACCAGTTTGTCGAGGAAGGTCTCGACAAACTTCTGGCGCAGGTTGCGATAGTCGATGTAGTAGGCGTGCTCCCACACGTCCACGGTCAGCAGGGCCTTGTCAGCGGTGGTCAGCGGCGTGCCGGCCGCGCCCATGTTGACGATGTCCACCGAGCCGTCGGCTTTCTTCACCAGCCAGGTCCAGCCGGAACCGAAGTTGCCCACGGCCGACTTGACGAAGGCTTCCTTGAAGGCCGCATAGCTGCCCCACTTGGCGTTGATGGCCGTAGCCAGTGCGCCGGTGGGTTCGCCGCCGCCGTTGGGCTTCATGCAGTTCCAGAAGAAGGTGTGGTTCCAGATCTGGGCGGCGTTGTTGTAGATGCCGCCGCTGGACTTCTTGACGATGGACTCCAGGTCCATGCTTTCGAACTCGGTGCCCTTTTGCAGGTTGTTCAGGTTCACCACATAGGCGTTGTGGTGCTTGCCGTGGTGGTACTCCAGCGTCTCCTTGGAGTAGTGCGGCGCCAGGGCGTCGATGGCAAAAGGCAGGGGGGGCAGGGTGTGTTCCATGGTGTCCTCGCGGGGTTGTTGTTCGAAAGCGCCGATTGTAGGAATTAATTTTTGCCCCGGGGTGACACAGTCAGATCAACCTTGCCGTCGGCAAGGGTGGCCTGCAGCGCCTGGCCGGCATGCGTCTGTCCGACTCGGGTGATGGTGCGACCTGCGTCGTCGCTCAGCCAGGCATAACCGCGCTGCAGCACCAGCGTCGGATCCAGCAGCCCCAGGCGCAGGCCGGCGCGCTCCAACCGCTGCTGCATGCCGGCCAACCCACGCTGCAACTGCTGCGGCAAGGCGGTTTCCAGCTGCAAAAGGTCGCGCCGGCACTGACGCGTGGCGTGCTCAGCCGCAAAACGCAAGCGCTGGGCCTGACCGGCCAGTGCCAGCCGCTGGCGCGCCGCCAGCGCGGACGGCCG
>CAZJKR010000264.1:1429-3290 GCA_964546615.1 uncultured Curvibacter sp.
CCACGTCCAGGCGCTGACTCTGGCGGTCGAGTACGCGCGTCACCGCAGCGCCCAGCCGTTCCTGCAGCAGATCGAGTGCACCGAGCCACAGGTCGCGCGGCTCGGCCACCAGTTCGGCGGCGGCCGTCGGTGTAGGCGCCCGCAGATCGGCCACGAAGTCGGCAATGGTGAAGTCGGTCTCGTGGCCGACACCACAGACCACGGGCACCGGGCTTTGCGCCAGCGTGCGCGCCAGACGTTCGTCGTTGAAGGCCCACAGATCCTCCATCGAGCCACCGCCGCGCACCAGCAGGATCACGTCGATTGCCGTTTTATCAGTCGAATCAAGCTCAAACCCTTGCGCATGCTGCGTCATCCGATACAAATTTGATAGCGACGCCACCAGCTCCGCGGGCGCATTACCCCCCTGGACCGAGGCCGGTGCCAGCACCACCGGGATGTGCGGCGCACGCCGCTGCAGTGCCGTCACCACGTCGTGCAAGGCAGCCGCCCCCAGCGAAGTCACCAGCCCGATGGCACGCGGCAGGGCTGGCAGGGGCCGCTTGCGCGCCGGGTCGAACAAACCCTCTCCCTCCAGCTTGGCCTTCAGGCGCAGGAACTGCTCGAACAACGCCCCCTGCCCGGCCCGGCCCATCGATTCGACGATCAGCTGCAGGTCGCCGCGCGGCTCGTACACACCCAGCCGACCGCGCACCTCCACCAGCTCGCCGTCGCGCGGACTGAAATCGAGCAGGCTGGCCGCGCGGCGGAACATGGCGCAGCGGATCTGCCCGCTTTCGTCTTTCAGCGTGAAGTAGCAATGCCCACTGGACGCGCGCGAGAAGCCTGAAATCTCGCCGCGCACCGCGACCGGATTGAAGCGCGCATCAAGCGCATCAGCAATGGCGCGGCACAGCGCCCCAACTGGCCAGATGCGGACCGTCGTAGCGGGAAAGTCAGAGCCGGACATCGCTTGGAACAAGGCTTGGCGCAACATGCTGCATTGCATTACTCCACAAGCAGGCGCCGGATTCAACGCCGAAGAAGCGGACTGACGGGAAGAACGGATTTACGTTGCAAGCCATTGATTTGATTGAATTTTTCTCTGCCTCATTTGTGATCGTTCTGTTGCCAGGCCGCATGGATGCGGCTTGCAGCCACTCCCCGGGGTACTTCTTCACAAAGTTATCCACAGATTTTGTGAAATGACACAACTCGACACATCCGGCTGCAGGGAGCCCCCCGGACACCCCTTCGAAGGGGCGTCGAGCGTGGGCCATAATCGCACAGCTTCAATCTGCGCGGAGGGTCTCCATTGTTTTCGATCATACAAGCCGCAGGCTGGCCGATCTGGCCATTGATCGCCTGTTCCATTCTGGCACTCGCGCTCATCATCGAGCGCTTTCTCAGCCTGAAAACCGTCAAGATCGCCCCGCCAAAGCTGCTGGATGAAACCTTGATGATCTCGCGCCAGGGCGTCCCGGCAACTGAAGTCATCAGCCAGCTCGAGCAGAACTCGGCACTGGGCGAAGTTCTGGCCAGCGGCTTGCGCGCCCTGCACGCCAACCCTCGATGCAGCGAAGACGAGTTGCGCGCCAGCATGGAGGCCAGTGGTCGCCTTGTGGCCCACCGGCTGGAGCGCTACCTGAGCGCCCTGGCCACCATCGCCTCAGCCGCGCCGCTGCTGGGCCTGCTGGGCACCGTCATCGGCATGATCGAGATCTTTGGCTCGCAGGCGGGCGGCGGCGGTGTGGGCCAGGCCATGGGTGGGGGCAACCCTGCCCAGCTGGCGCATGGCATCTCGATCGCGCTCTACAACACGGCGTTTGGCCTGATCGTGGCCATCCCCTCGCTGATCTTCTGGCGCTACTTCCGGGCCCGT
>CAZJKR010000265.1:0-1806 GCA_964546615.1 uncultured Curvibacter sp.
GACCTCAAGGGCCTGCTGGCCTACTCCACCATCAGCCACCTGGGCCTGATCACCTTCCTGATCGGCCTGGGATCGCCACTGGCGGCCGTGGCGGCGGTCTTCCACATCCTCAACCACGCCAGCTTCAAGGCCGCGCTGTTCATGAGTGCGGGCATCATCGACCATGAGACCGGCACGCGCGACATGCGTCGCCTCGGCGGCCTGTGGCGCACCATGCCCTGGACCGCCACCCTGGCCATGACCGCCGCCGCCATGGCCGGGGTGCCGCTGTTCAACGGCTTCCTGTCCAAGGAAATGTTCCTCACCGAGGCCGTGCAGTTCGCCCAGGCCGGCGGCTGGCGCTGGCTCGTGCCCGCGCTGGCCACGCTGGCCGCGCTGTGCAGCGTGGCCTACTCGGCGCGCCTGGTGCACGACGTCTTTTTCAACGGCCCGGCACGCGACCTGCCGCCCGACGCCCATCCACATGACCCGCCGCTGGGCATGCGCCTGCCCGTGATGCTGCTGGCCGCGATCTGCGTGCTCGTCGGCGTGCTGCCAGCCCTGACGCTCGAACCCATGGTGCGGCTGGCCGCCGGTGCCATGCTGGGCACGGCCGCGCCGGAGTTCCACCTGGCCATCTGGCACGGTTTCAATCTGCCGCTGCTGCTCAGCATGGTGGCGCTGGCTGCCGGCGTCGGCTTCTACTTCTGGCTGGCGCGCCGTGGCCGCCTGCATCGCCTGAGTTCAGAAAACTGGTTCGGTCTGCTCACCGGGCTGAACCTCTTCACGCGCAGCATGGACCGCCTCTTCGGTGGCGCCGGTCGCGTCACCGCACTGCTGGAAAATGCCTCGCTGCAACGCTACATCGCCTGGATGCTGATCGCCACCCTGACCGTGGCCGTGATCCCGCTGCTCGGCAGCGGTCTGCCGGCCGCCGGTTCGCGCACCCTGCTGCCAGCCACGCTGCCGGCCTTGGTGCTGTGGGGCCTGCTGACCGCCTGCGCCTGGCTGGCGCTGCGTCACCACCAGCGCTTCGAGTCGGTGGTGGTGACCGGCGTGGTGGGCCTGGTCACGGCACTCGCCTTCGTCTCCCTGTCGGCGCCGGATCTGGCGCTGACCCAGCTGACCGTCGAGGTGGTTTCCACCGTGCTGCTGCTGATGGGGCTGGCCCTGCTGCCACGCCAGAGCCCGCGTGAATCATCGACCACCCGCCGCCTGCGCGACGGCGTGCTGGCGCTGGCAGGCGGCGGTGGCATGGCCTGGCTGGCCTGGGTCATGCTCACGCGCGACCATGACTCCATCGCCTGGTATTTCCTCAACCAGTCGGCCATCGCCGGCGGCGGCACCAACGTGGTCAACGTCATCCTGGTCGACTTCCGCGGCTATGACACCTTCGGCGAGATCACCGTGCTGGGCATTGCCGCCATCGGTGTGCTGGCCCTGATGGACGGCATGCGCACGCGCCGCCCGGCCAGTGACGACGCCGGCCGGACCTGGACCTTCGCCGCCCAGCCGCTGATGCTGCGTGTCGCCGCCCGTGTGGTGCTACCGCTGGCGCTGGTGGTGACGCTCTACATCTTCATGCGCGGCCACAACCTGCCAGGTGGCGGCTTCATCGCCGGTCTGGTCACCGCCGTCGCGCTGGTGCTGCAGTACATGGCGCTGGGCCAGACCCGCGCCGAAGCGCTGCTGCACGCCGGCGGCGGGCGCCGCTTCGTGCGCTGGATCGGTAGCGGTCTGGGCATCGCGGGCCTGACGGGCGTGGGGGCTTTTGTTCTCGGCCACCCCTTCCTGACCAGTGCGCACGGGCACCCGCATGTCCCCGTG
>CAZJKR010000265.1:1816-3274 GCA_964546615.1 uncultured Curvibacter sp.
CCTCGGCGTCTACCTCACCGTGGTTGGCGCCACCTTGCTGACGCTGTCCACCCTGGGTGCCGTCACGCGCGAACCCGGCACCGCACCCGCCCACGGAGACAAATCATGAGCCTGGAATTCCTGGTTGCCACAGGCATCGGCGTGGTCACCGCCACCGGTATCTACCTGATCCTGCGCGGCCGCACCTGGCCGGTGGTGATCGGCCTGAGCCTGCTGGGTTATGCCGTCAACGTCTTCATCTTCGCCATGGGGCGCCTGTGGCTCGATGCCGCCCCCATCCTGGGCGCGGCAACGCGGGTGGCCGACCCGTTGCCGCAGGCCCTGGTGCTGACCGCCATCGTGATCGGTTTTGCCACCACCGGCTTCGTGATCGAACTGGCCTTGCGCAGCCGCCATGAAACCGGCACCGACCATGTGGACGGCCACGAACCCGAAGCGTCACGCAACCGGAGCAGACAGGCATGACCGAATTGCTCAACACTTTTTTTGCCAGCCACCTGCCGGTGCTGCCGGTGCTGCTGCCCCTGTTCACCGCGGTGGCCCTCCTGCTCATGGGGGATGGCGGCGGACAGGCCAGCCATGGCGGTCGCCAGCTGCGACGCGCGCGCATTCTCAGCCTCGCCAGCGCCTTCTTCGGCGCCGTGCTGGCCTGGCGGCTGATGACCGAGGCTGCCGGCGGTGTGCTGACCGTCTATCCGCTGGGTGCCTGGCCAGCCCCCTTCGGCATCGTGCTGGTGGTGGACCGGCTCAGCGCCATGATGCTGGCCCTGACCTGGACCATCGCGGTGCCGGTGCTGTGGTATGCCACCGGCGGCTGGGATGCCCATGGGCGCTACTTCCACGCGCTGTTCCATTTCCAGCTCATGGGCCTGTCGGGCGCCTTCGTCACCGGGGACCTGTTCAACCTGTTCGTGTTCTTCGAGGTGCTGCTGATCGCCTCCTACGTGCTGCTGGTGCACGGACAGGGCCGGGAGCGCTTCCGGGTGGGCGTGCACTACGTGGTACTGAACCTGGTGGCCTCGGCGCTGTTCCTGATCGGGCTGGCCATCCTCTACGCCCTGACCGGCACCCTCAACATGGCCGACATGGCGCTGCGCGTGGCCCAGCTCGACGCCGGCCAGAGCGCGCTGCTCAAGATCGGCGCCCTGGTGCTGCTGGTGGTGTTCGGCCTGAAAGCCGCCATCGTGCCGCTGTACCTGTGGTTGCCGGCCACGTACGCAGCGGCCACGGCGCCGGTGGCCGCCCTGTTTGCCATCATGACCAAGGTCGGCGTGTACAGCATCATCCGTGTCCACGCGGTGATCCTGGGCCCGGAAGCCGGCCATGCCGCACTTGCCGCCGAGCCCTGGCTGCTGCCGATTGCGCTGGTGACCACGGCGCTCGGGGTGCTGGGCGCCCTGGCCGCCCACGGTCTGGCGCGTCTGGTGGCCTACCTCACGGTGGCGGTCAGCACCAGGG
>CAZJKR010000266.1:0-1755 GCA_964546615.1 uncultured Curvibacter sp.
TTCTGATTGATGGCCACGAAGGAGCCCACGATGAACACCGTTTTCAAACCGCGCCGGAGAAACGACACCCCGCAAATCAGGTCCGTGCACTGGTTGCCTGCGATTCTCCTGATGAGCGCTTTAATGCAGCCGGTCTACGCGAACACCCCCCTGCCCGCCGCGCAGATGGCGGTATCCACGGCAGCGGTAGACAGTGCCGCTCGCGCCGGCGCCACCGAACTGGCGCCAACTGAAATGGCCGTCGCCCGCGACAAACTCGCCCAGGCCAGAGCCGCCATGGCCGAAGGCAAGGAGCAACGCGCCCTGATGCTGTCCGAAGCCGCCCAGGTGGACGCCCTGCTGGCCGAGGCCAAGGCGCGCAACATCCAGGCCGGGAAAGCGGCCGCCGAACTGCACGAAAGCAACCGGGTGCTGCGCCAGGAAATCGAACGCAGCGCCAAGTAAGCCTCTCACCGAAAGATCATCATGAAAAAATTCGACCTGATTTCCCTGACCATCGTGGCCGCAGCTGTCCTGGCGGGCTGCAGCAGCGTTCCCGACAACAATGCCCAGCTGGAACAGGCCCGACGTGACTACCGCATCGTGCAGGCTGATCCGCGCGCACAAAACCAGGCCGGCGCCGAAATGCAGCTGGCGAGCGACGCCATGAGCAAGGCCAACGCAGCCTGGGGACGCAACGAAGATGCAACCCAGGTCGATCACCTGGCCTACCTGGCCTCGCAACGCGTAGCCATCGTGCGCGAAACCATGGCCATGAGGACTGCCGAAGGCATGGTGGCCAGCGCTGGCGCTGAACGCAACAAGATCCAGCTCGCGGCACGCACACAGGAGGCTGCGGCTGCACAGCGCAGCGCCGACCGGGCTCGCGTCGAGTCGGCCGAAGCACAGCGCCTGACCCAGATGGCCATGGAACGCAACCGGCAGCTCGAAGCCCGGCTCAGCGAACTCAATGCCCAAGCCACCCCGCGCGGCATGGTCATCACGTTGGGCGATGTGTTGTTCGATGTGAATCGCGCCGAACTCAAGCCCGGCGGCTTGCGCATGGTCGACCAGCTCGCGGCGGTGCTCAAGGAATTTCCGCAACGCAATGCGCTGGTCGAGGGCTTCACCGACAGCACCGGCAGCGATGCCTACAACCAGGCACTCTCCGATCAGCGCGCCAACGCCGTGCGCCTGGCGCTCATGCGCCAGGGCATCGGCATGGAGCGGGTGACGGCGCGCGGCTACGGCGAAACCTCGCCCGTGGGCAGCAATGCCACCGCGGCAGGCCGGCAGATGAACCGACGGGTCGAAGTCGTCCTGTCCGACGACAGCGGCAGGCTCATCGCCCGCTGACGCCAGCGCCGCAAAGCGCGGCCGCCCCCAACGCTCAAGGCCGCCTCAGAACAGGCTGGCCGGCCCGTACTCGCCGCTGGCCGCCACGTGCGACACCAGACGGCCATTGCGCAGGGTGTGCACACCGAAGCCGGGCGGCTCCATCAGCCAGGCGGCCGGGCCGTCAGCGCGCAGGTCCAGCGCGATCTGGTGCGCCGTTGACGGCACCGTCATGACCACCGTACCGCCGAAACCCTGCACGATGGCGCGATGCAGGTGGCCGCAGATCACGCGCTGCACCTGCGGGTGGCGGCGCAGCAGCGCGGCCAGTTCGTCCGCGCCCTGTCGCAGCCCCATCTCGTCCATGTGCGCGATGCCAGTGACGAACGGCGGGTGGTGCATGGCCAGCACGGTGGGCACATCGGGCGCCTGCGCCAGCGT
>CAZJKR010000266.1:1765-3266 GCA_964546615.1 uncultured Curvibacter sp.
CGGTGCGCACGATGATCTCAACCCTGCCTGGAACCAGCCAGCGCAGCCGCGCCTCGCACAGCGCGCCATGCGGCGCACCCGGCACCACGGTATCGAGCGCCACCACGCGCAGGCCATCCAGCGCCTGCGCATACAGCACGAAGGGCGCCAGCGCCGCATCGTGCGGGTCGGGCTGCAGATAACCGTGGTCGGGGAAGGCCGCGCGCAGCGCCGCGGCGGCATCGTGGTTGCCCGGCATCAGCCAGACCGGGCACGTCAGCGGCGCCAGCAGCTCGCGCAGGTAACGGTATTCCTCCACGCTGCCGCGGTCCACCAGGTCGCCGGTGACGAGCACCGCCGTGGCCGCCGGCTGCAGGCGCAACACGCTCTGCACCGCCTGGCGCAGAAACGCGGGCGTATCGACACGGCCCATCAGCAGGCGGCCGGGGGCCACCACATGGGTGTCGCTCAACTGCACGAGCACAGGGTTCACAGACATGGGCGGGCTCCTTGCGGATGGTCGGGGCGGTTCTGGGTCATGTTCATGACAGCCGATGCTGCCACTCGGTTTTGACACGGCGATGTCACACAAGCCTCCTACGCTTTCATTCCGACATCATGAACATTCAAACGAACATTCTGGAGCCGAAAGCCGGTTCGCGTGAACACCAGATCATCGAACTGGTGCGTGACCGCGGTCTGGTGGACATCCACGACCTGGCGCGCCAGTTCAGCGTCACGCCGCAGACCATCCGCCGCGGCGTCAACCGCCTGAGCGAGCAGGGCCTGCTGCGGCGCGTGCACGGCGGCGTGACGCTGCCGCCCGGCGGCGCCAACCTGCCGTGGGAAACGCGCCAGGTACAGCACATCGAGGGCAAGCGCCGCATCGCCGAGGCGGTGGCGACCCACATCCCCGACGGCGCCTCGCTGGCCATCGGCCTGGGCACCACGCCGCACCAGGTGGCGCTGGCGCTGCGCGGCCACCGGCATTTGCGCGTGGTCACCAACAGCCTGCGCGTGGTGTTTGCGCTGGCCGGCTGCGAAGGACTGGAAATCACGGTGGCCGGCGGCCTGCTGCGCCCGGCCGACCTCGACGTGGTGGGCGAAACCGCCGCCCGCTGCTTTGCCAGCTTCAAGACCGACTACGCCATCTTCGGCGTCGGCGGCATCGAGGCCGACGGCACGCTGCTCGACTTCAGCCCCGACGAGGTGGTGGCGCGCGAAGCCATGCGCCTCAACTGCCGCCAGTCGCTGCTGGTGGCCGACCGGAGCAAGTTCGGCCGCGCCGCCATGGCGCGCGGCGGCCACCTGGCGGACATGGACCACTTCTTTCTTGATGAACGGCCGCCCGAACCCTTCCACGCCCTGCTGACCTGCACACGGCCCCAGGTGCATCTGGCGGAGGCCCAGCCATGAGCCGCGTCGCCCTGCACGGCATCGCCAAACGCTTCGGCAGCTTCAACGCCGTCAGCGACGTCAACCTGGTGGCCGAGGCCGGCGAGTTCGTCGCCCTGCTCGGCCC
>CAZJKR010000267.1:0-3258 GCA_964546615.1 uncultured Curvibacter sp.
CGCCGCAGGAGCGGCAGGCGCTGCGCGAGCAATTGCGCCAGCAGCGTGCGCAGCCAAGCACGGCCCGGCCGCAACCTTGAAACCGGTCATTCCTTGGAGTCTGTATGAAAAATGCTATCAAAATAATAGCTTCCTGCGCCCTGTTGACGGCGTCTTGGGTCGCATCGGCCCAGCAAATCCCGCCGCCCCAGAACGTGGTGCAACTGTCGGCGGCGGCCACGCTCGAAGTGGCGCAGGATTGGCTGGAACTGGTCATGAGCACCAGCCGCGACGGCAGCGACGCGCAGGCGGTGCAGGCGCAGCTCAAGGCGGCCCTGGACGACGCCCTGAAGGAGGCGCGCACGGCGGCCACGCCCGGGGCGCTGCAGGTGCGCACCGGCAACTTCACCCTCACGCCACGGCGCAACCGGGACGGCCAGATCAGCGGTTGGCAGGGAACGGCCGAACTGCTGCTGGAGGGGCGTGACTTTGCCCGTCTCAGCACCGTGGCGGGTCGCATCCAGGGCCTCACGGTGGCGCGGGTGGCCTTTAGCCTGAGCCGCGAACAGCAGGCCCAGGTGGAAGCACAGGTGCAGGCGCAGGCCATCGAGCGCTTCAAGGCCCGTGCCGCGGAGATTGCCCGGGCCTTCGGTTTTGCCGGCTACGGCCTGCGGGAGGTGGCCGTCAGTACCGAAGAGTCCAGCCCGCCGCGCCCGCGCATGATGGCGCTGGCAGCGAGCAGCGCGACAACCGAGGCGCTGCCGGTGGAAGCCGGCAAGGGAATGGTGCAGGTCACGGTGAGTGGTTCGGTTCAACTCAGGTGAGGCGCAGGCACGGCGCCGGGGCGGTGTTCAGCGTCGGCGCGCCGAGCGCACGCCGGTCAGCCCGGCCACACTGCCCAAGACCTTGCCCAGCCGGGTGGCGTCCGCAATCTCCACGGTGAGGCTCATCCAGGCGATGCCCTTGACGGTCTGGGTCTGGGCGGCGATCACGTTGAGTTTCTCCTTGGAAAAGACTTCCAGGATGTCGCGCAGCAGGCCTTGACGGTCGACGGCTTCCACCGTGACATCGACCGGGTACAAGGCGGGCTCGCCCTGCTTGGGCAGGCCCCATTCGACCTCGATCACGCGCTCGCCATTGCGGGCCGCCATTTCACGCAGATTGGCACAGTCCGCCCGATGCACGCTGACGCCCTTGCCGCGCGTGACGAAACCGCGGATTTCGTCCGGCGGCGCCGGCTTGCAGCATTTGGCGAGCTGGGTCAGCAGGGAATCGACGCCGACCACCAGTACGCCGGCGCGCTTACCGTCGGCCTTGGACTTGCGCAGCAGCGGCTGCTCGTCCGCCGCGGTTGGCGGTTCGGGCGGACGCAGCAGGGTCTCGATGTTGCGCAGCGAGAACTCGTCCTTGCCTACCACCTCGAACAGTGCCTCGGCGGAGGAAAAGCCGAGCTGCGCGGCCAGATCGTCGAGTTTGATGGCGGTCTTGCCTTCGCGTTGCAGCAGCTTTTCTACCGCCTCGCGGCCGCGTGCCACGGTTTCGTGCATGGCCTGCGCATTGAACCAGGAGCGTACCTTGGCACGTGCGCGCGGGCTGACCAGGTAGCCCAGTTCCTGGTTGAGCCAGTCGCGCGACGGCCCGCCTTCCTTGGCGGCCGTGATCTCCACCGTCTGGCCGTTCTTCAGCGGGGTGTTGAGCGGCACCATGGCGCCGTCGACGCGCGCGCCGCGGCAGCGGTGGCCCAGGTTGGTGTGCACGCTGTAGGCAAAGTCCACCGCCGTGGCCCCTTGCGGCAGCTCGACGATGGCAGCGTCGGGCGTCAGCACATAGATACGGTCCTCGAAGAAACCCTGGCCCTGCTGCGGCGCGGAAAGATCGCGCTCCCAGGCCATCAGCTGGCGCAGCACGGCGATCTTGGCGTCGTAGGCGCTGTCGGCCGATACGCCGCTGTAGCCCTTGGCGCCGGCCTCCTTGTAGGCCCAGTGGGCCGCCACGCCGTGCTCGGCATGTTCATGCATGGCCTGGGTGCGGATCTGGATCTCGATCGGGCGGCCATCGGCGTCGCGCACGATGGTGTGCAGCGACTGGTAACCGTTGGGTTTCGGTTTGGCGATGTAGTCGTCAAACTCCTCGGTGACGGGCGCGAACTGGCTGTGCACCCAGCTCAAGGCGGCGTAGCAGTCGGGAATGGTGTTGACCACGATGCGCAGCGCCCGCACGTCGTAGACCTGGTCGAAACCGAGCGACTTGCCGCGCATCTTCTTGACGATGCTGTAGATGTGCTTGGGCCGGCCCTGCACCCGGGCATGGATGCCCTGGCCTTGCAGCTCGTGCTCCAGCCGGGCGCGCAGCTGCTCGACATAGGCTTCGCGCTCGACGCGCTTTTCATCGAGCAGCCGGGCAATCTGCCGGTAGGTGTCGGGTTCCAGGAAGCGGAAGGACAGGTCTTCCATCTCCCACTTGATCTCCCAGATGCCCAGCCGGTTGGCCAGCGGCGCAAACACGTTGAGCGACTCGGCCGCCAGGCCGGCGGGCACCGGCTGCTTGCTGGCGGCGAACCAGCGCAGCGTCTGCAGGCGCGAGGCCAGGCGCAGCATGACCACGCGCAGGTCGCGCGAGAAGGCCAGCAGCATCTTGCGCACGTTCTCGGTCTGGGCCGCGGCGGTCTGGGCCATCGGCACCGGCGTGCCGGAGCGCTCGGCAGCCACCTGGGCGGCACGGGCTTGGCGCTGCACCTGCACCAGCTTGGTGGTCTCGACCGCCAGCTCGGCAAAGCTGTCGCCGAAGGCCTTGGCAATCACTTCCTGCGGCTTGTTCAGGTGGGCGCAGGCGTAGACCAGATAGGCGGCGGCCTGCATGGCCTCGGAGCCGCCGATGGTCTTGAGGATGGCGGCCACGGCGTCGGCATGCGCCAGCATGTTCTCGCCGGTGTCGAGCGTTTCGCCGGCCAACAGAGGCTCGGCAAACGCGCGTGCCCGTGCCAGCGCATGTACGTGGTCGGGCAGGCTGTGCGCGGTGGCGGCAATCAGCTCCGGCACGCGGGCCGGCGCGGCGTTTTCGGCGGCGAGGCTTTTCATGGAACGTTCACACCTCACCCAGCAGGAAGTCGCTCACCACCTGCACCTGGTCCGGGGCGATGAGGGTCGGGGCGTGGCCCACGCCGGCGAATTCGACCAACCGCCCACGCGGGCCGCGCTGCGTCATGGCGGTGGCGGTGTCGGCCGACAGCAGGTCGGAGTTGGCGCCGCGCAGCAGCAGCGTCTGCGCCGTGATGGCGTC
>CAZJKR010000268.1:0-714 GCA_964546615.1 uncultured Curvibacter sp.
CTGCGGCGACAGCTGCCGTGGTGCTGCGGCTGGCGCCGGCGATGACGACTGCAGGGCCTGCCGCATCTCGGCGCGCCGCTGCTCACGTGCTTCCCGCGCGGCAGCGGTCGGCCCCGCCCCCGCCGGCTGGGCCCAGACGTTGCTGCCCAGGAGCAGGCTGACAGCAAGAACATGCTGAATCTTCATGGTTCGCACTGTAAGCGCTCCGCTCACCGCAGGGGCACACGGTGGGTGAACAGCCATGCGGCAGCTCGCAGGCAGTGACACACCGGCCCCGGCTTTTTGTAACAGACTGTCAAAGTCGGCGCCAAATCTGGCCGCGTCCAGTCTTCGGCCTGCAAAATCGTGGCTGTTACAAATTTGCCGAGGGAGATCATGGCCACTTCCAGTTCCAGCCGCGTCGACAAAATCCTGATCGTGGATGACGACGCCCGCATCCGCGATCTGCTGCGCCGCTACCTGACGCAGGAGGGTTTCGAGGTCTTCCAGGCCGAAGACGGCAAGTCGCTCACCCGCATCCTGCTGCGCGAAACGGTGGACCTGATCGTGCTGGACCTGATGATGCCCGGCGAGGACGGCCTGTCGATCTGCCGCCGCCTGCGCGCCGCCAACGACAAGACGCCCATCATCATGCTGACCGCCAAGGTGGAGGACGTGGACCGTATCGTCGGCCTGGAAGTCGGCGCCGACGACTACCTGGGCAAGCCCTTCAAC
>CAZJKR010000268.1:724-1885 GCA_964546615.1 uncultured Curvibacter sp.
GGAGGCACCGGGTGCCCCGTCGAGCGAGAACGAGACGGTAGCATTCGGCCCCTTCAGCTTCGACCTCGGCGCCCGCACCCTGCGCAAGGACGGCGAGGAACTGCCGCTGACCACCGGCGAGTTCGCCATGCTCAAGGCCCTGGTGCGTCACCCGCGCCAGCCGATGTCGCGTGAAAAACTGGCGCAGCTGGCACGCGGGCGCGAGTTCGAGCCCTTCGACCGCAGCCTTGATGTGCAGGTGTCACGCCTGCGCAAGCTGATCGAGGTCGACCCGGCCACGCCGCGCTACATCCAGACGGTCTGGGGCGTGGGTTATGTCTTCGTGCCGGATGGTGCGGGTTGAAGATCCCGCTCTTCCAGCGCACTGCCCGCAGACCGGCCTCGCCTGAGCTGAGCAGCCCGGTACCGCTGGAGGCCGATCTTGTCGGCTCCGATGCCCCGCAGCAGCGCGGCCTGAGTCTGTTCTGGCGTACCTTCTTTCTGCTCACCGTCTTGCTGCTGGGCAGCATCGCCGCCTGGCTGCAGACCCTGCGTGCGCTTGAAGTCGAACCGCGCGCCATCCAGACGGCACAACAGATTGCCTCGCTGGTCAACCTCAGCCGCGCCGCCCTCATCCACTCGGACGCCATCGCCCGCGTCTCCCTGCTCAAGACCATGAGAGAGCAGGAGGGCGTACTGATCCTGCCGCGCGAGCCCGGTGACACCTTCGAACCCTTCGACGACGACAAGCTGGACCGGCGCATCGCCCTCGAACTCTCGGCGCGCCTGGGCGATGGCACGGTGGTGGCCGACAGCGTCAACCAGCAGCCCGGGCTGTGGGTCGGCTTCATGATCGATGGCGACCACTACTGGATGCAGCTCGACCGCGCCCGCTTCAACCAGACCGGCGGCCGCACCTGGCTGATCTGGCTGCTCACCGCCGCCGCCCTGTCGCTGGCCGGCGCGGCGCTGATTGCGCGCCTGATCAACCGGCCGCTCAAGCAGCTCTCGTTTGCCGCCAGCCGCGTGCGCGAGGGCGATTTCGCCGCCAGCCGGCTGGACGAGAAGGTGGCCACGAGTGAAATCCGCCAGGTCAACATCGGCTTCAACCGCATGGCGCAGCGCCTCGCCAAGATCGAGCAGGACCGCGCGGTCATGCTGGCCGGCATTTCGCACGACCTG
>CAZJKR010000268.1:1956-3211 GCA_964546615.1 uncultured Curvibacter sp.
CACATGGTGGCCGACATCGAGCAGCTCGACGCCATCATCGACAAGTTTCTCGACTACGCCCGCCCCGACCATGTCCGGCTCAGCCCGGTCAGCCTCAACGAGGTGATCCGCAGCTGCATCTACGCCTTCAAGAACCGCGCCGACATGCGCATCCGCCTTGACTTGGAGGACGGCCTGTGGGTGCTGGCCGACGAGGTGGAACTCGGCCGCGTGATCTCCAACCTGCTGGAAAACGCCCGCCGCTATGGCAAGACACCCGCCACCGGCGTGACCACGGTGGACATCGCTGCCAGGGCGCGCGACCCCTGGGTGCTGCTCAAGCTGCGCGACCACGGCCCCGGCGTCGACGCCGAGCACCTGCCCAACCTGACCAAGCCCTTTTTCCGTGGCAACGCCGCGCGTACCGAGGCCACCGGTGCCGGCCTGGGCCTGTCGATCGTGGAAAAAACCATACGCCGCATGGGCGGCAAGTTTGCGCTGGGCAACACCAATTCGGGCGGACTGGCCGCCCACATCAAGCTGCAGCGCAGCCCCAGATAGTGGAAAAAACGGGCCTCAGCCCTTATCCCAACTACGCAAACAGCTATCGAAAAAGGAGCGCAATGGCACGCGCCTCGATGCTCAGGCCCTGCCCCACCGGCCCCAGCTTCTCGGCCGTCTTGGCCTTGACATTGACCTGAGCGCGCTCGATGCCCAAGGCCGCGGCAATGCGTTCGCACATGGGCGCAATGTGCGGCGCCATCTTCGGCGCCTGCGCCACGATGGTGCTGTCCACATTGCCGATCTGCCAGCCCTCGGCACGCACGCGCCGCGCCGCCTCCACCAGCAGCACCACCGAATCGGCACCGCGGAACTGCGGGTCGGTGTCGGGGAAATGCCGGCCGATATCGCCCAGCCCGGCTGCGCCGAGCAAGGCATCGGTAATGGCGTGCAGCAGCACGTCGGCGTCGGAATGGCCCAGCAGGCCCAGGTGGAAGTCAATCTCGACACCGCCAATGATGAGCTTGCGCCCCGGCACCAGGGCGTGCACGTCCCAGCCCTCTCCCACCCGGATGTTCATGTCTCGCTCCTGTCTGTCGCACGGCCCCGCAGCACCGCCTCGGCCAAGGCGAAGTCTTCCGGGTACGTGACCTTGAAATTCTGCGCGCTGCCGGGCACCAGCAGCGGCGCGTGACCGGCCAGCTCCATGGCGCTGGCTTCGTCGGTGATGCCGACAAAACCGCTGGCTGCGCGCTCGGCCAGTGCGGCCAGCAGC
>CAZJKR010000269.1:0-3207 GCA_964546615.1 uncultured Curvibacter sp.
TTCGTGGGTCACGTGGCCGTGGGCCACGTTCAATCCGTTTCGCAGGTGCGGGTCATCGCGCATCGCCTGCTGCCAGCCCTTGTTTGCCAGCGCCAAGGCGTGCGGCAGGGTGGCGTTGTTGAGGGCAAAGGTCGAGGTGCGGGCTACATTGCCCGGCATGTTGGCCACGCAGTAGTGCACCACGCCGTCCACCACATAGGTCGGCTCGGCGTGGGTGGTGGGGTGTGAGGTCTCGAAGCAGCCGCCCTGGTCGATGGCGACGTCGACGATGACAGCACCCTTTTTCATGCGGGATACCAGTGCGCGGCTGACCAGCTTGGGCGCGGCGGCACCGGCGACCAGGGCGCTGCCGATCACGAGGTCGGCCTCCGGCACGGCCTGCTCGATGGCGTGCGCACTCGCCAGCAGGGTCCGGATGCGGTTGCCGTAGCGTGCATCAAGTGCGCGCAGCTTGTCGGCACTGCGGTTGAGCACCGTCACGTGCGCACCCAGGCCCACGGCCATCTGCACCGCATGGGCGCCCACCGTGCCGGCCCCGAGGACCAGCACCTGCGCCGCGGGTACGCCCGGCACACCGCCGAGCAGCAACCCCATGCCGCCCTGCGACTTCTCCAGATGATGTGCCCCCACCTGGACGGCCATGCGGCCGGCCACCTCGCTCATGGGGATGAGCAGCGGTAGCGTGTGGCCGGGGCCGGTAATGGTCTCGTAGGCAATGCAGACGCTGCCCGTCTTGAGCAAAGCTGCCGTCAGTGCCGGATCGGGGGCCAGGTGCAGGTAGGTGTAGAGGAGCTGCCCTGGCTGCAGCAGGGCCAGCTCCGACGCTTGCGGCTCCTTGACCTTGACGATCATCTCGGCCTGTGCAAACACGCTGGCCGCATTGGGCAACAGCATGGCACCGGCGGCGCGATAGTCCTCGTCCGTGAGGCCGATGGCGGCGCCAGCGCCGTTTTGTACCAGCACCGTGTGGCCATGCGCGGCCAGTTCACGCACGCTGGCCGGCGTGAGGCCGACGCGGTACTCATGGTTCTTGATTTCCTTGGGAACGCCGATCTGCATGTGCCACTCCTGGTGCATTGGAACCGGTGGCAAGGTTAACCCGGGCGCAGCTCCGGGTCCAGCCGGGAGATCGGGCGCCGATGTTGTGGTTCCGACAGACAAGCCCTGCGGGCAGTTGTTAGCCTGCGACGCAACCCGGAAGTCTCAGACTTCCAGGTTGTCAATCAAGCGGGTGGTGCCGAGCCTGGCGGCGCCGAGGACGACGAGGCGGTCCGGGTGGGTCAGGTCGTCAGCCTGCGGCGGCTGCAGGTCGTGGCGGCGGCGTACCGTCATGTAGTCGGGCTGCCAGCCGCGGCCGGACAGGGTGTGCATGGCGTGCTGTTCGATGGCGGCCACGTTGTGTTCGCCTGCGCGCAGCATGGCGATCATGCTCTTGAGCGTGCGCGAGAGCTGGACCGCCTCGGCGCGCTCCTCGGCGCTCAGGTAGCCGTTGCGCGAAGAGAGCGCCAGCCCGTCGTCGGCGCGCAGCGTGGCGCCGGTGTGGATGGCAATCGGCAGGGCCATCTGGTCCACCATGCGGCGGATGATCATCTGCTGCTGGTAGTCCTTGGCGCCGAAGACGGCCGCGTGCGGCTGCACGATGTTGAAGAGCTTGAGCACGACGGTGCAGACGCCGGTGAAGAAGCCGGGGCGGAAGTGGCCTTCCAGGATGTCGGCCAGTTCGGTGGGCGGCTGGACCTTGTAGCCCTGCGGTTCGGGATAGAGTTCGGCTTCGCTGGGCGCAAAGACGATGTCACAACCTGCCGCTTTCAGCTTGTCGCAGTCCGCCTCCAGCGTACGCGGGTAGGTGCCGAAGTCCTCATGCGGCAGGAACTGCAACCGGTTGACGAAGATGCTGGCCACCGTCACGTCGCCCAGCGGTTTGGCCTGCTTGATGAGCGCCAGATGCCCTTCGTGCAGATTGCCCATGGTCGGCACGAAGGCCGGGCGCTGGTAGCGGGCCAGTTCCGCGCGGAGTTCAGAAATCGTGTGAATCAGCTTCATAAGTTCGACTGCAAGAAATCAACCGGGAGACACCGCGGAACCGGCCTTGCCGGGCCGCTGGTGTCGTCCCCCTCTGGGGGATGACGCCGCAGGCGGCTCAGGGGGACGCCTGGTCACCAGGCGTGTTGCGTGTTCACAGGGAAGCGGCCTTCCTTCACCGCCTTCACGTAAGCCTCCATGGCGCCGCGCACGCTGCCGGCATCACTCATGAAGTTGTGCACGAACTTCGGCATCTTGCCCAGGTTCATGCCCAGCATGTCATGCAATACCAAGACTTGGCCGGCGCAGTCCACGCCGGCGCCGATGCCTATCGTCGCGCACTGCGGCAGCATCCTGGTGAGCTCGGCGGACAGCGCGGCCGGCACCATCTCCAGCACCAGCAGCCTGGCGCCGGCGTCCTGCAGTTCCAGTGCGTGGCGCTTGAGCGTGGCCGCCGATTCATCGGTCTTGCCCTGCACGCGGTAGCCGCCCAGGGCATGCACCGTCTGCGGTGTCAGGCCCAGGTGGGCGCAGACCGGGATGCCGCGCTCGACGAGGAAGCGCACGGTATCGGCCGTCCAGCCGCCGCCTTCGAGCTTCACCATGTGGGCACCGGCCTGCATCAGCACCGAGGCGCTGCGGAAGGCCTGCTCTTTCGACTCGTGGTAGGTGCCGTAGGGCAGGTCACCGATGATCCAGGCCGTGCCCTGCACACGGCGCACGCCGCGCGTGACGCTTTCCACGTGGTAGCGCATGGTCTCCAGCGTCACGCCCACGGTGCTGGACAGGCCCTGGCAGACCATGCCGAGTGAATCGCCGACCAGGATGCACTCCACACCGGCGGCATCGGCCACGGCGCCGAAGGTGGCGTCGTAGGCGGTGAGCATGGTGATCTTTTCGCCGCGCGCGTGCATTTCCTGCAGGCTGATCGGTTTGCGGGTGGCCGGCGCCGAGGCCGGCGGCAGCGTGCCATAGGGGGAGGCACTGTTTTGCGGGGTGGCGGTCACGGTGGTCTCCTGCGTGGGATGAAAAGGAATGCGCTGGATCAGGTCTGGCCGGCCGGCCGGTGCGCCGCGCCCATGCCCAGGCGCTGCAGCAGCTGCACGTCCGCCTCGGTGTCCGGGTTGCCGGTGGTCAGCAGCTTGTCGCCGTAGAAGATCGAGTTCGCGCCGGCAAGGAAGCACA
>CAZJKR010000270.1:0-3189 GCA_964546615.1 uncultured Curvibacter sp.
GCTGCAGCCGGCCGGGCCGGGGCCGCGTCGGCCTGAGCCAGCCGCGTGGGCGGTGCGCGCTCCACGGCAGGCTCGGGGGGCGTGCCGGTGAGACGGGCCAGATAGTCATCGATCTTGGCCGCCGAGGTCAGCACCGGGGCCGGCTCGGCGTCCGGCGTAGCAGCGCTCTCGGCCGTCTTGGGTTCGACTGGCGGCTCGGTCTTGGGCGCCGGTACTGCGGCGACTTCGGCCGGTGCCGGACCAGCCGGCGGCGACTCTGCACGCGCCTCTTCGGTGCGCACCTCGGTCGCCCCGGTGCTGGCCGGCGCCATCACCGGCAGGGTACCGCCGGCCATTTCGGGCAACAGCGGCGGGGCTGCGTCCGAGCGCTGGGCCAGCTGCATCATGTGCTGCGCCGGATTCAGCATGAACGTCAGCACCCCACCCAGCAGGGCCATCAATGCCACATTGGCCGCTGCCTGACCGAAGAAGCGCCGGGTGGTGGCGGCCTGGGCCGTCAACAGCTCGGCAGCGTCCTTGACCTCGGGCGTGGCCCGCAGCGCGGCGGAGATCTTCTCGTTGCAGAAGTTGTAGTACCAGGCGTTGGCATACAGACCCGGCACCACAAAGGCCGCCGTGAGAAAGGCCAGGAACAGCAGCAGGCCGGTGGTGTCGTCGTAGCTCAGAAGCAGCTTGCCCACGCCGAACACCAGCAGCGCCATGCCCAGTACGGCGGCCAGATAGGCCAAGGCCTGGCCCCACATCTTGCGGTAGATCAGCCAGTTCAGCGTGCTCCAGTAGGCTGGCCAATGCCAGCTGGCACCGGTCCTGCCGGCGGCGTCGAAACGCGCGAACTGACGCAGGTAGTAGTCCTGACCGCGCGGCCCGATGGCGGCGCGATAAAGCGCCGCGGTATCGCCGGCGGCAAGCGGGTTCGCGGATTCGGTGGCCATCGGTACAGGCAGATGTGGTGCGGCAGGCTGTCCCTGCGTGGGGGCAGGTGGAATGGCGCGAGTCTAAATCACATTGGCCTCGAAGCCCAGGCCTGCTGTGGATCGGATGCTACAAATTTGCGACTGACCCCGGCTCTGCGACGGCCTCAGGCCTTGAGGTAGTCGGTCCTGCCGCCGAGCCAGCGCGCCACGTGCCGGGCCGCCAGTTCCGGATGCCGGTCGAGCATCAGCGGTGCGGCCGCACGTGCCCAGGCCAGCAGGTGCGTGTCGGTGGCGAGGTCAGCAAAACGCAGCAGGGCCGCGCCCGACTGGCGCGCGCCCAGGAACTCGCCCGGACCACGGATCTCCAGGTCGCGGCGCGCGATCTCGAAGCCGTCGCTCGTCTCGGCCATGGCCTTGAGCCGCTCGCGCGCTGCCGCGCTCAAGTGCGGCCTCTCATTTCCGCCCTGGCGCGGGGCTTCGCCCCCCGCGCCCAGACGCGGTGCGTCGCCGGTGGAATACAGCAGTACGCAGGCCGAGGCAGCAGCGCCGCGCCCCACCCGCCCCCGCAGCTGGTGCAGCTGGCTGAGACCAAAGCGCTCGGCGTGCTCGATCACCATCAGCGAGGCATTCGGCACGTCCACCCCCACCTCGATCACCGTGGTGCTCACCAGTACGCCCATCTGGCCCGCGGTAAACAGCGCCATCACCGCCTTCTTCTCGGCGGTGGGCATGCGTGAATGCAGCAGGCCGACCATGACGCCGGTGCCCCCGTCGCCGGGCCGCCCCAAGACGGGGGCAGTCCCCTGGGGGGGCAGCGACCCGCGCAGCGGCAGAGCGTGGGGGCCATTTAACGCTGCGCTGAGTTCGGCATGGGTGGCGGTGGCGTTGGTGAGGTCGAGTGCCTCGCTCTCTTCGATCAGCGGGCAGACCCAGTAGACCTGCCGGCCAGCCGCCAGCTGGCCGCGGATGCGTTCGATCACCTCGTCGCGTCGCTGTTCGGAAACGACCTTGGTCACGATCGGGCTGCGCCCGGGCGGCAGCTCGTCGATGGTGGAGACATCGAGGTCGGCGTAGTAACTCATGGCCAGCGTGCGCGGGATCGGCGTCGCCGTCATCATGAGGAGATGAGGCTCGCGCTGCGCGCCCCCCTCATCCCTCGTTCTGCTGTGGCTCGCCCCCACCCCATCCCTCCCCCCGCCGGGGGAGGGCTCCTCAGGCCCCTGCGACTTCGAGCGCAACGCCAGTCGCTGCGCCACACCGAAACGGTGCTGCTCGTCGATGATGGCCAGTGCCAGGTTCTTGAACTGCACCTGCTCCTGGATCACGGCGTGCGTGCCCACCACCAGGCCGGCCTCGCCACGCTCGATCAGCGCCAGCATCTCGGCCCGTTCCTTTTTCTTCTGGCTGCCGGTGAGCCAGGCCACGCGCACGCCCAGCGGCTCCAGCCAGCTCACCAGCTTGCGGAAATGCTGGTCGGCCAGGATTTCGGTCGGCGCCATCAGGGCGCACTGCCAGCCGGCGTCGATGCACAGCGTGGCCGCCAGCGCCGCCACCACCGTCTTGCCGGAACCGACGTCCCCCTGCAGCAGGCGGTGCATGGGCACGGCGCGTGCCAGGTCGTGCGCAATCTCCTCGCCCACCCGGCGCTGCGCGGCCGTCAGCTGGAACGGCAGCCCGGCCAGCAGCCGCTCGTGCAGCGATAGCATCCGTTCGCCCTGAGCTTGTCGAAGGGCTTCGACAGGCTCAGCCCGAACGGGTTTCGACATAGGCGAGAGCACCGGTGCGCGCAGATGGGCGCGCTCACGCCGCGACTGCAGTTGCGACAGCTGCTGTGCCAGCAACTCCTCGGCCTTGAGGCGCTGCCAGGCCGGGTGGCTGTGGTCCTCCAGCTGCGCCAGCGACACATCGGGCGTCGGGTGGTGCAAAAAAGATAGCGCCTGGCGCAAATCCCACAAGGGTTTGATGCCAATTTGGCTTGAAATCTCGGGTGGCAAGGTGTCGCTCAGGTCGGCCCGCGCCAGGCCGCCCAGCACCGCTTTGCGCAGGTAGGGCTGCGGCAGCCCGGCCACTGTCGGGTAGACCGGTGTCAGCGCGGTGGGCAGTTCGCCACCGGCGGCCTTGGTGTGCGGGTGCATCATGGTCCAGCCCATGAAGCCGCCGCGGATCTCGCCGCGGGCACGAATGCGCGTGCCCACCGCCAACGCCTTCTGCTGCGAGGGGTAGAAATTGAAGAAGCGCAACACGCAGGTATCGCTGCCGTCGTCCACCGTCACCA
>CAZJKR010000271.1:0-3112 GCA_964546615.1 uncultured Curvibacter sp.
TTGGTGGCGCGCGAGCGGCTGCTGTCCAGGAAGTCGATGCGGTCGGCGCGGCCGGTCAGGCGGAAGCCGGCGGTGCCGGGCACCATGCCGTAACGCGGATCGGCGCTACGCAGGCTGGGGGCGAAGTGGGTAATGACCACGGTAGCGCCGTCGAAGGGGCTGGCCAGCGCCTCGCGCAGCCACGCCTGGCAGACCAGGGCCTGCTCACGCAACTGCTCGGCCAGCATGGGCTGGCCCGCGCGCGTGGCGCCGGTCTTGCGCAGGTAGAAGTTGGCGGCACGGAAGGCCTTGTCACGCGCCTGCAGCAGCTGGCCGAGCGAGCCGCTGCCGCCCTGGACAACCGGGTTGAGCGCATCGAAATCGCTCCACAGCGTGGTGCCGACAAAACGCAGTGCCGGTGCGTGTGCGCCGAGCAGTTCGGCGGCGGTGACGACGCGGCGTTCAAGGAAGACGATGCCCAGACGGGCGCAGGCCTCCTGCAGCCGCTCATGCGCAAGGTCGAAATCCTGGGCGTCGTATTCGTGGTTGCCGGGCACGAACAGCACCGGCGTCGGCCAGCCGTGCTGTGGTGAGAAGCGGCGCAGGCCGAAGTCCGGCTCGTTCAGCAGCGAGTTGCTCTGGTAGGAGCCGATGTCGCCAGCCAGCACCAGCAGGTCAGCCTCAGGCGCCGGAGTCGGAACGAAGCCGGGGTCGGCTTCGAGGTGCAGGTCAGACAGCAGTTGCAGTTTCACGCCGTCATTGTCCCTGAGCGGCGGGGGGTTCCGGTTTGTCAGCGCGGGAGCGGCTCGGAATCTGGGCGATCACACCGCGCAGCCATTCGTGGCCGCTGTGGTGATGCACGCGCTGGTGCCACAGGGCATCGACGTGCACGTCCGGCACCTTGAACGGCAATTCGCGCAGTACCAGCTGGTCGGCAATTCCGGTGACGCTGACGAAATGCCGGGGCAGCACGGTCAGCAGATCCGAGGTGGCCACGACCCGGCCCGCGGTGAAGAACTGGTTGACGGTCAGCACGATGTGGCGCTGCCGGCCGAGCGAGGCCAAGGCTTCGTCGATGAAGCCGTAGGGCCGGCCGGAAAAGCTCACCAGCAGATGGCGCGCCGCGCAGTAGCGCTCCAGTGTCAGCGTCTCCTGCGCGAGCGGGTGGTCGCGCCGCATCACACACACATAGTTGCTGTAGTACAGGCGCTGGTGATGAAAAGGTACCGTCTCGCCGGCCTGCGCCTGGGCCGTCAGGCCGGCCAGCACGGCCGGGAAGTAGCCGACCGCCAGGTCGGCCGCCTCCTGCTCCAGCAGGCGCCGCGGGTCGCGCGTGGTCAGTGGCACCACGCGCAGGGTCACGCCCGGGGCATCGCGGTCCATGATGGCCACCAGGCCCGGGATCAGTTCGGCCGCCGTGGCATCGGCCATGGCCAGGACGAAGGTGGTGCTGGCCTCGGCGGGCACAAAGCGGCTGGGGCTGAGCGACTCCTGCAACTGCCGCAGTGCTTCCTGGACCGTCGGCCACAAGGCCAGTGCACGCGGTGTCGGCTCCAGGCCTTGACCGCTGCGCCGCAGCAAATCGTCCCCCAAGGCTTCGCGCAGACGGCGTAGCGCATTGCTGACGGCAGGCTGCGTAAGTGAGAGCTTGCTTGCGGCCCGAGTCAGGCTGCGCTCAGTCATCACCTCATTAAAGACGCGCAGCAGATTCAGGTCGAGGGTGCGAAAGTTCAGAGGGTTCATGATGTGCACTCAATATATCACCGACATGAATATGCTGCATCACAATAATAAAGTTGAATCGTATTAGAGATAACCCTAATATCCGGGCATCGCAGCAATTATCGGTAATCCCGGAGGCCCATCATGACCAGCTTTGTACACATTGACTACTCGACCCGCCACCCCGGCGTGGAGCGCTTCGAGCATGTGGTGAGTGCAGCCGGCCAGATGCGCAAGGGGTTCGACAGCACGCGCAGCTTGGCGGCCATGCTTCTGGCAGCCATGGTTGCGGCGCTGGTGGTGGTCGCAGATCAGTTGATCGACACCTGGGCCGACGGTCATCTGCTGGCCGGCTGGGTGGTGCTGTGGGTGGTGGGTTTTGCCGCCATCGCGCTGCTGGCCGGCGCGGCACGCAGTCTGGCGGCACGTGCCATGGCGGCACTGGATGGATGGTCGCAGCGCGTCGCCCGCCGTCGTGCCGATGAACGGCTGTGGGACCTGGCCCGCAAGGACAACCGCATCATGGCCGATCTGCAAGCGGCCCGGTCACGCGAAGAAGCCTGAGACCGATCTGCTGCTGTCACATGAAAAAAGCCACCGCGTGCGGTGGCTTTTTGTTTGCTGTTGCCTGATCCGGATCAGGCCGCGGTCAGCAGTTTCTCGATGCGTTCGCGCGTGTCGCGCAAGGCCTTGGGCAGGCGCGCGTCGATCTGTTCGAACAGCACATCGTGCAGCTTGAGTTCGGTCAGCCACTGCTGCTTGTCGATGCTGGTCACGGTGTGGAACTGCTCGGGCGTGAAGTCCAGACCTTTCCAGTTGATCTCCTCATAGGCCGGGCTCAGGCCGTAGAAGTGCTCCTTGCCCTTGGCCTCGTCTTCGATGCGGTCGATCATCCACTTCAGCACGCGCATGTTCTCGCCGTAGCCGGGCCAGACGAACTTGCCGTCTTCGCCCTTGCGGAACCAGTTGGTGGTGAAGATCGCCGGCAGGCGGCCGCCCTGGGCTGCCACCTTCTCGCCCAGGTTGAGCCAGTGCGCGAAGTAGTCGCCCATGTGGTAGCCGGTGAAGGGCAGCATGGCAAACGGATCGCGGCGCACCACGCCCTGCTGACCGATGATGGCCGCCGTGGTCTCCGAGCCCATGGTGGCGGCCATGTAGACGCCCTCGACCCAGTTGCGCGCTTCCGTCACCAGCGGCACGGTGTTGGAGCGGCGGCCACCGAAGATGAAGGCATCGATCGCCACGCCCTTGGGGTTGTCCCACTCGGGGTCGAGCGCCGGGTTGTTGGTGGCGGCCACCGTGAAGCGCGAGTTCGGGTGTGCGGCCTTGGCGCCGGTCTCCTTGGCGATCTGCGGCGTCCAGTCCTTGCCCTGCCAGTCGATGGCGTGCGCCGGTGCTTCGCCGTCCATGC
>CAZJKR010000272.1:0-2000 GCA_964546615.1 uncultured Curvibacter sp.
TTCGTCAGAGGGCCGTGTCGGCGTTTCTACGGGGCTTATTCAGCGTAGCCCTAAGTAAGCGCGACTAACCGAGGCGTCTAAAAATTCTTGAAAGGCATCAAGCCATGCAAAGGCGACTCTTAGTCTCGGTTCTGCTAGTTGCTCTTCTAGTGTTGGCGGCAGTAGTTGTCCAGATGGTTCGATATGAATATCACTATCAGGGGCATCTTCGAGTTGATCGTCTGACGGGGAAGCATCAGTATCACTGTGTGTTAGACAACGAGTGGAAGTCTTCACTAGACGAATGCAAGCCTAGAAGAGCCTCCGTTCAACCACGATCTCAACAAGCAGAGACTCTTTCTGAAGGCAATGATGGCCACAAGTGCCGGTCAGCTAGCGAATATGTAGCTAGTAGCAAAAGAAAGGGCCTTGTATGCAACGGGACGACAAATGATGGACGTCCTGTTTGCGGTCAGGATCTTGATTCCAACGGATCTATTGAACCTTGGGAAATGGATTGGACAGGACTAGCTACCGTTTGTCCTTAGCGAACGAAACTTCTCAAACTTATCTAGAAAACTCACTTAGCCCGTATTCCGCAACCCCGCCGCAATCCCGTTGATCGAAATGTGAATGCCGCGCCGCACGCGCACATCGTCCTGGCCGGCGCGGTAGCGGCGCATCAGTTCCACCTGCAGGTGGTGCAGCGGGTCGATGTAGGGGAAGCGGTGGCGGATGGAGCGCTGCAGCGCGGCGTTGCCGGCCAGGCGCTGCTTCTCGCCGGTCAGCAATGAGAGCGCATGCACGGTGCGCTGCCATTCGGCTTCGATCTGCGTGAAGACCTTTTTGCGCAGCTTGCCGTCGCCCACCAGTTCGGCATAACGTGAGCCCAGCGCCAGGTCGCTCTTGGCCAGCACCATGTCCATGTTGGACAGCAGGGTCTTGAAGAAGGGCCACTGGCGGGCCATCTTCTGCAGCAGCGCCTGCCGTTCCTTCTGCTCCTTGGCGTTGCCTTGCTGCAGGAACTGCTCCACCGCCGAACCGAAGCCGTACCAGCCCGGCAGCGTCAGGCGGCACTGGCCCCAGCTGAAGCCCCAGGGAATGGCGCGCAGGTCTTCGATCTTCTGCGTCGCCTTGCGGGATGCGGGACGTGAGCCGATGTTGAGTTCGGCGATCTCGCGGATCGGTGTGGCGCCGAAGAAGTAGTCGGCAAAACCCGGCGTCTCGTACACCAGCGCGCGGTAGCTGGCCATGCTGGCGCGCGACAGCGCTTCGGCCGCCTCCAGGTAGGCGCGGGCGGCCGGCTTGGTGGGTTGGAGCAGCGTGGCCTCCAGCGTGGCGGCCACCAGCGTTTCGAGGTTGCGGCGGCCGATTTCGGGGTTGGCGTACTTGGAGGCAATCACCTCACCCTGTTCGGTCAGGCGGATCTGGCCGCGCACCGTGCCCGGGGGCTGGGCCAGGATGGCCTGGTAGCTGGGGCCGCCGCCGCGGCCGACGGTGCCGCCGCGGCCGTGGAACAGGCGCAACTGGATCGGGTTCAACTCGTCAAAGAGTTCCACCAGCGCAATCTCGGTGCGGTACAGCTCCCAGTTGCTGGTGAAGATGCCGCCGTCCTTGTTGCTGTCGGAGTAGCCGAGCATGATGTCCTGCTCCGCGCCGCTGCGCTGGACCATGGCGCGGATGCCGGGCAGCGCGTAGTAGTCGCGCATGATGGGCGCGGCCTGGCGCAGGTCTTCGATGGTCTCGAACAGCGGCACCACGATCAGGTCGTTGGTGCTGGTCGGGTCATCCAGCGTGCCGTGCAGCAGGCCCACTTCCTTCTGCAGCAGCAGCACTTCCAGCAGGTCGCTCACCGTCTCGGTGTGGCTGATGATGTAGTGGCGGATGGCCTGCTCGCCATAGCGCTGGCGCAACTCGCGCGCAGTCCAGAACACGGCCAGCTCGTTCTGTGTGTGCGTGCTGTAGCTGGCGCCCACCACCCGCAGCGGGCGGGCGTCGTTCAGCAGGCGCAGCAGCAGGGC
>CAZJKR010000272.1:2010-3089 GCA_964546615.1 uncultured Curvibacter sp.
GCCGCCTCGTCCAGCCGGGCGTAGTGCGGTTCGATGCGCGCCGCAGCCAGCAGCTCGGCCGCCACTTCCTCGTGCTTGTCGGAGCTCTGGCGCAGGTCCAGCGTGGCGAGGTGGAAACCGAACACCTCCACCGCGCGCAGCAGCGGGTGCAGGCGCTGTTGCGCCAGGGTGGTGCCGTGGCGTTCGCTCAGCGAGGCGTCGATGGTGCGCAGGTCGGCCAGGAATTCGGCCGCGCTGCCGTACGGGTCCTGCGGCGCCACGGCGTGGCGTGCCGCCTCGCCGCCGGTGAGTTCGCGCAGCGTGGCGGCCAGGCGGGCGTAGATGCCGATCAGCGCACGGCGGTAAGGCTCGTCCTTGCGGTGCTCGCTGGTGTCGGGTGAACGGTCGGCCAGGGCCTGCATGGCGGGGCTGCAGCCCACCAGCAGGTCGGAGATGGAGAGCTCGGCACCGAGCAGGTGGACTTCGGTCAGGTAAAAGCGCAGCGCCACGTCGGCCTGGCGCGCCATGGCCATGGCCATGGTGGGCGCGCCCACGTTGGGGTTGCCGTCACGGTCGCCGCCGATCCAGTGGCCCATGCGCAGGAAGCTGTGCACGTGCGACTGGCCGAGCTGGCGTTCGAGGTCGGCGTACAGCGCCGGGATCTCGCGCAGAAAGGTCGGCTCGTAATAGCTCAGCGCGTTGTCGATCTCGTCCACCACTTCCAGCTTGCTGCTGCGCACCAGCCGCGTCTGCCACAGCTGCAGCACGCGGGCGCGCAGCTGGGCTTCGTTGGCGGCCAGTTCGCGCGGCGTCAGCATGTCCTTCTTCGGGTCGACGCCGATGGCGCGGCCCCGGATCTCGTCACGCGCGGTCAGCAGGCGCGCAATGTCGCGTTCGGCGTCCAGGATGCTCTTGCGCTGCACCTCGGTCGGGTGCGCGGTGAGCACCGGCGAGACCAGGCTGCGTTCCAGTGTGCCGACGATGGTCTTGGGGGTGATGCCGGCCCAGCGCAGGCGCGACAGCGCCACGTCGATGCTGCCTTCCTGCGAATTGCCGGCACGCTCATGGATGGCGCGGCGGCGGATGTGGTGCCGGTCCTC
>CAZJKR010000273.1:0-3071 GCA_964546615.1 uncultured Curvibacter sp.
CCTGCCCCTGCAGGCTGACCCGGCCTTCGTCGGGCTGCAGCAGGCCGGCGGCGAGTTTGAGCAGCGTGGTCTTGCCGCAGCCGCTGCGCCCCACCAGGCAATGGAACTCGCCGGGGGCAATGTCCCAGTCCACGCCCTGCACCACCGGCGGCCAGCCGGGGAAGGTGTAACTTACCTGCCGCATGTCGAGAAAGGGGGCGGTGCTCATATCAGTCCCGGTACGGCGCATAGGCCTCGGCCGCATGCTCGGCCGAAGCTTCCAGCTCCACCATGCGCACCAGGTCGAGCAGGCTGAAACGCCCGTCGTGGTGCCAGCCGGCCTCGGGCGCGGTCATCCGACCCAGCGCGCAGATGCGCGTGGCGCCGGCCGCGCCCAGCCATTCGGCCAGCGCATGCAATTCCTGCGGCGCGGCGGCCAGGCCCACGGTCTGCAGCACCTCGCGCTGCGCGGCCAGCAGCGGCAAGGTGTCTTCAAGACGATCGACCGCCTGCACCTGCACGGTGCGGTTGAGCGCGCAGGGCTGCAATGGCCCGGCTGTGTCGGCATAGGCCACGCACCAGGCGGCATCCGCATCACCCAGCAGCTCCACGCCCGCCCCGGCAAAGCCTTGCATCTCCTGGCCCTGGCGCCAGCCGGCCACACTGGCCGATTCTTCCAGCGTGAGCGGGCGGCGCGCGAACTTGTGCTGCAGCGCGGCCAGTTCACCGGCCAGCTGCTGCGCGAATTCGCGCGGCGTGACGCGGCCGCCGCGGGCCACGTAATAGGTGTGCGGCGAATAACACCCCTGCTGCTCGTAACGCACCACGTCCAGCGCGGCAGCGCGGGCGGTGGCTGGGGCATGGGCCACGTCGAGCGCGGCGGCGGAGACCAGGCCCACGCTGAGCTTGTGGCCATGCGGCAGGAAGCGGGTGGTGACGGGCACCTGTTCGCGCAGCGCGGCCAGCGTGGCGTTGCCGCCGTAGGCCAGCACCACGTCGGCCTCATGGAACAGCGCCCGCTCGCTGGCCGTGTCACCGCCCTTGAACCAGACGATGGCCAGCGCCTCGGCCAGCCGCGGCTCCACCTCGGCCAGCAGGCGCACAAACAGCGCGGCAAACAGCGGCTCGGCACTGGCCACCTTGCCCACCGCCGGTGCCTTGACCAGCAGGCCGCACACCAGGCTCCACAACGGCAGGCCCGGCACGTTGCCGGCCCACACATGCGCCAGCAGCTCCGGCCCGCGGGCGCGCACCATGCCGCCCTTGGCGGCGGGCTGGAACTCGTCCAGCAGCTTGGGGTTGGCAAAGTCTTCCGCCACAAAGCGCTGCAGTTGCGGCGCGCGGAAGGTCTTGAGGTAGGCATTCAGCCCCAGGCGCACCATCTCGGCATCGAAGCCGGTGATGCGCGGCAGCAGCAGCTCCAGCTCCAGGCGGTACGGGTCGGCCGCGTTCAGCAGGCGCTCGATGGCGCGGTCGATGGCGGTGATGACCTGCGACAAGGGCATGGCCTTGAGCTGGGCGCCGCCCTGCGTGCGTACGTGCGCGGCCAGCGCGCTGAGTTGCGCCGGCGTGAGCTGGGGCACCGCCACGTCCACGCGCTGCGCGCCTGCGCCGAAGGTCAGCGTATGCCACTGCACCTGCTCGGCCGGCAGGCCCGGCAGATAGCCTGCTTTGATCTTCATGAGCGCGCTGCTTTCAAGAACTCATCCACCGCCAGCGAGCAGCCCTTGGCCTGCGCGCCCTGGGCGCGGCCCAGCAGCTGGAAGCCACCGTCAACAGCGACGCCCACGTCTTCCGTCAGGATGGTGAGCACGGAATTGAAGTTGCCCAGGTCGGTGTGCGCCAGGATGCCGCGCTCGCCCGCGGGCATCTCCTGCCCGGTGAGCGGGTCCAGCACGCGGCTGCGGATCCAGTGCGGGCCGGACTTGATCGCCGGCAGCACGGCGTTGCCGTCGTCGTAGAACTGGGTGCTGAGCTCCGTCATGCCGTACATGTTGATGCAGGCGCTGCGCGGCACACCCAGCATGGCAGAGAGTTGCTCATAGAACTCCGCCATGTCCATCTCGCGCGACTGGCCCTTGAAGCCGCCGGTGTCCAGCAGGCGGCTGCCGGCCGGCAGACGGAAGGCCAGGCCGCGCTCGCGCAGCGCGTCCATCAGGTGCACAAAGCTGTAGCTGGCACCCAGCAGCGCAAAGGGCGTACTGCCAGCCTGCACCTCGGCCAGCGTGGCGCACAGCGCGTCAAGCTGCAGGCCATGGGCATCGATGAAGTAACGGCTGCCGGGCGCGCCGAATTCGCGCAGCACCAGCGCCAGGTAGTGCGCCAGCGAGGAGTTCGGCATGAGCTGCTCGTCCGGGAACAGGATGCCCATGGCCATCTTGTCCTGCCCGGCCATGAAGCGTTGGCGGAAGTTGCGCGTCATCGACAGGTCGTACACCTGCAGATGCGGGTGGTAGTGCCGGCCCTTGACGTCGCCGCGCGTGGTGCCGCTGGTCATGAAGACGCGCTCGCAGGCGTCGGGCGGCACGCAGCTGAGCGTGAGGTCCTTGAAGCCGTTGATGGGCACGGCCGGAATGTCGCGCCAGCTCCTGACGCTGCGCGGCGTGCGGCCGCGCTGCTGGCAGAACTTCTGGAAGGCGGTGTTGTGCCGGAACTGCTGCGCAAACAGACGTAGCGCCAGGGCGTTGAAGGCGTCTTCGCTGCCGTCGGCCTCAGAAATGAAGGCCAGCAGATCGGCCACCAGCGCGTCGTCGAGACCGCTGGCCGGTGCCTGCATCGCTGTGGAGGTGTCGTTCACGTTCGCCCTTCTTCCGGTGGTGTGCCTGGCCGGGGCCGGGCGGGGGTGCTCCGAAAGGGGTGGCAGGGCGGGACGCGCGTTCCTGGCAGCTCTTCTTACGTCGGCATGATCCGAGTCAAGTTCGCGGGTTCGGTGTCACCATCTCAGCCACGCTGCCGTTGCCGGCAGGGTTGCACCCCGGAGCGGTTGGGATTCTACGCGGAGTGGGAAATGGCGGGTCAAAGAAGCAAGGCGGCTAGCTGTGAAGGTCCAATAGGTTGTTTCTGTTCATCTGAGTTGAGTTTGAGAGACTGGG
>CAZJKR010000274.1:0-2999 GCA_964546615.1 uncultured Curvibacter sp.
ATACCTGCCTTGCAGATGACGCAAACGTCCCTTGCACGGGCTTCGGTGGGCAACCGGTGCCTGCGTCTCTACTCTGCAGGTGGAGGAGGCCCGTTGCCTTCGCAGCCTCAAGGAGCAAGACATGCACAGACGCCCCGGACTCGACTACGACCGCTACGTCGAGCGCGCTCTCGAAGAGCGAAACCTCGCCATCGGCAATGCCATCGCTAGGCTCCTGGGGCTGTGCTGGAGAGCTGTGTTGACGCCGACCGAAAATTGACCAGCCAACCCGGGTGATGCCGACCGAGAACTGACCAGGGTGTTCAACCTACCCTGCTGCTTTTTTGTGCAGCGGGGATGAAGGAGTGATCACTATGGCCATGATGGGCAAGATTCGCTCGATGCACTTCCGGCAGGGGAAGTCGATCAGCGAGATCGCCAGGCTGACCAGCCTGTCGCGCAACACGATCAAGAAGTGGCTGAGGGCGCCGCAGGGTGCCGAGCCGAAGTACCGGCGCCGGGAGATGCCGACCAAGCTGGCGCCGTTCGTCGAGGTGCTGGACAAGGCGCTGCGGGCCGACGGTCACCGCCCAAAGCACGAGCGCCGGACGGCGCGGGCGCTGCATGCCGAGCTGCAGGCTCTGGGCTACGCCGGCGGCTACACGCGGCTGACCGACTACATCCGCGCCTGGCGCGACGGGCAGGGCAAGGTCAGCGCCACCAGTGCGTTCGTGCCGCTGAGCTTCGAGCTCGGCGACGCGTTCCAGTTTGACTGGAGCGAAGAAGGCCTGGTGGTGGGCGGCATCTACCGGCGGCTGCAGGTGGCGCACCTGAAGCTGTGCGCCTCGCGCGCGTTCTGGCTCGTGGCCTACCCCACGCAGGGCCACGAGATGCTGTTCGACGCACACACGCGCAGCTTCGCCGCGCTGGGCGGTATTCCCCGCCGCGGCATCTACGACAACATGAAGACTGCCGTCGACAAGGTCAGGAAGGGCAAGGGCCGCGTCGTCAACGCGCGCTTCGCGGCGATGAGCGCGCACTACCTGTTCGACCCGGACTTCTGCAACGTCGCCAGCGGCTGGGAGAAGGGCCGGGTGGAGAAGAGCGTGCAGGACAGCCGCCGGCGCGTGTGGATCGATGCTGGCAGACAACGCTTCGGCTCGTTCGACGAACTCAACGCCTGGCTGGCGACGCGTTGCCGGCAACTGTGGCGGGAGATCCGCCACCCCGAGCACGGCCAGTTCAGCGTGGCCGAGATGCTCGAGCACGAACTGCCGCACCTGATGCCGATGCCCGAGCCGTTCGATGGCTACGTCGAGAACCCGGCGCGCGTTTCCAGCACCTGCCTGGTCACGGTGCTGCGCAACCGCTACTCGGTGCCGTGCGAACTGGCCGGGCAGATGGTCTCCACCCGGCTGTACCCCACGCGGGTGGTCGTGGTGGCCGACGACAAGGTCGTGGCCAGCCACGCGCGGCTGAGCGACCGCGGCCAGACCCGATACGACTGGCAGCACTACATCCCGCTGGTCCAGCGCAAGCCCGGCGTGCTGCGCAACGGTGCGCCCTTCGCCGACATGCCCGCACCGCTGCTGGCCCTGCAGCAGGCCCTGCTGCGCCGCCTTGGCGGCGACCGCGTGATGGCGCAGGTGCTGGCCGCCGTGCCGACGGCCGGCCTGGACGCCGTGCTGGTGGCGGCCGAACTCGTGCTGGAGAGCGGCGCCGTCAGCGCCGAGCATGTGTTCAACGTCATCGGGCGGCTGAACGCGAGCCCGCCACCGGACCAGGTGGAGACGGCGCTGCAGTTGCGCGAGGCTCCGCGCGCGGACACCGGCCGCTACGACTGCCTGCGAGGCGAAGCCGGCCAGGAGGTGGACCATGCGTGATGTGACGGCCGAACTCAAGGCGCTGCGGCTGCACGGCATGGCCGGCGCATGGGTCGATCTCGTGGCCCAGGGCGGTGGCGTCGGCGTAGACAGCTCGCGTTGGCTGATCGAGCACCTGCTGCAGGCCGAAGGCACCGACCGGGCGATGCGCTCGGTGAGCTACCAGATGAGTGCCGCGCGGTTCCCGGCGCACCGCGACCTGGCGGGCTTCGACTTCGAGGCCTCCAAGGTCGACCGCGCGCTGATCGACCAGCTGGCCGACCTGTCGTTCACCGAGGCGGCGCACAACGCGGTGTTCATCGGCGGGCCGGGCACCGGCAAGACGCACCTGGCCACCGCCATCGGCGTGGCCGGCATCACGCGGCACGGCAAGCGGGTGCGCTTCTACTCGACGGTCGACCTGGTCAACGCGCTGGAGCGGGAGAAGGCCGAAGGGCGCGCAGGCCGGATCGCGACCAACCTGATGCGCATGGACGCGGTCATCCTGGACGAACTGGGCTACCTGCCGTTCAGCCAGGCCGGCGGTGCCTTGCTGTTCCACCTGCTGAGCAAGCTGTACGAGCGCACCAGCGTGATGATCACGACCAACCTGACCTTCGGCGAGTGGGCCAGCGTCTTCGGCGACGCCAAGATGACCACCGCCTTGCTGGACCGGCTCACTCACCACTGCCACATCGTGGAGACGGGCAACGAGAGCTACCGCTTCCGGCACTCCAGTGCGACGGCCAAGACGCGCATCAAGGCGCGTGAGCAGGCTCGACGTGCCAAACCGGCACCGGACGCCGACCCGTTCTGAGCGGCCGCCGCGCGGGGCAAGCCGCTACGGGCTACGCCCTGCGCGGCATGCCCCGCGCACGACCAACGACGACGACCGGAGAGCAGACCACAGGAACAACCGTAGACTTATCCACAACCCGCCTCCGCGGAGACGGGCTTCCACCCCTGGTCAATGTTCAGTCGGCACGGGTGGTCAAAGTTCGGTCGGCGCGCACACTCCACCTCACCGAGCGCCGCAAGAGAGGCTGCAAACGCATCGGACTCGGTACGCCATGCCCCATACGACTCACTGCGGTCGAACAACGCGCGCAGCTCCGCACCCTGCGCATCGTCAGAAGGGCACAACTGCATGACCGACGC
>CAZJKR010000275.1:0-2942 GCA_964546615.1 uncultured Curvibacter sp.
CCGGGGCCGGCGTGCGCGCCAACGAAGCAACCGCCGCAGCCGCAGCCGCAGCGGGGCGGGCATCCTGGGTGCCGAGCTTGAACACGGCCACCGCCTGCACCAGGTTCTGCGCCTGCGACTTCAGGCTGGAGGCCGAGGCGGCCATTTCTTCCACCAGGGCGGCGTTCTGCTGCGTCGCCTGGTCCATCTGGGTGATGGCCTCGCCCACCTGGGCCACGCCGCTGCTCTGCTCGGCGCTGGCGGCGCTGATTTCGCCCATGATGCCGGTCACGCGGCGAATGCTGGCCACCACCTCGTCCATGGTGCTGCCGGCCCGGTCGACCAGCGCGCTGCCCTGGTCGACCCGTTGGACGCTGTCGGTGATCAGGGCCTTGATCTCCTTGGCCGCTTCGGCGCTGCGCCCGGCCAGGTTGCGCACTTCGCCGGCCACCACGGCAAAACCCCGGCCCTGTTCGCCGGCACGGGCCGCTTCCACCGCGGCGTTGAGGGCCAGGATGTTGGTCTGGAAGGCAATGCCGTCGATGACGCTGATGATGTCGTGGATCTTGCGCGCGCTGTGGTTGATGCCCTTCATGGTGTCGACCACCTGGGCCACCACCTCGCCGCCCTGCACGGCCACGGTGCTGGCGCTTTGCGCCAGCTGGTTGGCCTGTCTGGCGTTGTCGGCGTTGTGCCGGACGGTGGCGCCCAGCTCTTCCATCGAGGCGGCGGTTTCTTCCAGGGCGCTGGCCTGGCTTTCGGTGCGGGCCGACAGGTCACTGTTGCCCTGGGCGATCTCGGCGCTGGCCGTGGCCACGAGGTCCGAGCCCTGGCGCACGCGCGCAACCACCTCGGCCAGTGCGCCTTGCATATCGCGAAGCGAGCCCATCAGCGGGCCGATCTCGTCGCGGCTGGTGACGGCAATCGGCAGGTCCAGCCGCCCCTGAGCCACCCGGGTGGCGACCTCGGCCGCCTGGGCCACGCCGCGGCCGATGCTGCGGCTCAGCGTCCAGCCCACGAACAGGCCGAGGCCCAGGATCAGCACCAGAATGACCAGCAGGAGGGTGCGGACCTGGGTGTACAGCGCATTGGCGGCGTCGCGGGCCTGCTCACCGCCGCGGGCCGTCTCGTCGATCAGGGTCTTGAAGCGCGCACCCAGGGTTTCGAAGGTCTTGAGCGAGGCACCGCGCATCAGTTCATCGGCCGCGTCGTCCTGAAAGGTGCGCGAGAACTCGGCCACCTCCTTCTGCTGGGCCTGGTAGGTCTTCCAGTCGGCCTCCAGGGCCTGCAGGGTGGTGCGCTCGACCTCGGTCAGGGGCAGGCGGGCGTATTCGGCCAGGTGGCGGTTGGCCTCGGCCAGCAGCCGGTCGAGCTGGCCGTCGAGGGTGGTTTTCTCGGCCGGGTTCTTGGTCAGCAGGTGTTCGAACTGCGCCGAGCGCAGGCGGGCCACCTGCTCGGCCGCGCCCGCGGAGAGGCGCGCTGCCGGCATCCAGTGCTCGGCCATGAGGGTCGATTGCGCGTTGATGTTCGCGGTCTGGACGATGCTGTAAAGGCTTTGCAGCGCCACCAGCACCAGCACCACGCCGAAGCCAGCCATCAGCTTGGTGCCGATCTTGATGTCCGTCAGTTTCATCCCCGTCTCCTTTATGTGTGTCTTTGTGCGATCCACTCTAGCGGAATTCGCAGTCATTGACACCCCGAAAAAGCCCGACAATTCCGGCCATGAAAACGATTCGACTCAGAGCAGGCAAGGAGCGCTCACTGCTGCGCCGGCACCCGTGGATCTTCGAATCTGCCATTGCCAAGGGCGGCGCCGATGCCGGCGAGACGGTGCGGGTGGAGTCGGCGCAAGGTGAATTCCTGGCCTGGGCCGCCTTCAGCCCGAGTTCCAAGATCCGGGCGCGGGCCTGGAGCTTCGATGCACAGCAACGCATCGACGCTACTTTTTTGAGAGCGTTGGTCGCAGATTCCGTAAGGGCTAGAGTTCGATTTGATGTGAAAAGTGACGGTGTTCGCCTGGTACATGGCGAGGCCGACGGCCTGCCCGGCCTGATCGTCGACCGCTATGGCGACACGCTGGTGGCGCAGTTTCTCTCCAGTGGCGTGGAGCGCTGGAAGACGGTGCTGGCCGACGCGCTGCTGGCCGAGACCGGCCTGAGCCGGCTCTATGAACGTTCGGACGCCAGCGCGCGTGGCCTGGAGGGACTGCCCGAGACCACCGGCTGGTTGCGCGACGAAGGCCCCACTGAGCTGGTGCTGCGTGAGCACGACTGGCGGCTCGGCCTGGACATTGCCACCGGCCACAAGACCGGCTTCTACCTGGACCAGCGCGACAGCCGCAAGCGTTTTGCCGACTACACGCGCCGTCTGCAGTTCCAGCGCGTGCTCAACTGCTACTGCTACACCGGGGGCTTCACCGTGGCCGCACTGGCGGGGGGGGCGGCGCATGTCACCTCGATCGACTCCTCCGGCCCGGCCCTGGAGCGTGCCCGTGCCAACGTGGCGCTTAACGGCTTTGACGCCGCACGGGCCGATTTCATGGATGCCGATGTGAATGCCAGCCTGCGTCAGTTCGCGCAGGACGGACGCAGCTTCGATGCCGTCGTGCTCGATCCGCCGAAGTTCGCGCCCACGGTGGCGCATGCCGAGCGCGCGGCGCGCGCCTACAAGGACATCAACCGCCTGGCCTTCAAGCTGCTGGAGCCAGGCGGTGTGTTGTTCACCTACTCCTGCTCCGGCGGCATCAGCGCCGACCTGTTCCACAAGATCGTGGCCTCGGCCGGCACCGACGCCGGGGTCGACGGCTACATCCATGAACGCCTGGGCGGCGCGCCGGACCACCCGATGACCATCAACTTCCCGGAAGGCGAGTACCTCAAGGGGCTGGTGGTGATGCGGAAGTAGGCGCACCCCCAGGCTGCGCAAAGGGCGTGTCGCTTACCGCCGAGGGGCCTTGGCCAGAG
>CAZJKR010000276.1:0-2934 GCA_964546615.1 uncultured Curvibacter sp.
CATGGCCTGGGTCGCCAGGCCCACCTGGCTGAACAGGCGCTCGGAGCCGCAGCCGGGGAAGTAGAACACCGCCTCGGTGTCCGAAGTCGTGGCCTGCGGGTCACGGATGATCGGCACGTAGTCCTTGTCCTCGATGTCCAGCAGCGCACGCGCCGTCTTCTTGGGCAGGCCGCCGGGCATCTTCTTGTTGATGAAGTGGATCACCTGCTCCTTGACCGGCGCCGCACCGACGGTGGCCGGCGGCTTGGCGGTCTGGCGGCGCGTGAAGCTGCGCAGCAGATCGTTGGCCAGGCGCTGCGCCTTGAAGCCGACATCGACCATGGCCGAGCGCATGAACTTGATGGTCTCGGGGTTGGTGGCGTTGAGGAAGAACATGGCCGCCGCATTGCCCGGGCGCCAGGTCTTCTGCCCCATCTTGCGCAGCAGGTTGCGCATGTTCATCGACACGTCGCCGAAATCGATCTTCACCGGGCAGGGCGAGAGGCACTTGTGGCAGACGGTGCAGTGGTCGGCCACGTCCTCGAACTCCTGCCAATGCTTGATGCTGACACCGCGGCGGGTCTGCTCTTCGTACAGGAAGGCTTCGACCAGCAGCGAGGTGGCCAGGATCTTGTTGCGCGGGCTGTACAGCAGGTTGGCGCGCGGCACGTGGGTGGAGCACACCGGCTTGCACTTGCCGCAGCGCAGGCAGTCCTTCACGCTGTCGGCAATCGCGCCGATGTCGCTCTGCTGCATGATCAGCGACTCGTGCCCCATGAGGCCGAAGCTCGGCGTGTAGGCGTTGGTCAAATCGGCCGCCAGCGATTGGCCATCGGGCGCAGAGTGCTCCTGATTTCGTAGCAGCTTACCCTTGTTGAAGCGCCCTTCGGGGTCGACGCGGCGCTTGTAGTCGGCAAAGGGCCGCAGCTCCTCGTCGCTCAGGAACTCCAGCTTGGTGATGCCGATGCCGTGCTCGCCCGAGATCACACCGTCGAGCGAGCGCGCCAGCGCCATGATGCGCTTGACCGCGCCGTGCGCGGCCTGCAGCATCTCGTAGTCGTCGCTGTTGACCGGGATGTTGGTGTGCACATTGCCGTCGCCGGCGTGCATGTGCAGCGCCACCCAGACCCGGCCCTTGAGCACACGCTGCTGGATCGCATTGCATTCGGCCAGCATGGGTTCGAACGCCCGGCCGGTGAAGATGTCCTGCAGCGGCGTGCGGATCTGGGTCTTCCAGCTGGCGCGCAGGGAATGGTCCTGCAACTGCGGGAACAGTTCGTCCACGCGGTCCAGCCAGTCCTGCCACTGGGCGCGCACCCCACGCACCAGGTCTCGGGCCTGGGTCACGCGCTCCTCCATCAGCTCGGCCGATGGCGCCTCGCTGGCGTCATCCGGCTTGCCGATGGCCAGCAGGTGCGTCAGGCTGCCCTCGCCGAAGAACACTTCCAGCGCGTCGCAGAGCTGGAGCTTGTTGCGCAGCGAGAGCTCGATGTTGATGCGTTCGATGCCGTCGGTGTACTCGGCCATGCGCGGCAGCGGGATCACCACGTCCTCGTTGATCTTGAAGGCGTTGGTGTGGCGGCTGATGGCGGCGGTGCGCTTGCGGTCGAGCCAGAATTTCTTGCGCGCCTCCGGGCTGATGGCAATGAAGCCCTCGCCGCTGCGCGAGTTCGCGATGCGCACCACCTCGCTGGTGGCGCGCGCCACGGCGTCGGTGTCGTCACCCACGATGTCGCCGATCAGCACCATCTTGGGCAGGCCGCCGCGTTTGCTCTTGGTGGCGTAACCCACGGCCTTCAGGTAGCGGTCGTCCAGGTGCTCCAGGCCGGCCAGCAGCACACCACTGCGCGCTGCTTCAGCGAACATGAAGTCCTTGATCTCGACGATGCTGGGCACGGCGTCACGCGCGTGGCCGAAGAACTCCAGGCAGACGGTGCGCGTGTGCGCCGGCATGCGGTGCACCACCCAACGGCTGCTGGTGATCAGGCCGTCGCAGCCTTCCTTCTGGATGCCGGGCAGGCCGGCGAGGAACTTGTCGGTGACGTCCTTGCCCAGGCCCGCCTTGCGAAAGCTCGGGCCGGGAATATCGAGCCGTTCGGTCTTGACCAGCGTCTTGCCGTCGGCCTGGAAATACTTCAGTTCGAAGCTGGCCACGTCGGCATCGTGGATCTTGCCCAGGTTGTGGTTCAGGCGCGTGACCTCCAGCCAGCCAGCGTCCGGCGTCACCATGCGCCAGCTCGCCAAGTTGTCCAGCGCCGTGCCCCAGAGCACGGCCTTCTTGCCGCCGGCGTTCATGGCGATGTTGCCGCCCACGCAGGAGGCCTCAGCCGAAGTCGGGTCCACCGCGAAGACAAAACCGGCACGCTCGGCCGCGTCGGCCACGCGCTGCGTCACCACACCGGCCTCGGTCCAGATGGTGGGCACCGGCTGGCTGAGCCCAGGCAGCTGCACCATCTCGACCTCGGTCATGGCCTCGAGCTTCTCGGTGTTGATCACCGCGCTCTTCCAGGTCAGCGGCACGGCGCCGCCGGTGTAGCCGGTACCGCCGCCACGCGGGATGATGGTCAGGCCGAGCTCGATGCAGCCCTTGACCAGGCGGGCCATCTCGGCTTCGCTGTCGGGGGTGAGCACGACAAAGGGATATTCCACGCGCCAGTCGGTGGCGTCGGTCACGTGCGACACGCGGGAGAGGCCGTCGAACTTGACGTTGTCCTTGGCCGTCAGGCGGCTGAGCGCCCGCTGGGCCTTGCGGCGCAGCGCGGCGATCTCCTGGAACGTGGCATCAAACGCCTCGACCGCCCGGCTGGCGGCTGCCAGCAGCTCGCCCACCAGGGCGTCACGCTGCGGATCGTCCTGCGGCGTGCGGCGCTTCTGCACCTCGCCCAGGCGATGGTGCAGGGCCTCGACCAGCTGCTGGCGGCGCTTGGGGTTGTCCAGCAGGTCATCCTGCAGGTA
>CAZJKR010000277.1:0-2868 GCA_964546615.1 uncultured Curvibacter sp.
GTCGAAGAACATTGCCGAGTTGAGCCAGCTCAGCGCCGCGACCGCTCCAGCCGCTGCAGCGCCCTCCCAGGCCGCCGCCGAGCCAGCGTCCCCCGCCTCCGCGCCCGCCCTGGCTGCCGACGTCGCTGCGCCCGCCGGGGCCGAACCCGTCGCTGCTGCGGCCTCGGCCCCCACGGCCGAGGTGCCGGCACCCGCTGCAGCCGCCTCTGCGCCAGCCCAGCGTCCTCCGGTTGCCGTCACCCCACCGGTGGCCGAACCCAGCCTGCTCGACGAGATACTGGACAACCCCATGGTGCCGGGTGCCGCTGCCGCCTTGATTGCCTTGCTGGCGGGCTTGGGAATTTACCGCGTGCGCCAGCGCAAGCAGGCCAGCCAGATGGACAGCTCCTTCCTGGAGAGCCGGCTGCAGGCGGATTCCTTCTTCGGTGCCAGCGGCGGCCAGCGCGTCGACACCCACGATGGCGGCGCCACCGGTTCCTCCATGGTCTATTCGCCGAGCCAACTCGATGCGGCCGATGACGTCGATCCCGTTGCCGAAGCGGATGTCTATCTGGCCTATGGCCGCGACCTGCAGGCCGAGGAGATCCTCAAGGAAGCCTTGCGGGCCCACCCCGACCGGGCGGCGATCCACCTGAAGCTGCTGGAGATCTACGCCAAGCGCCGCGATGTCCGCGCCTTCGAAACCGTGGCCACGGCGGCCCACAAGCTCACCGGCGGCGAGGGCGCCGACTGGCATCGCGCCTGTGAAATGCCCTGTACCAACCCGGCGGTCAACCCGTCCCGGCAACGCCCTCCCTGCATGCGGTGGCAATGGACGAACCGGCCGGCGTGACCCCACCCAACCCGACGCCAACGCCCGAAACAGCCATGACGGCCGAGGAACCGGCGCCATCGGCGGTCGATCTCGACCTCGATCTGGATTTCTCCCTCGACGAAGAAGCCACATCCGTCACCACACCTCCCGCCACGCCCGCTGCAGCCGAGCCACCGGCCCTGGACCTCGACTTCGATCTGCCTGCTACGCCCGCCCAGGCGGAAGACAACAGCCTCGACTTCGAGCCGCCTGAGCTGCCGACCGCTGCCGAAGCGGCGACTACACCGCGCAGCACCGAGGCCTCGGCCAGCCCGGTCGCCGACACCGGCGCGCTTGAATTCGATCTCGGCTCCCTGTCGCTCGATCTGGGTGCTCCCACCGAACAGCCGGCGACCCCGGACGACCCGCTGGCGACCAAACTGGCACTGGCCGAGGAGTTCAACGCCATCGGCGACACCGACGGTGCCCGGGCCCTGATCGAGGAGATCATCGCCGAGGCCAGCGGCGACATGAAGCTCAAAGCCCAGGACGCCCTGAGCAAGCTCAACTGAGTTTGCTCAGTCCGGAGGCAATGCACGTGGACCCGACCCTGCCGTGAGGGTGGCCTTAGGCGTCAGCTACAACGGCCAGTCGTATGACGGCTGGCAAAGCCAGCCCTCGGGCCGCACGGTACAGGACCAACTGGAAAAGGCGCTGGGGCGTTTTGCCGATCAGCGCATTTCCACCCTCTGCGCCGGCCGCACCGATGCCGGCGTGCACGGTCTGATGCAGGTCGTGCATTTCGACACCAGCGCCGAGCGCACACCCTATTCCTGGGTGCGCGGCACCAACAGCTTCCTGCCGCGCGACATCGCCGTGCAGTGGGCCCATGTTGTGCCGGAGGAATTTCACTGTCGCGCCAGCGCTCTCGCGCGCCGTTATGCCTATTCGCTGCTGGAGTCGCCCGTCCGCCCCAGCGTCGATACGGGACGCGTCGGCTGGGTCTTCCAGCCGCTGGACATGGCAACCATGCAAGCGGCCGCCACCCACCTGCTGGGTGAACACGACTTCACCTCGTTTCGCGCCTCGGCCTGTCAGGCGCTGTCGCCCGTAAAGAACCTGATGCGCATCGAGATCAGCCGGCGCGGCGCCTACTGGCGCTTCGAGTTCGAGGCCAATGCCTTCCTGCACCACATGATCCGCAACATCATGGGCTGCCTGATCGTCATCGGCCAGGGCAAGCAGCCGCCGGAATGGATGCGCGAGGTGCTGGCCGCGCGCAGCCGCGACGCCGCCGCCCCGACCTTCTCGCCCGACGGCCTGTACTTCCTCGGCCCACGCTATGACGCCTGCTGGGGCCTGCCCGATCGCACGCCTGCGTATGATTGGCTGCCATGAAGTTCCCCCCCGTTGCTCCCCCACTTCGTGTGGGTCGCCTCCCCCCTCGAGGGGGCAACACCAGCGGCCCGGCAAAGCCGGCGCCGCGGTGTTCCTGGTCTGAGCGGCGCCCGTGTTGCAGGCCGGGCGCCATGGAGACATCGTCATGAGCATTCGAAGTCTCCCGGGCACAGAACGGACGCGTATCAAGATCTGCGGCCTGACGCGCGAAGAGGACGTAGACGCCGCCGTGGCTGCCGGCGCCGATGCAGTGGGCTTTGTGCTCTATGACAAAAGCCCGCGCTATGTGGCGCCCGAGCGCGCTGCCGCGCTGGCGCGCCGGCTACCGCCTTTTGTCACGCCGGTACTGCTGTTCGTCAACGCAGACGCTACAAAAATCATAGCTGCCTGCGCTGATATTGCGGGCGCCACAGTGCAATTTCATGGTGATGAAACACCCGCTGACTGCCAGCTGGCCAGCCGGAATGGCGCCCGACCCTTTCTGCGCGCCGCCCGCATTCCGCTGGGCGACGCCGCTCGCGCCTTCGACCTCGTAAAATACGCCCAGGACTACTCAGACGCCCAGGCCATCCTGCTCGACGCTCATGTCGACGGCTTTGGCGGTGGCGGCAAGGCATTCAATTGGTCACTTCTTCCTCCAAGCGTCGACGCTCACCTCGTCTTGAGTGGTGGGCTCA
>CAZJKR010000278.1:0-441 GCA_964546615.1 uncultured Curvibacter sp.
TTCGCCACGCGCTGCACGCTCATCGGTACCGCCGGGTAGAGCGTCACGCCCAGTTCTGCGGCGGCTTCGGTGCCTTGCGCGCTGGCGGCCTGCAGAAAACCCTGCGCCGTCTCCTGCGTGCGGGCTTCCGCGCGCACCAGGGCCTGGAAGCTGAAGGGTGGCAGGCCGGCCTGCTCCCGCTCCTGCAGCTGCTGCGTGGCGAAGGCCGGGTAGTCGTGTTTCTTCAGCGCCTCGAGCAAGGGGTGCGTCGGGTGGAAGGTCTGCACCCACATTTCGCTTTGCGCGCTGATGCCGGCGTCGCGCCCGGCACGCCCGGCCGCCTGCATCAGCAGGCTGAACAGCCGTTCCGGCGCACGGAAGTCGCTGGAGAACAGGGCACTGTCGGTGTTGATGGTGGCCACCAGGGTGATGCGGCGAAAGTCGTGGCCCTTGGCGATCATC
>CAZJKR010000278.1:451-1190 GCA_964546615.1 uncultured Curvibacter sp.
CGGCCACCTGCGTCAGCAACTGAAAGGTGCGCTCTGCCGCGCGGAAGTCGGGCAGATGCAGGCCCACATCCGCCGAGACGACGCCCACCAGCGTCACCAGCGGCAGGTCCAGCCCCTTGGCGATCATCTGCGTGCCCACCAGCACATCCACCTCGCCGCTGTGCACCTGGGCCAGCTGCGACGCCAGCTCGCCCTTGAGCTTGGTGGTGTCGGCATCGATGCGCACGATGCGCACCGGTGTGCCGTCCGGGCGCCGCACGTCGGCCAGCAGCTCGGCCAGGTGTTCCTCCAGCCGTTCGGTGCCGCGACCCATGGGGCGGATGTCGGGGTTGCCGCAGGATGGGCAGGCGCGCGGCACGCGCTCGGTAAAACCGCAATGGTGGCAGCGCAGCGTGCGGTCGATCTTGTGGAACACCCGGAACGCGCTGCAGTACGGGCATTCGCTCTTCCAGTCGCAGTCGGCACAGTGCAGCACCGGGGCGTAGCCGCGCCGGTTGAGGAACACCATGCTCTGCTCGCCCTTGGCCACGCGTTCCTGCATGGCGGCCAGCAGCGGCGGCGCAAACACCGTGCCCTTGGGCTGGTGGTTCATGTCCACGCGCCGCACCAGCGGGAGGGCACCTGCGGTGCCGGGCAGGGCGCCATCCGAATTGCCCACGCGGCTGGGCATGTGCAGGCGCAGGTAGCGTCCGCCCTCGGCCGCCGGGCGGCTGTGGTGCCAGCTCTCCAGCGACGGTGT
>CAZJKR010000278.1:1200-2858 GCA_964546615.1 uncultured Curvibacter sp.
CCGAGCCGAGGATGACCTTGGCGCCTTCGAGCCGGCCGCGGTAGACCGCCAGGTCACGTGCCGAGTAGCGTGCACCTTCCTGCTGCTTGTAGCTCGGGTCGTGTTCCTCGTCCACCACGATCAGGCGCAGTTTCGGACAAGAGGCAAACACCGCCATGCGTGTGCCCAGCACGATGCGCGCCGCCCCGCTGTGCGCGGCCAGCCAGCTCGCCAGGCGCTGCGGGTTGGTCATGCCGCTGTGCAGCGACACCACGGCGCCGGGGCCAAAGCGCGGCGCAAAGCCTCCAGCTGCGGCGTGAGGTTGATCTCGGGCACCATCACCAGGGCCTGGGCGTCGGGCTCGCGTTCCAGCAGTTGCTGCACGCAGCGCAGGTAGACCTCGGTCTTGCCGCTGCCGGTGGCGCCAAAAAGCAGGAAGGGGCCGGCCTCGCCTTCGATGCGGGGAAGGACGGCGGCCTGCTCGGGGGTCAGGGTCAGCGGCGCGCCGGGCGGCAGGTCGGCTGCGTGTTCCGGCAGGGCCGTCTTGGCCTGGCGTTTGAGCCGCCGGGCCAATTGGAGGGCATCGAGTTCGCGCAACTGGGGCGGCAGGGCGGCCAGTGCCACCTCCCCCAGCGAACGCTGGTAGTAGCCGGCGGCAAAACCGACCAGCTGGCGCCAGGCGTCCGACAGCGGCGGCAGGCTGTCGAGCGCGGCGCTGATCGGGCGGGTCTTGTCGGCGTCAAACAGGGGTGCCGCGTCGGCCACCGGCGCGTCCCAGACCACGCCCAGGGTTTCACGCTTGCCCAAGGGAACACGCACCAGGGTGCCCGGCGCCAGTGGCAGCTCACTTCGGTAGCTCAGCGGTCGGGCCACCTGGCTGTGTGCCGGGGTCTGGACCAGAACCGAAAGCCAGTGCGTCATGTCGGGGCCGAAGTTGGGGCGAATTCTTGATGTGGACTTCCGAAACAGGCGCTAAGTGCTTGATCCGAAAGGGTTTTGTCAGAGATTCAAAATTTCTGTGGATAACTTTGTTGATATCGCGCTCTGGGCGGGGAGCAAGCCTTGAAAATCAAGGCTTTTCTTGAAATGCCCAGAAAAAAAGCAAAGATTAAAAGTCTTATAAATCAACAACTTGCAGACGCTATCGCTTTGATAGCGGGCCACCCCCATTTGGGGGATACTTTTCGCACCGCAGCACAGGTTTTGTGCATAAGTCAGGATTCACCAACCTGTTCTGGGGCGCCTCGGCCTTCGGGAAAGTCCTTATTGGCGCATCCGGCGCGAGTGCGTGTGCACGGCTTGCACCAGCGCCGCCACATGCTCCGGCGGCGTGTACTGGCTGATGCCGTGCCCCAGATTGAAGATGTGGGTCGGGCCGGCGGTCGACTTGTCCATGTGCGGGCGGCCGAAGCTCTCCAGTACCTTGCGCACCTCGGCCTCGATCGCGGCCGGCGGCGCGAACAGCACGTTCGGGTCAATGTTGCCCTGCAGCGCCTTGCCGGTCCTACCGACCTGCCCGCCCACCAGCGCGCGTGCGCGGCCCAGGTTCACGGTCCAGTCCAGGCCCAGCACCTCGCAGTCGAGCTGGCCCATCTCCTGCAGCCACAGACCGCCGCCCTTGGTGAAGACGATGCGCGGCACGATCTGGCCGTCCACGCCGGTGCGTTTGAGGCCGGCCA
>CAZJKR010000279.1:0-2848 GCA_964546615.1 uncultured Curvibacter sp.
CCGGCCTACGCCGCACGCGACGCGCTGGCCGGCCGGCCAGTGCAGCTCAGTGACGGCACCCAGGGGCTCGCCCAGGGCGTGGACGACGACGGTGCCCTGCTGGTGCATACTTCGGCCGGACTGACCCGCATCAGCAGTGCCGAGGTCAGCGTCCGCCCTTCCTCCTGAATTGCCACTGAATCCGTCCGAAGCGATGTTGCGAGTTCTTGTCCTGGCGCTGGTGTTGCTCAACGGCCTCTACTACGCCTGGTCGCACGACCTGCTGCGCGACTACGGTTTTGCGCCGGCCCGGCAGTCCGAGCCGCAGCGCCTGGCGCAGCAGATCCGGCCCGAGGCCATCCGCATCCTGCCGGCTGGCGAGGTCGAGCGTGCCGAGGCCGCACCACCGCTGCCGCCGGCCGCCTCGAAGCCACCCGAGTGCCTGCAGGCCGGCCTGTTCGACGAAGCGCAGGCGGCGGCGCTGCGCCGCGCGCTGGAAGCAGCCCTGCCGCCCGGTACCTGGTTGCTGGACACGGCGGTCGAGCCGGCACGCTGGATCGTCTACATGGGCCGCTACCCGAGTGCCGAGGCGCTGGCGCGCAAGCGTGCCGAGCTGGCCAGTCTCAACCTGAATTTCGAGCCCCTGCTCAACCCTGAACTCGAGCCAGGCCTGTCGCTGGGCGGATATCCCAGTCAGGCCGCTGCTACCGAGGCGCTGGCGGCCCTGAGCCGGCGTGGCGTGCGCACGGCGCGCGTGGTGCAGGAGCGGGCCGAACTGCGCGGCAGTCTGCTGAAGATTCCGGCAGCCGATGAAGCGCTGCTGGCCCGCATGGACGAGGTCCGGCCTGCGCTGGCGGGCAAGCCGCTGCGCAGCTGTCCCTGACCTCGTCGCCGCGCAGACCGGCACTCAGGCCAGGGTGAAGCGCACGGTAAAGCGCGCGCCGGGCGGTGTCTGGCCGGGGCGGGTGTCTTCCACGCTGATGGTGGCCTGGTGCTGGTGCGCGATTTCCTGCGCGATCGGCAGGCCCAGGCCGGAGCCGTCGGCTTCGACGCCCAAGGCGCGGTAGAAGGGCTGGAACACCAGCTCACGTTCGGCCAGGGGGATGCCGGGCCCGGAGTCTTCCACCTGCAACAGCATCACCTTCCCAAAGGGGTCGGACAGCACCCGCGCCGTCACCACGCCGGGTTTTTCCGCGCTTGAGGGTGTGTAGTTGACGGCGTTGTCCACCAGGTTGCGGATCAGCTCCTGCAGCAGCGTCGGATTGCCTTCGAGCCGCACGCCCGGCGTGCCGGGTTGCGCTCCTTCGTAACCGAGGTCGATATGGCGCTCCATGGCGCGTGGCACACAGTCCTGCACCACTTCCATCGTGAGCTGGGCCAGATCGCAGGGCTGGCGGCTCATGGCGGTGTTGCCGCCCTCGGCGCGGGCCAGCGCCAGCAGCTGGTTGACGGTGTGGGTGGCGCGGATGCTGGCGCGGCCGATCTGGCGCAGCGACTGCCTGAGCTCGTCGGTGTCGTTGCCTTCACGCTGGGCCAGGTCGGCCTGCATGCGCAGGCCGGCCAGCGGTGTCTTGAGCTGGTGCGCGGCATCGGCCAGGAAACGTTTCTGCGTGGCGATCGAGTCCTTCAGGCGCAGCAGCAGATCGTTGACCGAGGCCACCAGCGGCGCCACCTCCAGCGGCACGGCCTGCACGTCCAGCGGGCTGAGGTCATCCGGCTTGCGCGCGCGGATGCGTTCCTCCAGGCGGTTGAGCGGCTTGATGGCCTGCACCAGCGCCAGCCAGACCAGCAACACGGCCAGCGGCAGCGTGACGAACTGCGGCAGCATCACGCCCTTGATGATTTCCGCCGCCAGCACCGAGCGCCGGTCCAGCGTCTCGGCCACCTGGACCAGGGCCAGCTTGGTGTCCGGCAGGCTGAGCGGCACCCACATGTAGGCGACCTTGATGTCCAGGCCCTGGAATTCGTCATCGCGCAGCCGGACCTTGCCCGGCAGGATCGGTTCGTCCTCGGGCGGCAGCGGGAACTCGCGTTCGCCGCTGAGGTATTCGCCCCGCGCACCCAGCACCTGGTAATAGATGGCGTCGTCGTCGTTGGTGCGCAGCAGTTCGCGTGCCGGCAGCGGCAGCTTGAACTGCACGTGCTGCTGGTTGACGATGATCAGCTCGGCCAGCGCGTTGACGTTGTATTCCAGTTCGCGGTCATAGGGCTTGCCGGCGATGTTCTGTGCCACCAGCCAGGTCAGCACCAGGCTGATCGGCCACAGCAGCAGCAGCGGCGTGAGCATCCAGTCGAGGATTTCGCCGAACAGCGAGCGCTGCTCACGCTGGAAAAGTTTCATGGAAAGCTAGCCAGGGCCGGGCCTGAACCGAACGCGACGTGCAGGAGCTGTTTCACCGCCGGGCCGCCCCAGGGTGAAACGCGGCCCCACGTCCGGGCAAAGCGCAGGACAAGCCTTCGCAGGGGGCAGGGAGCCGCATTCATCCAGAAATCTTTTCCAGGCAGTAGCCGAGGCCGCGTACGGTGGCGATGCGGATCGGGCCCTTCTCGATCTTCTTGCGCAGGCGGTGGATGTAGACCTCGATGGCGTTGTTGCTCACCTCTTCGCCCCACTCGCACAGGCGCTCGACCAGCTGGTCCTTGCTGACCAGGCGGCCGGTGCGCTGCAGCAGCACTTCGAGCAGGCCGAGTTCGCGTGCCGACAGCTCGACCATCTTGCCGTCGATGGTGGCCACCCGGCCGGCCTGGTCATAGACCAGCGGGCCGTGCTTGATGTTGCTGCTGGCGCCGCCCATGCCGCGGCGTACCAGGGCGCGCACGCGCGCCTCCAGCTCCTGCAGGGAAAACGGTTTGGCCATGTAGTCGTCGG
>CAZJKR010000280.1:0-2847 GCA_964546615.1 uncultured Curvibacter sp.
ATCTCCGTCAATTGAGGTCCGCCCCGTTTACACAAAAGTTCGGACACGCCCGCGCCACCAGCACCTCACTTGGTGAAGCGTGAGGACCTTGAGAAGGCGATCCGTTTCCTCAAGTCCCTCGTAGAGATCACCGACAGGGCACTTGTCGAAGAATAAGATCAAACGCGGAGCTCAGTGCTCGCGCTGCGGCCACGCCGCCCACAACGCCGCCAGCAAAATCAAGGCCCCGCCCAGCAGCGTGCGCGCCTGCAGTTCCGCCGCCCCCATCAGCACCGACGACACGCTGGCAAACACCACCTCGGTCAGCATGACCAGGGCCGTGGTGGCGGCGGGCAATCGCGCGGCGCCGTATTGCAGGCCGAGGTTGGCGGCGAGGAAAGCCAGACTGGTGAGCAGCACCAGGCTCAGCCAGCCGGCGGCGAGCGCGGGCGGGGCGGTGACCAGGCCCGAGGGCAGGCCGCCCAGCGCGGTGAGCAGCGCCAGCAGCGCACCGCCGCCGAACATCGCCACCATGCGCGCGGTTTCCGGCGTGTCCTTGAGCTTGAGCAGCAGCACGTTGGTCAGCGCAAAGCTGAAGCCGCCCAGCAGGGCCAGCCAGTCGGCCAAGCCGCTGGGGACGGGCCACGGTGAGCCCGGTGTCTTGAGCACGATCACCACACCGGCCAGGGCCAGCAGCAGGCGCAACAGCGCGTTGCGCGTGGGCCGCTCGCCCAGCAGCCCCCAGGCCAGCAGCACCGACCAGGCCGGCATCAGGTAGAACAGCAGCACCACACGCACCACGTCGCCGATGGTGACGGCCCAGTTGAAGCCCACATTGGTCAGGCCCGCAGCCACCAGCAGCAGCCACAGCAGGGGATGGCGCAGAAAGTGACGCCAAGCCTGCGGGCGCCAGACCAGCAGGCCGACGAAGGCCAGTACGTAGATGCCGAAGGTGGACCACAGCGGGTGCAGGCCCTCGGCCTCCAGCAGGCGGAAGGGGTACCAGGACACGCCCCAGACGAAGGCGTTGAGCACCAGGGCCCAGGCAGCGAGCTGGCTTTGCATGCGCTGCGGCGGTCAGCCGTGCAGATCGTCGTTGCGGGCGATCTCCAGCAGCCGCTCCACTTCTTCCGGGTCGTTCATGCAGTTGCGCGCGTGCCAGCGCTTGATGACCCACATGAAGCCGGCCACCACGATGCCGAAGGCGGTGATGGCGCCGAAGGCCGACAGGCCCATGCCGGTGGACAGGCTGTAGAAGGCCCCCAGGCCCAGGATGCAGGCCTGCTCGTTGAAGTTCTGTACCGCGATGGAGCGGCCGGCGCCCTTCAGGTTGTGGCCGCGGTGTTGCAGCAGGGCGTTCATCGGCACCACCAGGAAGCCGCCCAGGCCACCCAGCAGCACCAGGAAGGGCGCGGCCAGCCAGACGTTGTCGATGAAGTTGAGCAGAATGACCAGCAGGCCCATGGCAATGCCCAGCGGCATGAGGCGGGGGGCGTGTTCGAGCTTCATGCGCATGGACGCCACCACGGCACCCACCGCCGTGCCGATGGCCACCACCCCGACCAGCGAGGAGGCCTGCGTCACGCTGTAGCCCAGCGCGGCGGCGGCCCAGGCCAGCACGATGTAGCGCAGGTTGCCGCTGACGCCCCAGAACAGGGTGGTGGTGGCCAGCGAGATCTGGCCCAGGCGGTCGCGCCACAGGCGGGCATTGCAGGTCCAGAAGTCCGGCAGCAGGGAGACCGGGTTCTTCGGCATGGGCCGCATCTCGACGCCGGTGTGCGGAATGCGGGTGTTGAACCAGGCCGCCAGCAGGTAGACCAGGATCAGCACCGCAATGGCCGCCTCGGGCGCGGAGTCGATGCCGGTGTTGATCATCGGAATGTCGAGCGACAGCAGGACCGAGGAGAGCGCCGGACCGACCAGCTGGCCGCCCAGCAGCACGCCGAGGATGATGGAGGCGATGGTCAGTCCTTCGATCCAGCCGTTGGCCTTGACCAGCTGCGACGCCGGCAGCAGTTCGGTCAGGATGCCGTACTTGGCCGGCGAGTAGGCTGCGGCGCCGAGGCCGACGATGGCGTAGGCCATCAGCGGATGGGTGCCGAACAGCATCATCAGGCAGCCGATGATCTTGATGGTGTTGCTGATCAGCATGACCTTGCCCTTGGGCATGGCGTCGGCAAAGGCGCCGACGAAGGGCGCCAGCACCACGTAGAACAGCGCGAACATCGGCACCAGGGCGGCCTGCTGCCACTCGGGGGCATCACTGCTGCGCAGCAGCTGCACGGCACCGACGAACAGGGCGTTATCGGCCAGCGAGCTGAAGAACTGCGCTGACATGATGGTGTAGAAACCGCGTTTCATGGGCGACGGAGAGGCCATCAGCGCGACTGATGGCGGGTGATGTTGTGGTGGTTATCCAAGCGACAGCGGGTTATAGCATGCCGGGCAATGTCAAAATCGGCCCAACCGCCCGTCGAATATCCCCATAATGTCGCGCCCCATCCTTGCCACCATCCACACGGCTGCGTTGCGCCACAACCTGGCCCGGGCGCGTCAGACCGCCCCCGACGCCCGGGTCTGGGCCGTGGTCAAGGCCAATGCCTACGGCCACGGCATCGAGCGCGTGTTCGAGGGCCTGCGCGGCGCCGACGGTTTTGCCCTGCTCGACCTGGGCGAGGCCGAGCGTGTGCGGGCCCTGGGCTGGCGCGGGCCCATCCTGCTGCTGGAGGGGGTGTTCGAGCAGCGCGACCTGGAGCTGTGCTCGCGCCTGGACCTCTGGCACGTGGTGCACTGCCAGGAGCAGATCGACATGCTGGCGGTGCACAAGACCCATGTGCCGCACCGCGTTTTCCTCAAGATGAACAGCGG
>CAZJKR010000281.1:0-2806 GCA_964546615.1 uncultured Curvibacter sp.
GCGAAATCCGCGAGCTGCAGCAGCGCCTGGGCATCACCATGCTTTACGTCACGCACGACCAGACCGAGGCCATGACCATGGCCGACCGCGTGGTGCTGATGCGCGCCGGCCGCATCGAACAGCAGGGCAGCCCGCAGGACCTGTACGAGCGACCGCGCAGCACCTTCGTGGCCGGCTTCATCGGCGCGCCCGCCATGAACCTGTTCCCCGCGGCGCTCTGCGACCAGGGCGAGGCCGGCATCACCTGGGGCGTACGCCCCGAACAACTGCAGCTGTGCCCGCCCGAGCAGGGCCTGGCCGCGCGCGTGCTGGCCCACGAATACCTGGGTGCCGAAAGCCTGCTGATCTGCGAGGCTGGCCAGGACGCACACGCCACGCGCCTGGTGGTGCGCAGCAGCGCCGGCCCCCTGCCCGGCCGCGGCGAGGCCGTCGGCCTGCACTGGCCGGGCACCGCCCTGCACCGTTTCGACAGCCAGACCGGCTTGTGCCTTTCCCCCCAACCTCAACCCTAGGAGAACGCTCGATGAAACCCATGCTTCATGCCCTCGGCCGCGCCGTTGGCGCCCTGGCCGCCACAGCCGCCCTGGCGCTGCCCGTCGCGGCGCAGGAACTCAGCCTGTACTACCCGGTGGCCGTCGGCGGCCCGGTGACCAAGATCATCGATGGCCTGGCCAGCGACTTCGAGAAGGAACACCCCGGCATCAAGATCAAGCCGGTCTACGCCGGCAGCTACCAGGACACCATCACCAAGGTGCTGACCGCCGCCAAGGGCGGTGACGCACCGCACATGGCCGTGATGCTCTCCACCGACATGTACACCCTGATCGACGAAGGCGTGGTGCTGCCCTTCGACGACCTGGCCCAGACCCCGGCCGACAAGGCGTGGATGAACAGCTTCTACCCCGGCTTCATGCAGAACAGCCAGACCGGCGGCAAGACCTGGGGCATTCCGTTCCAGCGCTCCACCGTGGTGATGTACTGGAACAAGGACCTGTTCAAGCAGGCCGGCCTGGACCCGAACCGTCCGCCGCAGAACTGGAACGAGCTGGTCGAGTACGGCAAGAAGCTGACCCAGCGGGACGCCGCCGGCAACGTCACCAGCTGGGGCGTGCAGGTGCCGTCGTCCGGCTTCCCCTACTGGCTGTTCCAGGGCTTCACCACGCAGAACGGCGTGCAGCTCATGAACGCCGCCGGCACGCAGACCTACTTCGACAAGCCCGAAGTGGTGCAGGCGCTGCAGTACTGGGTGGACCTCTCGCGCAAGCACCAGGTGCACCCGGCCGGCGTGGTCGAGTGGGGCACCACGCCGAAGGACTTCTTCGAGCGCAAGGCCGCCATGATCTGGACCACCACCGGCAACCTGACCAACATCCGCAACAACGCCAAGTTCGACTTCGGCGTGGCCATGCTGCCGGCCGGCAAACAGCGCGGCACGCCCACCGGCGGCGGCAACTTCTACGTCTTCAAGAAGGCCAATGCGGCCGAGCGCACGGCGGCGCTGAAGTTCATCCAGTGGGTGACTTCACCGAAGCGCGCCGCCGAATGGGCCATTGCCACCGGCTACGTGGCCGTGACGCCGGCTGCCTGGGACACGCCGGAGATGAAGAAGTACCTGGCCGAGTTCCCCGCCCCCACCGTGGCGCGCGACCAGCTGCAGTACGCTGTGGCCGAGCTCTCCACGCATGAGAACCAGCGCGTCACCAAGGCGCTGAACGACGGCCTGCAGGCTGCACTCACCGGCGCCAAGACGCCCGAGCAGGCCGTGCGCGACGCCCAGCGCGAAGCCGAGCGCATCCTGCGCCCCTACCGCTGAAGCGCTGCCGGGGAAACGCATGCAAGGCCGCCCGCAAGCCCTCGTCGCCTGGCTGCTGCTGTTGCCAGCGGCGGTGCTGCTGGCGGCCTTCACGCACTACCCCGCGCTGGCCACGCTGTGGCACAGCCTGTTCAGCACACCACGGCCGAACCGGCCGGCGCAATTCGTCGGCCTGGCGCACTACGAGGCGCTGCTGGACGACCCGGTGTTCTGGACCGCGCTGGTCAACAACGCCTGGTACGCGTTCGGCACCATCGTGCCTTCCATCGCGCTGGCCATCGGCATGGCGCTGCTGGTGCACGGCCGGCTGGCCGGGCGCGGGCTGGTGCGGCTGGCCTACTTCACGCCCACCATGCTGCCGATGATTGCGGTGGCCAACATCTGGCTTTTTTTCTACACGCCCGACTACGGCCTGCTGGACCAGCTGCGCAGCCTGTGGGGCGGCGCGGCGCACAACTGGCTGGGCTCGCGTGAGACCGTGCTGGGCGCCGTGATGGCGGTGGCGGTGTGGAAGGAAGCGGGCTTTTTCATGATCTTCTACCTCGCGGCGCTGCAGCAGCAGTCGCCCGAGCTGCGCGAAGCCGCGGCCCTGGAAGGCTGCAGCCGCTGGCAGTTCTTCTGGCGCATCACCTTTCCGCTGCTGATGCCCACCACGCTGTTCGTGCTGATCAACGCCGTCATCAACGCCTTCCGGCTGATCGACCACATCGTCGTCATGACCCGCGGCGGCCCCGACAACGCCAGCTCACTGCTGCTGTACTACATCTACGAGACCGGCTTCAAGTACTGGGACGGCGGCTACGCCGCCGCGCTGACCGTGGTGCTGCTGGCCCTGCTGGCGCTCATGGCGCTGCTGCAGTTCGGCGTGCTGGAACGCCGCACCCATTACCAGTGAGCCCGTAAGCACCAAGCGCCCATGCTGCACCCGAACCGCCTCGACACCGCACTCACCACCGTGGGCGCCTGGCTGCTCGCCGCCCTGTGGCTGCTGCC
>CAZJKR010000282.1:0-2446 GCA_964546615.1 uncultured Curvibacter sp.
GTGCGCGAGGGCGACGAGGTCAGGGCCAGCAGGCGCACCCGGCCGCCGAGGGTACGCGCCACGCGCAAGCCGACATCGCCACAGCCGACGATGAGCACGCGCTCGCGGCGAAAGCGGGCCGGCAGCGCGCCCAGGGGACTTTGGTTTGAAGGCAAAATTCCAACCTTTGCAAACAGATTTGTTCAAGGATAACGAAAAGATGTCGAGCAGCGAAAAGGCCCCCCTGGTCACCATCCAGCCCAGCGGCCGCAGCTTCAGCGTCAGTGCCGGTGAGACCATCCTGGCCGCCGGCATCCGTCAGGGCATTGGCCTGCCCTATGGCTGCAAGGACGGTGCCTGCGGCTCCTGCAAATGCAAAAAGCTGTCCGGTGCCGTGGTGCACGGCCCGCACCAGGACAAGGCACTCAGCGCGGCCGAGGAAGCTGCTGGCCTGGTGCTGACCTGCTGCGCCGTTCCGCAGAGCGACGTGGTGCTGGAATCACGCCAGGTGACGGAAGAAGGCGCCTTCCCGATCCGCAAGATGCCGGTGCGCGTGAACCAGCTGGAGAGGAAGTCGGACGACGTGATGCTGCTGCGCCTGCAACTGCCGGCCAACGACAGCTTTGCCTTCCATGCCGGCCAGTACGTGGAATTCATTCTGCGCGACGGCGCGCGCCGCAGCTACTCCATGGCCAATGCGCCGCACACCTTGACGGCTGCCAAGGAGGCCACACCGCCGGTCGGCCCCACGCTGGAGCTGCACATCCGCCACATGCCGGGCGGCAAGTTCACCGACCATGTGTTCGGCGCCATGAAGGAAAAGGAAATCCTGCGCGTCGAAGGGCCCTTCGGCAGCTTTTTCCTGCGCGAGGATTCCAGCAAACCCATCGTGCTGCTGGCCTCGGGCACCGGCTTCGCGCCGATCAAGGCCATCCTGGAACACATGCAGCACAAGGGCATCACCCGCCCGGTCACGTTGTACTGGGGCGGCCGCCGACCGGCCGATCTCTACCTGCACGACTGGGTGGTACAGAAGGCCGCCGAGATGCCCACACTGAGCTATGTGCCGGTGGTGTCGGACGCGCTGCCGCAAGACCACTGGCACGGCCGCACCGGCTTCGTGCACCAGGCGGTGCTGCAGGATCTGCCGGACCTCTCAGGCCACCAGGTCTATGCCTGCGGTGCGCCCATCGTGGTGGATTCGGCCCGGCGCGACTACACGACGCTGGCCGGCCTGCCGGAAGAAGAATTCTTTGCCGATTCATTCACCAGCGAGGCTGACAAGCACGGCGCGTAAGTGCCGTGCTTGCGGTGAAGACTAACTTTGCGCAGTAAAGTTAAGGTGCCTCAGCACCGGGTCGCAGCCACAAACATGGCGCGTAGCGCCAGGCCGCAGCCACAAACACGGCAAGTAGCGCCAAATTTTCAGGAGCACACCCCATGAAACGCAGACCTCTACTCCTTGGCGCCGCACTGGCACCGTTCGCCGGCGCAACCCTGGCACAGACCAAGCCGATCCGCCTGATCGTGCCGTATGCGGCTGGCGGGCCGATCGACATCACGGCGCGGGCCCTGGCCGAACGCGTGAAGGACACGCTGGGTCCGGTCATCATCGAGAACCGGCCCGGCGCCGGCGGCAACATCGGCGCCGACACCGTGGCCAAGGCCGCGCCGGACGGCCTGACCATCGGCATTGCCGCCACCGCCACCCATGCGGTGAACCCCTGGCTCTACAGCCGCATGCCGTACAACGCGGCCACCGACTTCGCCCCCATCACGCAGATGCTGCGTGTGCCCAATGTGCTGGTAATGAATGCCGAGACCGCCAAACGGCTGCACATCAACAACCTGCGCGACCTGATCGCCTACGCCAAGGCCAACCCGGGCCGGCTCAATTACGGCTCCGGCGGCAACGGCAGCGCCGGCCATCTGGCGGGCGAGATGTTCAAGGCACAGGCCGGCATCTTTGCCGTGCACATCCCCTACAACGGCGCCAACCCGGCGCAGCTGGCGCTGCTCAGCGGGCAGGTGGACTTCAACATCGACAACCTGGCCAGCGCCGCGCCCAACATCCGCAGCGGCAAGCTCAAGGCGATTGCCGTCACCACGCTGCAGCGCTCGCCCGCCCTGCCCGAGGTACCGCCGATGGCCGACACGCTCAAGGGTTTTGCCATCGACACCTGGTGGGGCCTGGTGGCACCGGCGGCCACACCGAAAGACGTGATCGCCAAACTCAACCAGGCCTTCGTTGCCGCGCTCAAGGCGCCGGAGACGCACACCCGCTTTGCCGCCCTGATGGCCGAGCCGGTGCCCAGCACGCCCGAGGCCTTTGGCACCTTCATGAAGGACGAACTGGCGCGTTACGAGCGGGTGGTCAAGGTTTCGGGTGCCAAGGTCGATTGAGGCTTCAGGTTTTTTCGGCCTCTCGCGCCGTGGTGACGGCGCGAGCAGCTATCAAATTCATAGC
>CAZJKR010000282.1:2456-2779 GCA_964546615.1 uncultured Curvibacter sp.
GGAAACGCACACCCGCTTTGCCGCCCTGATGGCCGAGCCGGTGCCGAGCACGCCGGAGGAATTCGGCGCCTTCATGCAGCGCGAGCGGGTCCGCTACGAGCGCGTGGTGAAAGCGTCAGGCGCCAAGGTCGATTGAGGAATTGAAGGCCTTCTAAGGCTTTCGGGCCGTCCTGACGGCGCGAGCAGCTATCAAATTCATAGCTGAACACCGAACTTGCGCAGCAGCGGCAGCATGGCCAGGTAGCAGACGACGGTGGCGGCACTGGCCAGCCCCAGGCTGAGCCAGAAGCCCAGGCCTTGGCGCAACAGCAGCGGCAGCAGCA
>CAZJKR010000283.1:0-2776 GCA_964546615.1 uncultured Curvibacter sp.
GATGATGCCGGCCAGCGCGATCATGCCGATCATGGAAGTGGCAGTGAACTGCGCCCCCAGCAAGGCATGGCCCGGCATGACGCCGATGATGGTCAGCGGAATCGGCGCCATGATGACCAGCGGCGTGCTGTAGGAGCGGAACTGCGCCACCACCAGCAGGTAGATCAGGATCAGGCCCACGCCGTAGGCAGCGCCCATGTCGCGGAAGGTCTCGTAGGTGATCTGCCACTCGCCGTCCCACTTGATGGCGTACTGGCGGAAGGTGTCGGTGGGTTGCTTGATCCAGTACTCGCCCAGTTCACCGGCACCCGGCAAGCTTGCAGCCTCCAGCCGCGGACGGATGGCAAACAGACCGTACAGCGGCGAGTCGAGCTCGCCGGCCATGTCGCCGAAGACATAGCTCACATGGGCCAGGTCCTTGGTGTAGAGCGGTTTGTCGATGACATTGCGCTCCACCCGCACCAGCTCAGACAGCGGCACCAGCTGACCGTTGCCCGCGCGCATGGGCAGCGCCAGCACGGTGTCCAGACCCACCTGGGATTCGCGCGGCAGCTGCAGGCGCACCGGCACCGGGTACTTGGACTGGGCGTCGTGCAGGTAGGCGGCATCGGTCCCGGACAGCGCGGCCGACACGGCCTGCGCCACCGCCGCCACCGGAATGCCGAGCGACTCGGCGCGCTGACGGCGCACGCGCAGGTAGGCCCGCGGCGCGTCTTCCTTGAGCGAGGTGTCGATGCCGACGATGTCGTCCGTCTCACCAAAGGCCTTGGCGATGCGCGCGGCGAGTTGCTGGCGGCCGGCTTCATCCGGGCCATAGACCTCCGCCACCAGCGGACTCATCACCGGCGGGCCGGGCGGCACTTCCACCACCTTGACGCGCGCGCCGTGGCGCTGGCCGATCTTTTCCAGCTCCGGCCGCAGACGCTGCGCGATCACGTGGCTCTGGTCGCTGCGATGCTTCTTGTCGACCAGGTTGACCTGCAGGTCGCCCTGCTCCGCCTCGGCACGCATGTAGTACTGGCGCACCAGGCCGTTGAAGGTGATGGGCGAGGCGGTGCCGGCATACCCCTGCAGGTCCAGCACCTCGGGTTGTTGCGCCAGGAAAGCGCCCAGATCATGCAGCGCTGCCGCGGTGTCTTCCAGCGGCGTGCCGGCGGGCATGTCCACCACCACCTGGAATTCGCTCTTGTTGTCAAACGGCAGCATCTTGAGCACCACGCCGACAAAGGAGGACGGCACCAGCGTCAGCGCCACCGACAGCAGCAGGGCGCCCATGATGCCGGCCAGCAGCAGCAGGCGCTGGCGCGAACTGGCCAGGAAGGGGGTGAGCACGCGGGTGAAAACGGTCTGCAGCTTGGCGCCGATGCCGCCGCCGCTGCCATGCGCGTCGTGCGCGGCATGGCCGGGGCCGTGCTGCTTCATCAGCTTGAGCGCCAACCAGGGCGTGACGGTGAAGGCGATGGCCAGCGACAGCGCCATGCCCAGACTGGAGTTGATCGGGATCGGGCTCATGTACGGGCCCATCAGACCCGAGACGAAGGCCATGGGCAGCAGCGCGGCGATCACCGTCAGCGTGGCCAGGATGGTGGGACCACCGACTTCGTCCACGGCACGCGGGATGATCTCGCGCAGCGCCGCGTCGGGGGTGAGCTGCTGATGGCGGTGGATGTTCTCCACCACCACGATGGCGTCGTCCACCAGGATGCCGATGGAGAAGATCAATGCGAACAGCGAGACGCGGTTGAGCGTGAAACCCCAGGCCCAGGAGGCAAACAGCGTGGCCATCAGCGTCAGGATCACGGCGGCGCCGACGATCACCGCCTCGCGTCGGCCCAGCGCAAAGCCGACCAGCAGGATCACCGAGCCGGTGGCAAAGGCGAGTTTCTGGATCAGCTTGTTGGCCTTCTCCGCGGCCGTCTCGCCATAGTTGCGCGTGACGGTGGCTTCGATGTCGGACGGAATCACGGTGTTGCGCAGCGCCTCGACCGTCGCCTGTGCCGCGCGCGCCACGTCGACGGCGTTCTCACCCGGCTTCTTGGTCACGGTGATCGTCACGGCCGGATAGACCTGCCCCGCCGGCTCGGCCTGGCTCTGGCCGTCAAGCTGGGCCGCACCCGGCGTGTACCAGACATAGCGTTGTGGTTGCCGGGCGCCGGCTTCGATGCGCGCCACTTCGCGCAGGTAGACCGGTGCACCACGGTGCACGCCCACCACCACGTCGCCCACGTCCTGCGCCGAGCGCAGGAACTCGCCCGTTTCCACCGTCAGCATCTGCGGCGTCTTGCCGCTGTTGTCGAGCACAGCACCGGCCGGCATGCCGAAGTTGGCTGCCGCCAGCGTCTGCTTCAGGCTCAGCACATCGATGCCGCGCTCGCGCAGGCGGGTCGGGTCCAGCCAGACGTGTACCGCACGACCGGGGCCGCCGATGGTCTGGATTTCGCGCGTACCGGGTACGCGCTTGAGCTCGGTCTCGACCGCATTCGCCACACGTTCGAGTTCATGGGCGGGCGCGGCGTCGCGGCCCCACAGCGTCACCGCCAGCACCGGCACGTCGTCGATGCCCTTGGGCTTCACGATCGGCGTCAGGGTGCCCAGATCACGCGGCAGCCAGTCCTGGTTGGCGTTGAGCACGTCGTACAGACGCACCAGCGCCTCGGTGCGCGGCACGCCGACCTTGAACTGCACCGTCAGCACGGCCACACCGGGCCGGGCCACCGAATAGGTGTGCTCGATGCCGGCGATCTGGCTGAGCGCTGCTTCGGCCGGGCGCGCCACC
>CAZJKR010000284.1:0-1752 GCA_964546615.1 uncultured Curvibacter sp.
CAGTTGTACTGGTGGGAGCAGTGGCATAGGTGGTACGGGTGGCCTTATGCTCAGTGACGTCGACGCTTGTAGGAGCAGCGGTGCCACCGAGACCGAGGCGTCCAGCGCTTCCAGCACGGTGGTGAAGCGCTCATAGGAGGCATAGAGCTGCTCGCGCACCCGGTTCGGCTCGGTGATGTCGGTCATCGAGGTCATCCAGCCGGTCTGCTGGCCGCGCGCGTCGATCAGCGGCGAGATGTAGATGCGGGCGTCGAAGATGGTGTTGTTCTTGCGCTTGACGCGCATCTGGAAGCCGCCGGGTGTGATGCGGCCCTGCAGCTCGTCTTCCAGGCGCGCGGCCAGCAGCTCGCGGTCTTCCTCCGGCCAGTAGGGAAAAGGCGCGGTCTGGCCCACCAGTTCGCTCTCGCTCCAGCCGGTCATCTGGCAGAAGGCGGCATTGACGTAGGTGATGCGGCCCTGCAGGTCCAGCGCGCGCATGCCGGTGGGCATGGAGTTTTCCATGGCGCGGCGGAAATTGGTCTCCAGCACCAGCGCCTGCTGGGCCTGCATGCGACGGCGCGTGTGGCGCCAGTTGGCGATCAGCATCCAGGCCGTCATGGCGCTGAGGGTGATGACCAGCCAGAACAGGCCGCTGCCGATCACCCCCAGGGAGGTGCGGTAGGCGCGGGCACGCAGCACCAGCCCGTTGCCGACCGGGGAGACCGGCGCCTCGTACTCGTTGCTCGGGCTGGCCCATGGCAACAGGCGGCGGGCCGGGTTCGGGCGCGGCATGTGGGTGCCGGCCAGCAGGGTGCCGCTGGCATCGTGCAGCGAGAAGGCATAACGCGCCGTCACTTCCGTCGGGACGCCGAAGCGGTACAGGCCGTCCACCGAGTATTCGGCCAGCAGTACGCCGGCCGACCGGTTGCGCCAGGTGAGCGGAATGTGCAGCTCGAGCAGCGACAGGCTGTCGGGGCCGGGGCTGCGCTGGGCATAAACCGGTTGCTGCAGTTCGCGCGCGAGGTTGAAGGTGCTCTCCGTTTCGCTGTTGCCGAGGGTCTCGCCTGTCAGCCGGAAGTGGACGGCCGACAGGCTGCTGTAACTGGCCTTGATGCGCTTGCGGTCGTCGACCCAGCTCATGCTGTTGAGTTCGGGGTACTGGCTGACCAGGGCCTCGGCCCGCGTTCTGAACTCGTCGGCGTCCATCTCGCGGTTGGCCAGCTCGCGTGCCACCCGCATCAGCTGTTCCTGCCGCTCGAGCAGGCGCAGGCGCAGCTGCTGCTGGGCGTATTCCAGGTCGTGGCGGACCGCTTCCTGCTCGCGGTCGATCTCCTCCAGCCGGAGGTAGGCGAACACGGCGACGATGGCGGCGAGGAACAGCATCACCGCCACCAGCGGCGCCATCATGGCGTACCGGTCCTGCCGGTGCGGCGACTGGCGTCGCCACCACTGGCGCACGCGTTCGATGGCAGGCAGCTTGCACAGCGACGACGGTGGAAAGGACAGGCGCAAGGGCATAACTCGCAAGTGTAGTGGGCTCCTCTGGCTCGGATTCAGCATTCGATTTGCCTTGATATTTCATAATAAGAAAACAAAAGGCATGATTTGAAATATGGATAAAAATGTGAGAAACTCCGCGCCACCGTTAGGACGCCGTACTAAATTACGTTGACACCAAGAAGGAGACCCGCATGTCAGCCATACCTGAAAACCTGTTGGGCGCCAGTGCCAACGACGAGGATCAGCAGGAAACCCGCGAATGGATCGATGCAC
>CAZJKR010000284.1:1762-2772 GCA_964546615.1 uncultured Curvibacter sp.
GTCATTGCCAGCGGCGCCACCCATGGCGAAGGTCGTGCCCGGGCGCACTTTCTGCTGGAGCAACTGCTGGAGCAGGCGCGTCAGGAAGGCATCGACATGCCTTTCTCGGCCACCACGGGTTATGTGAACACCATCGAGCCCGATCTGGAGGCACGCTGCCCCGGCAATATCAAGATCGAAGCCCGCCTGCGCGCCTACATGCGCTGGAATGCCATGGCCATGGTGGTCAAGGCCAACCGCCACCACCCGCCCGAGGGCGGTGACCTGGGCGGCCACATCGGCTCGTTCGCTTCGCTGGCCAACATGTTCGGCGCCGGCTTCAATCATTTCTGGCACGCCGAGAGCGAAAACCACGGCGGCGACTGCATCTACATCCAGGGCCACGTGGCGCCCGGCATCTATGCGCGCGCCTACCTGGAAGGCCGCATCACGGAAGAGCAGCTGCTGAACTTCCGCCAGGAAGTGGACGGCAAGGGCCTGTCCAGCTACCCGCACCCCAAGCTGATGCCCGAGTTCTGGCAGTTCCCCACCGTCTCCATGGGCCTGGGCCCGCTGATGGCCATCTACCAGGCGCGCTTCCTCAAGTACCTGCATGCGCGCGGCATCGCCAACACCGAGAACCGCAAGGTCTGGGTGTTCTGCGGTGACGGCGAGATGGACGAGGTGGAAAGCCTGGGCGCCATCAGCCTGGCGGCACGCGAGAAGCTCGACAACCTGATCTTCGTCATCAACTGCAACCTGCAGCGCCTGGACGGCCCGGTGCGCGGCAACGGCAAGATCATCCAGGAACTGGAAGCCGATTTCCGCGGCGCCGGCTGGAACGTCATCAAGGTGGTCTGGGGCAGCTACTGGGACGCCCTGCTGGCGCAGGACAAGAAGGGTCTGCTCAGAAATCGTATGATGGAATGCGTTGATGGCGACTACCAGACCTTTAAGTCGAAGGATGGCGCCTATGTGCGCGAGCATTTCTTCAATACGCCGGAACTCAAGGCGATGGTCGCCAACTGGTC
>CAZJKR010000285.1:0-2749 GCA_964546615.1 uncultured Curvibacter sp.
CCAGCCCGATCAACAGGACCTGACCGAAGGCTTCACCCAGGCCGAGCGAGCTGGCCAACCAGGCCAGCCCGAGCCCGGCGGCCAGGCCGCCGAGCATGGCGCCCCAGGGCTTCTTCGGCGCGGCGGCCGCAGGCGCGGCGGCCGGGGCGGCCGGCTTGGCCGCTGCAGCAGCGTTTTGTGTCGGCGCTGCCGGGGCAGCGGGCGCGGCTTCGCGCTGCGTCACATTGTTCGACTGCTTGCCGAACGACTTGCCACCGCCAAGGCGCTTGGCCTCGGCATTCGCCGCACCAAGCGCCAGGGCCAATGAGAGGGCCAATGTCCAGAGTTTCATGTCTCGTCTCCGATCAATCCAAGAGGTTCAGGCTGACACCCTGAAATTAACGCAAATCAGGTGTGTCAGCACTTGATTCCAACATGCAAGGCCACTATGCCGCCAGTCATGTTGTGAAAATCCACATGTCCGAATCCGGATTTGTGCATCAGGGTCTTGAGCTCTTCCTGGCCCGGGTGCATGCGGATGGACTCCGCCAGGTACTGGTAGCTGTGTGCGTCGCCCGCCACCAGCTGGCCGAGCTTGGGCAGCACCTTGAAGGAATACCAGTCGTACAGCTTCTCCAGCGGCGGCGCCACCTTGGAGAACTCCAGCACCAGCAATTTGCCACCGGGCTTGAGCACACGGCGCATTTCGGTCAGCGCAACGTCCTTGTGTGTCATGTTGCGCAGGCCGAAGGCCACGCTGACCAGGTCGAAATGCTGGTCCGGGAAGGGCAGCTTTTCGGCATCGCACACCACGGTGGGCAGGACCACGCCAGCGTCGAGCAGGCGGTCGCGGCCGACGCGTAGCATGGCCTCGTTGATGTCGGTGTGCACCACCTGGCCGGTCTTGCCCACCTTCCTGGCAAAGGCCAGCGCCAGGTCGCCGGTGCCACCGGCAATGTCAAGCACCCGGTCACCTTCCTTCAGGTTGGCCACTGTCACGGTGTAGGCCTTCCACAGGCGATGCAGACCGCCCGACATGAGGTCGTTCATCACGTCGTACTTGGATGCGACCGAGTCAAACACGCCGCGCACACGCTTGGCTTTCTCGGCCTCGTCGACGGTTTCGAATCCGAAGTGGGTCTGGCTCATGGCTTCTTTCAGTGATGGCTGCAGCTGCCGCCGGCCTTTTGCGGCATCGGCGCGTCGCGATCGACACCGGCCGCCTGCAGGCGCGCGAAGTAATCGTCCCACAGCTTGTCCTGCTGCGAACCGAGGAAATAGAGGTAATCCCAGGAGTAGATGCCGCTGCTGTGGCCGTCCGAGAAGGTCGGCTGCACCGCGTAGTTGCCCACCGGCTCCAGCGCCACGAGGCCGACTTCCCGCTTGCCGGTCTGCAGCACCTCCTGGCCCGGGCCATGGCCCTGCACCTCAGCCGAGGGCGAGTACACACGCATCAGCTCGAAGGGGATGCGAAAGGTCTGGCCGTCGGAAAAACTGATCTCCAGCACACGCGACTTGCCATGCACTGTCAGATCCTGCGGCGTCGGCGCGCCGGACTGCAAACCTGCCATCGGAGTACCACCTGTCGTTTGAAAAGCCGGATTATCCCAAGGCCCCCGGCAGCGCCATGAGCGCGCGCCGGATGACCTCGTCCAGATCGGGCAATTGGCGGCTCAACTGGAGCAGCGCTGGGGCATCGGCCGTGCGCACCGCCGCCCCCCAGACCGGGGCCGGGAAATGGCTGTCCCAGTCGAAACGGGCGATCACGTGCCAATGCAGGTGCGGCACCACATTGCCCAGCGTGGCCAGGTTGATCTTGGTCGGCCGCAGACGTTCGCGCAGAACCTCCTCGATCACCGTCACCGCCTCCATGCACAGCGCACGGTCAACCGGTGGCAAATCGGAGAACTCGGCCACATGGTCGTTCCAGACCAGGCGGTAGAAGGCCGGGAAACCGGCCTCCTCGGCCCGGATGACGCGAAAGCGCGCACCGCACCAGACCGGCACCCCGCCCTCGGTGTCGCACAGCGTGCAGCCGGCCACCCGCATGGCCTCAGACCAGCACGCGTTCGATGCCGCCGGCGTTCGCCGCCGCCACGTACTGCGGCAACCAGTCTTCACCGAGGATCTGGCGCGCCATCTCGACCACGATGTAGTCGGCCTCCAGCAGGCCGTTCTGCAGATCGTTGCCGTAACGCGTCAGGCCCTGCAGGCAGCTCGGGCAGCTGGTCAGGATCTTGACGTTGTCCTTCTCGCCCGCCAGACCCGAAGCACGCAGCGCCGCCTCGCCCTTGCGGATCTCCTCTTCCTTGCGGAAGCGCACCTGGGTCGAGATGTCGGGCCGGGTGACACCCAGCGTGCCGGACTCGCCGCAGCAACGCTCGCTCTTGAGCACGTTGTTGCCGGTGTCGCCGGCCAGCAGGGTCCTGACCGTCTTCATCGAGTCGCCCAGCTTCATCGGGTTGTGGCAGGGCTCGTGGTACAGGTAGCCACCCTGCTCGCCGCTGAGCTTGATGCCCTTCTCGAGCAGGAATTCGTGGATGTCGATGATGCGGCAGCCCGGGAAGATCTCCTCGAACTTGTAGCCCTGCAGCTGGTCGTAGCAGGTGCCGCAGCTGACCACCACGGTCTTGATGTCCAGGTAGTTCAGCGTGTTGGCCACGCGGTGGAACAGCACCCGGTTGTCGGTGATCATCTTCTCGGCGCGGTCGAACTGGCCGCTGCCGCGCTGCGGGTAGCCGCAGCACAGGTAGCCCGGCGGCAGCACGGT
>CAZJKR010000286.1:0-2737 GCA_964546615.1 uncultured Curvibacter sp.
GCGCCTTGCGCGCCACCCAGGCCTGGGCGTGGCGCGCGCGGCCCTTGGGCCAGCTCTCCGGCGGCGAACGCCAGCGCGTGCTGCTGGCGCGCGCCCTGGCGGTGCAGGCCGAGGTGCTGCTGATGGACGAGCCGCTGGCCAACCTCGACCCGCCGCACCAGGTGGACTGGCTGCTGCTGGTGCGCGAGCTCGTGGACAGCGGTAAGACCGTGGTCAGCGTGCTGCACGAGCTCTCGCTGGCGCTGCAGGCCGATGAACTGGTGGTCATGGCCGCCGGGCGCGTGGTGCACCACGGTGCCTGCGTGGACGCGGCCACGCACCGCGCCCTCGAGCAGGTCTTCGACGGGCGCATCCATATCCAACAGGTGGCGGGCCAGTGGCTGTCGCTGCCCAAACTCTGAAACGAGCAAGCCATGCAGATCGAATCCCCCCCGACCGAAAAACGCTACGAGAAGCCCGAAGGCGAGCGCCGCGGTTTGGTCATCGTCCACACCGGCGACGGCAAGGGCAAGAGCACCGCGGCCTTCGGCCTGGCGCTGCGCGCCCATGGCCGCGGCAAGGCGGTGAAGATCTACCAGTTCATGAAGGTGCCGAGCGCGCGCTTCGGCGAGCACCGCATGTTCGAGCAGATCGGTATCCCGATCGAGGGCCTGGGTGATGGTTTTTCATGGAAGAGCCAGGACCTGGAGCATTCAGCGCAACTGGCGCGCGACGGCTGGGAACGCGCCAAGGCCAGCATCCTGGGCGGCGAGTATTTCATGGTCACGCTCGACGAGATCACCTACCCGCTGATCTACGGCTGGCTGCCGCTCGATGACGTGCTGCAGACCCTGCGCGAGCGTCCCAAGCACGTGCACGTGGTGCTGACCGGCCGCCGCTGCCCGCCCGAGATCATCGAACTGGCCGACACCGTGACCGAGATGACGCTCATCAAGCACGCGTTCAAGGCCGGCATTCCGGCACAACGTGGCATTGAGGATTAGCTTGAAAGTGGTTATACTGGTGTAACCATGAAAGTCGTCATCGACACGTCTGTGCTCGTCGCTGCCGCCCGCTCACGTAATGGCGCAAGCTTTGCGCTGGTTTCGTCGCTGCCGCACCCACGCTTCCAGCTATGTCTGTCGGTTGCCGTGTACACCGAGTGGCTGGCGGTGCTGAGCCGGCCGGATCACTTGCCACCCGGCGCCGATGCCGAGGCCGCGATGGGGTTTGTCAGATACCTGGCTTCCATTGCCCATTTACAGGACATCCATTTTTTATGGCGGCCCTTTCTGCGTGACCCGGACGACGACATGTTGCTGGAATGTGCTGTGGCCGCCGGGTGTCAGTACATCGTGACGCACAACGTCAAAGACTTCCGCCGCACGACCGAGCTTGGCGTCCAGGCTGTAACACCCAGCCAGTTTCTGCACATTTTGAAGGAGTAGTAGCCATGACCGCTCTCACCATTCGACTGCCCAATTCGGTGCACGAAAGCATCAAGGAACTCGCCCGCAGGGACGGCATTTCCGTCAACCAGTTCATTGCCAGTGCGGCTGCCGAAAAGATGGCCTCGTTCCAGACCCTGGACTACCTGCGCCGCGAAGCCGCGCAGGGCAAGCGTGAAGACTTTGAGAAGTTCTTGGCGCTGGTGCCCGATGTGCCGGCACAAGCGGGTGACGAATATCCCACAAACGCCAAATAACCGAGCGCTCCATGAATCGGATCGCCCTGACCGAACTACTCAAGGACACAGACGGTAAAGCAGGGCGGCGATGCTTGAGTTGATGCCTTTCCTCATGCCGCTGCCCGCGTTATGGATCATGGCCGGCGCGCTGTGGCTGGCGCTGGCCATCGACCGCTGGCTGGGCGAGCCGCCGGCGCGCTGGCATCCGGTGGTGTGGATGGGGCAGTACCTCGGCTGGGTGGGGCAGCGGCTGGCGCCGCGGCGTGCGCAGCCGGGCGGCCCGGATTTCGTGCGTTTTGGGCTCGGTACCCTTGCCTGGTGCGCGGGGGGTGCTCTTGTTTTGATAGTGTCGATTGCCCTGCAGACGCTGCTGCTGGCGTGGCACCCCGTGCTGGGTGCGCTGGCGCTGGGCCTGCTGCTCAAGCCCTTGCTGGCTTGGCGCATGCTGCATGACGAGGTGCTGGCGGTGGAGCAGGCTTTGGATGAGTCGTTGGCGGCCGGACGGGAGCGGCTGGCCTGGCTGGTCAGCCGTGATGTTCATGCCTTGAGCGAGGCCGAGGTGCGCGAAAGCGCCATTGAGTCGCTGGCCGAGAACCTGAACGATTCGGTGGTGGCGCCCATCTTCTGGTTCCTGCTGCTGGGCCTGCCGGGCGCGGCGCTGTACCGCTTTGCGAACACGGCCGATGCCATGTGGGGTTACCGCGGCGTCTACCGGGGGCAGGAGTGGGAATGGGCCGGCAAATGGGCCGCACGCGCCGATGACGTGCTCTCCTGGCTGCCGGCACGGTTGACCGCGCTGCTATTGGCGCTGGTGCGTGGCGGCTTGAATCTGAGGGCGGTGCGGGCCGAGGCCGCACGCACGCCGTCACCCAACAGCGGCTGGCCCATGGCCGCCATGGCGCTGGCGCTCGACGTCGGCCTGCACAAGCCGGGCGTCTATGTGCTGCATGCGCCGGGACGCGCGCCGCAGTCGGCCGACACCGCGCAGGCCCTGCGTTATGCACAAAAAGCGGTTCTGGCCCTTGCCTTGCTTGCGTCTATAGCTCTTTTTTTGATAGCGTTCGGGAGTGG
>CAZJKR010000287.1:0-2682 GCA_964546615.1 uncultured Curvibacter sp.
GACCGGCAACGACGACACCCTGCCGTATGCCGCGCGCTTGCGCTCGGTGGCGCACCTGCTTGCCGCCGAAGCCGCCCATGCCCTGCAGGCCAGGCCGCCGCGCGACGCGCATCTGCGCCAGGCGCTGGCCTTGCCGCACACATCGCGACGCGACGAACAGGAATTGCGCGAAGGCCTGCAGTTGCGCGCAGCCCGCTACGCCTTTGACGACCGCGACGTGCAGGCCGCCCAGCAGCGGCTCGACGAGCTGCCGCAAGGGGTGGCGCGCCGCACGCTGGCGCTGCGCCTGCGCTTCAAGGTAGCGCGGCTGGCGCGGCGTACGCAGACCGCGCTGGAGACGGCCCGTCTGCTGGCCAAACACCGCGCCTTCTCCGAGACGGCGTCGCGCAGCATCGTGCGCGGGCTGGCCGTGGAGCTGGTGCAGGCCGCCTACGACCCGACCCAGCTCTACAAGGCCTGGGAGCAGCTCGACGCCAGCGAACGCGCCTTGCCCGACGTGGCCCTGCTGGCGGCCGAACGCATGCTGGCGCTGGGCGGGGAGCTGGCCTTGGCGCAGCAGTGGCTGCTGCCGGTCTGGGAGCAGATGGTGCAGCCCGGCACCAGCGTCAGCCCCGAGCAGCGCCGCCGGCTGGTGCAGCTGCTGGAACGCTGCTTTGCCGAAGCCGAAGGCGCCCCCGATGCCGCCTGGCTCACCCGCATCGAGACGGCGCAGCTGGCCAACCCGCACGACGCGCTGCTGCAGTACCTGGCCGGCATGGCCTGCATGCGCCTGAGCCTGTGGGGCAAGGCACAGCAGCTGCTGCGCCAGTCCCTGGCCCAGCTGCGCGAGCCGCCCCTGCGCCGCAATGCCTGGCGGGCCATGGCCCGGCTGGCCGAGCAGCGGGAGGACGCGGCCGCCGCGGCCGAGGCCTGGCGCAACGCCGCCCAGGAGCAGTGAGCCCCGGGAGTGAGTGACGGCGCGGCCGTTCCTCGCTATCATGGCCCGATGGCCACCCTTACCGAACACCTCATCAAGCTGACCGATCACCGCGATCGTGACTTGCTGGAACTGACCCTGGCAAAGGCACTGATCGATCTGGTCCCCATCGACCGTGTGCTGATTGCGCGCGTCACCAGCGAGGACAACGACAAGCGCTGGCTCGACGTGGTCTCGCTCGACGCCCGAGGTGGCGGCAAGGTGGTGGACCCGCTGCGCATCGACATCCAGCAGCTGCCGCGGCTGGCCGATGCCTCCGACCGCCTGCGCTGCATCCAGGGCCGCGACCGGATCGAGGTGGCCTGGGCCGGCGAGGCCGGGCCGCGCATCACCTACTTCCCCCTGTACACCGACGCGCGCGGCGAGGACGAGCAGGGCGTGCTCGAGATCCATTCGGCGGCCCCGCTGAGCGAACCGCAGCTGGAAACCATCGGCCAGCTGCACCACATCTACCGCAACATGTATGCGCTGCTGGCCTACAGCGACCGTGATGCCCTGACCGGCCTGCTCAACCGCAAATCGCTCGACGATGCCTTCTACAGCGCCGTGCTGGAAGAACTCGACGGCGTGATGGCCGTCACCGATCAGGCCGCGACACCCAGCGCCGTGGGCGCGGAGCGGCGCCACCGCGTGCCGCCCAACTACTGGCTCGGCACCCTCGTGATCGACAACTTCCAGCTGCTCAACGACAAGCACGGCCACCTGATCATGGAAGAGGTCACGCTGCTGGTGGCGCGGCTGATGAACAACACCTTCCGCGCGCACGACCGGCTGTACCGCTTCGGCGGCGACCAGTTTGCCGCGCTGTTCCACTGCCCGGACGAGGCGCTGGCCTTCGGCGCCTTCGAGCGCATGCGCGCGAATGTGGAGAAATTCAACTTCCCGCAGGTCGGCCGCGTCACCGTGTGCGCCGGTTTTACCCGCATCCTGGCCGACGACTCGCCCAGCACCGCGCTGGAGCGGGCCGAGCAGGCCATCGACTACGCGCAGAAAAACGGCCGCAACAAGGTGTGCAGCCACCTGGATCTGGTGCGGCGCGGCTTCTTCGGTGAAGTGGCACGCACCGGGGCGGTGGATATTTTCTGAGCGTCAGCCTGAGCGCTGCATCGAGGAGCCCGCTTCGGCGGGCTTTTTTGTGCGTCCGGCTGCGTGGCCTGGCCGGGGCAAGACCCGGTAGGCCGGCCGGGCAGGTACCTGACGATAGAAGGAAGCGCTATAAATTCAATAGCAATTCGCACAATATCGATAAGGTCTCAGGCACAAAAAAGCCCGCAGCTTGCGGGCTTTTCGCAGGGAGGTAGTCCGCCTATTTGCCCAACTTCAAAAAGTCCTCGCCCTTGCCCAGCTCCAACAAGCCGGCGTTGGAATAGACCTGCAGCTTGGCGCGCGTGTCGGTGATGTCCAGGTTGCGCATGGTCAGCTGGCCGATGCGGTCCAGCGGGCTGAAGGGCGCATCTTCCACCTTTTCCATGCTCAGGCGCTCGGGCGCGTAGGTCAGGTTGGGGCTCTCGGTGTTGAGGATGGAGTAGTCGTTGCCGCGGCGCAGCTCCAGCGTGACTTCACCGGTGACGGCGCGTGCCACCCAGCGCTGGGCGGTTTCGCGCAGCATGATGGCCTGGCTGTCGAACCAGCGGCCCTGGTAGAGCAGGCGGCCGAGCTTGCGGCCGTTGTCGCGGTACTGTTCGATGGTGTCTTCGTTGTGGATG
>CAZJKR010000288.1:0-2676 GCA_964546615.1 uncultured Curvibacter sp.
ATGCGTTGATGTTGCGGAACTCAGGCCGCTGGGGCCGGGAGGATTTGGCAAGCTCAGTCATGGTTGGGCTTTCTTGTGGATGTAACCGCTTTGTAATTTTTGGCAGGTCGCCGGCGGAAATTCTATTGCAACGCAGCAATGGAACGCTGTGGCCGGGGATTCTTTATGGGGTCGGCCGGTGGTAACAGAGTTTCTCAGCCGAGTTCATTGTGGTAGTGGTGGGTGTCGGTCAGGTACAGGCCGCGGCGCAGTTCCATCGGCACATCGTTGTAGGTGTAGGCGATACGTTCCACACTCAGCAAAGGGGTGTTCTGCGGGATCTGAAGCAGGGCAGCCTGGGCAGCGTCGGGCAGCACGGCACGGATCTTTTCTTCCGCGCGCACCATGCGTACGCCGAATTCGGTCTCGAACAGCGCGTACATCGGGCCGTGGTACTGGCTCAGGCGCTCGGCCGTCAGACCCTTGAAGGGTGTGCCGGGCAGCCACAGGTCTTCGAGGATGGTGGGGCGGCCGGCAAAGGACAGCACCCGGCGCGCCTGCAACACGCTGTCGCCGGTGCGCAGTGCCAGGGCGCGGGCGATCTCGGCGCTGGCGCGCAGGCGCTTGCAGTCGATGATGTGGCGCTCGGCCGGGCCTTCACTCTGTGCATCCCCGCTGTCCGGGATCAGGCGCAGGAAGCGGTACTGCACATGGCGCTCTGCATGGGTGGATACGAACGTGCCCTTGCCCTGTCGGCGCAACAACAGGTTCTCGGCCGCCAGCTCATCAATCGCCTTGCGCACCGTGCCCTGGCTGACGCGAAAGCGCGCTGCCAGGTCCATTTCGCTCGGGATGGATTCGCCGGGTTTCCATTCGCCCGACTGCAGGCTCTGCAGGATCAGGCCCTTGATCTGCTGGTACAGCGGGCTGAAGGCGGGGGCCTGGCTGAGCGGCGCAGACGCGCTCGCCTCCGTGCCGCCGACGGCAGGGGCGATGGTGGGTGAGGGCGTCTGGTGCATGGGGCGGGGCGGTTGGCCGGTCGGCAAAAACAGTCCGAATCATATCTTATATAAGACATAAGACAAATTGATCCATCAGGGTTTTCGCGGTACACTCCGGAGTGCGCCAGGGGCGTGGTTACGTCCCGGTTACCGTTCACAACACATCCTGGAGTTCTCACCATGAGCAAAAAGCCCGTTCGCGTTGCCGTCACCGGTGCCGCCGGCCAAATCGGTTACGCCCTGCTGTTCCGCATCGCTTCCGGCGAAATGCTGGGTAAGGACCAGCCCGTCATTCTGCAGCTGCTCGAGATTCCGGATGAGAAGGCCCAGAAGGCCCTCAAGGGCGTGATGATGGAACTCGACGATTGTGCCTTCCCGCTGCTGGCCGGCATGCAGGCCCACAGCGACCCGATGACCGCCTTCAAGGATGCCGACTATGCCCTGCTGGTGGGTTCGCGTCCGCGTGGCCCCGGCATGGAGCGTGCCGAGCTGCTGGCGGTCAACGGTGCCATCTTCACCGCCCAGGGCAAGGCCCTGAACGCCGTGGCCAGCCGCAACGTCAAGGTGCTGGTGGTCGGCAACCCGGCCAATACCAATGCCTACATCGCCATGAAGAGCGCGCCGGACCTGCCGCGCAAGAACTTCACGGCCATGCTGCGCCTGGACCACAACCGTGCTGCCAGCCAGATCGCCGCCAAGACCGGCAAGGCCGTGGCCGAGATCGAGAAACTGTGCGTCTGGGGCAACCACTCGCCCACCATGTACGCCGATTACCGCTTTGCCACCGTTGGCGGCGCCAGCGTCAAGGACATGATCAACGACCAGGTCTGGAACGAAACCGTGTTCCTGCCCACCGTGGGCAAGCGCGGCGCAGCCATCATCGAGGCGCGCGGCCTGTCGTCCGCCGCTTCGGCGGCCAATGCCGCCATCGACCACATGCGCGACTGGGCGCTGGGCACGAACGGCAAGTGGGTCACCATGGGCATCCCCTCGGACGGCCAGTACGGTATCCCGAAGGACACCATGTTCGGTTTCCCCGTGACCTGCGAAGGTGGCGAGTACAAGGTCGTCGAGGGGCTGCCGATCGACGCGTTCAGCCAGACCTGCATCGACAAGACCCTCAAGGAACTGCAGGACGAGCAGGCCGGCGTGGCCCACCTGCTGTAAGGTAAGCGGACGGACCATGAGCCATCCGCGTTCGATTCTGCTGGGGGCGCAAGCCGGCGCCACGGTGCTGCCGGTATGCGACCACTACAGTGGCGTCGAGGCGCGGATGCGCAAGAGTGCCGAGTTCGGTGCCTGTGTCTTCGATGTCTCGCTGGACTGCGAGGATGGGGCGCCGGTCGGCGGGGAGCGCGACCATGCGCAGATGGTGGTGGCGCTGGCCCAGGAGGCGCAGGCAACGGCCCGCAAGGCCGAACTGCCTGCGGTGCCGCGGGTGGCCGTACGGGTCCATCCGGTGGATCATCCGGCCTTCGCGGCCGACGTGGCCACCATCGTCGGCGGGGCCGGCCTGGCACTGTGCCACCTGATGATCCCGAAGGTCGAGACGGTGGCGGACGTCGAGCAGGCGGTGCTGGCGGTGGGCTTTCCGGGCGGCACGCTGCGCAGTCCGGACCGGTACGCGCTCGATCTGTTGCAGGAGGCGTGCAGTGATCTGGGATCGCGGTTGTTCCTGCGGATCCGCGAAGAACTG
>CAZJKR010000289.1:0-2440 GCA_964546615.1 uncultured Curvibacter sp.
GCCCCCCCCTGCAGGGGGCGACACCAGCGGCCCGGCCGAGCCGGTTCCGCGGTGTTCCTCGGTTTTTGTGATTTGGAGTGCGGTATGAGTGGTGGATCTTCCAGCGTCGTCTTGCAGGCCCAGGGCCTCGGCAAGCGCTTTACCGAAGGCCGGCTCGACGTCACGGTGCTGCAGGGCGTGGACCTGCAGGTGCAGCGCGGCGAGACGCTGGCGATCGTCGGCGCCTCCGGCTCCGGCAAGAGCACGCTGCTGCACCTGCTGGGCGGGCTCGATGCGCCAAGCGCCGGCGCGGTGCAACTGATGGGGCAGGAAATGTCCGCCCTGTCGGCGGCGGCGCAGGGCGAACTGCGCAACCGGCACCTGGGCTTTGTCTACCAGTTCCACCACCTGCTGCCCGAGTTCAGCGCGCTCGACAACGTCGCCATGCCGCTGTGGATACGCCGCATGGACCGCACCGCCGCCCGCGCCACGGCACAGCGCATGCTGGCCGCGGTGGGCCTGGCCGAGCGCGTATTGCACCGCCCGGCGGAACTCTCAGGCGGCGAGCGCCAGCGCGTGGCGATTGCCCGCGCGCTGGTGACGCAGCCCGCGTGCGTGCTGGCCGACGAGCCCACCGGCAACCTCGACCGCAGCACCGCCGATGGCGTGTTTGAACTCATGCTCAAGCTGGCGCGCGAGCAGGGCACGGCCTTTGTGCTGGTGACGCATGACGAGGCACTGGCGGCGCGCTGCCAGCGCAGGTTGCGACTGGAGCGCGGGCAACTGACGGAGTGAAACGTTGACTGTCACCTGCCGGCCAAGTGCAGGCGGCATCGTTCTTGTGATCGATCAGTTGTCGTCCATCATCCAACCACGCCGGTAGCTGTTGCGCAACTGGTCCTTCTGTTCCTTGCTGAGCAGGGCTTCAATGCGGTTGTGCGCGTCCACGTTGGCCTCCAACATCTGACGACGCAGATCGGCCATCTTCATGGCCTGCTTGCCGATGGCCGCCGGGTCGCGTTTGTCGGCCAGGAGCAGGTCGCGCATCTGGGCTTGCTCATCGAGCAGCTTACCCATTAGGCCCCAGTTCTTCTTGCGGATCTCGTCCTGGATCTGGTTGATCTTCGCGAGCTGCTCGTTGCTCAGGTTGAGTCCATAGAGATGACCCAGACCCATCATGCCGCCGCGGCCGTAGCCGCCCATCATGCCGGCACCGTAGCCATAGCCATACCCGCCCATCATGCCGGGGCCATGGCCAGGGCTGTAGCCATACCCACCCATCATGCCGGGCCCTGCGTACCCGCCCATCATTCCGTGGCCATAACCCGGCGGCGCTGATTGAGGCTGCGCGCCGATACCGACGCTTGCCGCCGTCAAGGCCGCTACGATCCATGCCTTCTTGATACTTTGCTTCATGAAGTCCTCCTTGTGTCGCGGTGAGTTGCATGCCTGTTGTGTACAGGTTCTGCCCCCACCGTTGTGACCATAGTCTGTACGGAGGACTTTGCCAATGGATGTCCATATTCGTGATGTCGGTATGAGGACACCACGCACGCAGCTGTTCAGTTCACACTGTGCGACCCAGCCACAGCAGCGACAGCGCTGCCGAGGTCAGCAGCAGGGCGGCCGCGACCAGGGCCAGCAGGGCCGAGACCTCGGTCTCCTTCTTCTCCACCGTCAGCCGCGAGCTGAGCGTTTCGTAGACCTTCTGCAGATCGGCTGCGGTGCCGGCGTAGTAGTACTCGGCACCGGTGCGCAGGGCGATGGCCTTGAGGGTTTCCTCGTCCAGTCGCACGCGCATGGACCAACCTTCGAAACCTATCGTTTCGCCATCCACCGTGCCTACGCCCACGGTGTAGACGCGCACGCCGCGATCGGCCGCCATCTTGGCGGCTTCCAGTGAGTCGATGCCGGTGGTGCGCTGGCCGTCGGTGAGCAGAATGATGGCGGCCGAACCGTAGGAGCCGGGCGCCACGGGCACGAACTCCTTCGCGCCCTCGCGCGGCGCCTGGTCGATGGCGATGCCGCGCTGGCGTTCACGGCCGTAGGTCAGGTTGCCGATGTCGATGCCGGCGTCGGGGAACAGCGTGGCCAGCGAGAGCACGATGCCGTTGCCGATGGCGGTGCCGCGCTGCAGCTGGAAGCGGTCGATGGCCGACACCAGGTCTTCGCGGTTCACGGTCGGAATCTGCGCCACCTGGGCCGAGCCGGCGAAGGCCACGATGCCCACCTTCACCTGGCGCGGCAGCTCGGTGAGGAAAGCCTTGGCCGCGTTCTGCGCTGCCACCAGGCGGTTGGGCTCGACGTCGGTGGCACGCATGCTGCCCGAGACGTCCATGGCCAGGATGATGGTCTCCTGCTGCGAGGGCAGGGCAATCACCGCCAGCGGCCGCGCCGCAGCCAGCAGCAGCGCGGCCAGGGCCAGCAGCAGCAGCGCAGGTGGCAGGTGGCGGCGCCACGA
>CAZJKR010000289.1:2450-2658 GCA_964546615.1 uncultured Curvibacter sp.
GGCAGCGTGGCCAGCAGCCACAGCATGTGGGGCCAGAGGAAGTTCATGCGGCAGCCTCCATGGTGGGGGTGACCAGCCGCAGGTGGGCTGGCGCACGGCGCTGTGCCGCGCCGCCGGCGTGATTGCGGCTGCGCTGGCGGCGCAGCTCGACGAAGCGCAGCAGCGCCTGCAGCAGGTCGTCGCCGGTGCACAGCTCCAGCGCATCGAC
>CAZJKR010000290.1:0-2653 GCA_964546615.1 uncultured Curvibacter sp.
AGTTGGCCGGCTCGCCGCCGAACAGCTTGATGGTGTCCATGGTGGCCATGGCCAGACCAGCACCGTTCACCAGGCAGCCGATGTTGCCGTCGAGCGAGATGTAGGCCAGATCGAACTTGGAGGCCTCGACTTCCGCCGGATCCTCTTCGTCCAGATCGCGCAGGGCCACGATTTCCGGGTGGCGGAACAGGGCGTTGGCGTCAAAGTTGAACTTGGCGTCCAAGGCGATCAGGTTGTTCTTGCTGTCGCGGTTCAGCGGGTTGATTTCCACCAGCGACGCGTCGGTTTCCATGTAGCACTTGTAGAGCTTCTGGAACAGGTCCACCGCCTGGGCGGTGGATTCGGCCGGCAGGCCGATGCCGTTGGCGATCTTCTTGGCCTGTGCTTCACCCAGACCGGTCAGGGGATCGATGTATTCGGTGATGATCTTCTCGGGCGTCTTGTGGGCGACTTCCTCGATGTCCATGCCGCCTTCGCTGGAGGCGATGAAGGCCACCTTCTGCGTGGCACGGTCGGTCACCAGGGAAACGTAGTATTCCTTCTGGATGTCAGCGCCGTCTTCGATGTAGAGGCGACGCACCTTCTGGCCCTCGGGGCCGGTCTGGTGGGTCTTGAGCTGCATGCCCAGGATCTCACCGGCCAGACGCTTGACGTCGTCGATGGACTTGGCCACCTTCACGCCACCGCCCTTGCCACGACCACCGGCATGGATCTGCGCCTTGACGACCCAGACCGGGCCGCCGAGTTTCTGGGCGGCTTCCACCGCCTCCTGCACCGTAAATGCCGGGATGCCACGCGGCACAGGCACACCAAATTGACGCAAGATTTCCTTGCCTTGGTACTCGTGAATCTTCATGAGGGCTCTCTCAGGAAATGAAAGTTTTATCCAGCCGCAGAACTGGCTTGTCCCGTGACGGGTGCTGGGTTCAACACAGCCTTGGAATGTATCATGTTGCTACGCACAAAACCTGACGGCGCGCCGCAGATACCCCGGGGCCTATGCAAATGCAACGCTACAAAATCTTCATCGACGGCGAGGCCGGCACCACCGGTCTGCAGATCCGCGAACGGCTGCAGGCCATGCCCGGGATCGAGCTCGTCAGCATCGCGCCCGAGCTGCGCAAGGATCCGGCCGCCAAACGTGCCTTGATGTCCCAGGTGGACCTGGTGGTGCTGTGCCTGCATGACGAGGCCGCCATCGAATCGGTGGCCATGATCGATGGCCTGGCCGCCGAAGGCCGCCCCGCCCCGAAGGTGATCGATGCCTCCACGGCCCACCGCACCCACCCCGACTGGGTGTTCGGTTTTCCGGAACTGGCCGCCGGCCAGCGTCAGGCCGTGCAGCAGGCACGCCGCGTGGCCAACCCCGGCTGCTACGCCACCGGCGCCATCGCGCTCGTTCGCCCGCTGGTCGACGCCGGCCTGATTCCGAAGGACTTCCCGCTTGCGCTGCCCTCGGTCAGCGGTTATTCGGGCGGCGGGCGCAGCATGATCGAAGCCTACGAGGCCGGCAATGCGCCGCCCTTCGAGCTGTATGCCCTGGGCCTGAAGCACAAGCATCTGCCGGAGATCATGAAGTACACCGGACTGACACGCCGCCCGCTGTTCATCCCCGCGGTCGGCAATTTCCGCCAGGGCATGCTGGTGCAGCTGCCGCTGCACCTGGACACGCTGCCGGGCCAGCCCGGCGCGCAGGACCTGCATGACGCCTTGGCACGCCACTACGCCGGCAGCGAATGGGTGACGGTGGAGCCGGCCACCGCCGACGGCAAACTCGATGCCGTGGCGCTGGCCGACACCAACAAGATGGAGTTGCGCGTGTTCGCCAACCAGGGTGCTGACGACGGCTTCCGCCATGCCGTGCTGGTGGCGCGCCTGGACAATCTGGGCAAGGGCGCCAGCGGCGCTGCGGTACAGAACCTGAAGCTGATGCTGGGGTTGTAAGCGCCGGATGCTACGTTTTTTGTAGCTATCTGCGCATACTCAGCCGGGCCTCAGGCCACTTTTATTCATCATCCGGGTCCGGCGCGCCCGCCGCGGCCAGTACCCGGCGCACCACCTCGGCCGAGAAACCGCGCGTCAGCAGAAAGCGCATCTGCCGCGCCCGCTCGGCCGGGTTCTGCGGCGCCTGGGCGAACTTCCTGCGCCACACCTCGCCTGCCCGCGCCAGCTCACTGTCCTGCAGACCGCCGAGCGCCTGCTCGATCAGCGAGCGGTCCAGCCCCTTGTCCTGCAGCTCCTGCCGCAGGCGCGCCGCCCCCAGGCGGCCGGCCCGCCGGTGCAGCACCGACTCCACCACGCGCTGCTCACAAATGAAACCCTTGCCCTGCAATTCATCCAGCGCCTGGGCCAGTTCACCCGGCGTCTGCTCGAAACGGGCCAGCTTTCGTTCGAGTTCGGCGCGCGAATGTTCACGCGCGCTCAACAGCCGCAAGGCGCGGCCCTTGAGCGTAGGCGCGTCGAATCCCATGCGTCCTCCTCGACGGCGCGCGTCGGCTTATTCGGTAGCAGAGGCTTCGTTGAGCAACGGGATGCCCAGCGACTCGCGCACCTTGTTCTCGATCTCGTGCGCCAGCTCGGGGTTCTCGCGCAGGAACTCGCGCGCGTTGTCGCGGCCCTGGCCGATCTTCTCGCCGTTGTAGGCGTACCAGGC
>CAZJKR010000291.1:0-2639 GCA_964546615.1 uncultured Curvibacter sp.
GAAAGCCTCGCGCGACCAGGAGCCGGATTTGAATACCTCGCGTTTCGGCTTGGCCGTCAGCATCCCGCTGTGGGATCGCCGCAGCGGCGTACCGGTGGCGCCGGCGATCGTCTGGCAGGACCGACGTACCGCCGCCACATGCGACGCGTTGCGCGCACGAGGCCTGGCCGCCCGCGTCCAGCGCAAGACCGGTCTGGTGCTCGATGCCTATTTCTCCGCGACCAAGCTGCAGTGGTTGCTCGACCATGTGCCCGGTGTGCGTGCCCGTGCCGAAGCCGGCGAGCTGGCCTTCGGCACCGTGGACAGCTGGCTGCTCTGGAAGCTCACGGGGGGACGTGTGCATGCCACTGACGCCAGCAATGCCGCGCGCACCCTGCTTTTCAACATCCATACCCTGGCGTGGGACGAGGAACTGCTGCGTCTGTTCAATATTCCGCATGCCGTTTTGCCCCAGGTACTTCCTTCGTGCGGGGTCTTCGGCGAAACCGAGGCGAGCCTGCTGGGGGCTGCCGTGCCGGTGGCCGGCATGGCAGGCGATCAACAGGCGGCCACCTTTGGCCAGGCCTGCTTCGCGCCTGGCATGGCCAAGAACACCTACGGCACGGGCTGTTTCATGCTGATGAACACCGGCAAGGTGGCCGTGACCAGCCAGCACCAGCTGCTGGGTACCGTGGCCTGGGTCGGGCCGAGCCCGTGCCTCGACCTGGACAGGCGGCAGGCCTGTTACGCGCTCGAGGGTTCGGTCTTCATGGCCGGCGCCACCATCCAGTGGTTGCGCGACGGTCTGCAGATCATCAAATCGGCCGCCGAGGTCGAGGCGTTGGCGGCCAGCGTGCCCGACACCCAGGACGTCTATCTGGTGCCAGCCTTCGCGGGGCTGGGTGCGCCTGACTGGGATGGCCATGCCCGTGGCACCCTGGTGGGCATGACACGTGGCACCACACGGGCGCACATCGCGCGTGCCGCACTGGAGGCCATCGCGTTGCAGACGGCCGACGTGTTCCGGGCCATGGGCCAGGACGGCGGTGTGCCGCTGCGCGAGCTGCGCGTGGACGGCGGGGCGAGTGGGAACGATCTGCTGATGCAGTTGCAGGCCGATATCCTGGGGGTGCCGGTACTGCGTCCGCGCGTTACCGAAACGACGGCTTTTGGGGCGGCCGCCCTGGCGGGCCTGGCTACAGGTTTGTGGTCCGGTGCCGACGAGCTGTCCGCGCTGTGGCAGTTGCAGTGCCGCTTCGAGCCGCGCCTGCCCGAGACCTGCCGCCGTGCCAAGCTGGCGCGCTGGCGCGAGGCCGTGGAACGTGCGCGCGGCTGGGCTCGTTGAAGACACTGTCTCTTATATGAATGCACCTTTGCCCACCCGTCGCGCCGAACTGCTGGCGCGCTTGGCCGAACCGTGCACCTGGGATCTGGCCGTGGTCGGCGGTGGCGCCACCGGTCTGGGCATTGCGCTGGATGCCGCTGCGCGCGGCTACTCGGTCGTGCTGCTGGAGTCGCACGACTTCGCGGGCGGCACCTCCTCGCGCTCGACCAAGCTGCTGCATGGCGGCGTGCGCTACCTGGCCCAGGGCAATATCGCGCTGGTGCGTGAAGCCCTGCACGAGCGCAGCACGGTGCTGGCCAATGCACCGCACCTGGCTTCGCGTCTGTCCTTCATCATGCCGTCCTACGCTTGGTGGCAGACGCCGTTCTACGGCATCGGCCTCAAGCTTTACGACCTGCTGGCGGGCCGCGCGGGCTTGGGGCCCACGCGCTTCCTGAACCGCGCCGAGGTCCTGACGGCCCTGCCGCGCCTGCAGCCCGCGGGCCTGAGCGGCGGTGTCCAATACTGGGACGGCCAGTTTGACGACGCGCGCCTGGCCATCGCGCTGGCGCGCACGGCGGCACGCGAGGGCGCGCTGCTGCTCAATTACTGCCCGGTCACCGAATTGCTGCACGAGCACACCCGCCTGGTCGGCCTGCGCTGCCGCGATGCGATCGACGGGCAGAGTTATGAAGTGCGCGCCCGCTGCGTGGTCAATGCCACCGGGGTCTGGGTGGACGGACTGCGGCAGATGGATGGGGCGGGCCAGGGCAAGGCCGTCGAGCCCATGGTGGCGCCGAGCCAGGGTGTGCATGTGGTGGTGGATCGTTCCTTTCTGCCGGGTGAGCACGCACTGCTGGTGCCGAAGACGGCCGACGGCCGTGTGCTGTTTGCCGTGCCCTGGTTGGGCAAGCTGGTGCTGGGCACCACGGACACGCCACGCAGCGATCTGCCGCGCGAGCCCCGGCCACTGCGGGCCGAGCTGGATTTCATCTTGGGGGAGTCGGGCCGTTACCTCGCGCGGGCGCCCGGTCCGGGCGACGTGCTGAGCATCTGGGTGGGCCTGCGGCCGCTGGTGCGTCCGGCCGGCGATGAGGCCGACACCGGCAGCATCAGCCGCGAGCATACGGTGCTACAGGCCGCCAGCGGTCTGGTGACCGTCACGGGCGGCAAGTGGACGACGTACCGCGCCATGGCCGAGGATGTGCTGGCACGTTGTATCCGCTCTGGCCTGCTACCGGAGCGCCCGGCAGGTGTGAGCGCTTCTTTGCACTTGGTCGGTGCGCACCCGGACGCGGTATCCGTGGCGGGTCCTGGCCTGGCCGCGGCGCCCGGT
>CAZJKR010000292.1:0-2636 GCA_964546615.1 uncultured Curvibacter sp.
AGCCGCTTCGCCTCCGCGTGTTCGCGCAAGCTGGCGGCGGCCAGGGCCGCGCCATACAACACACCGGCCTGCTGAACCGGGCTCAGCCCGCCGAACTGGCCACCCGTCGCCTCGGCCACGAAGGCGCGCAGGCTGTCGACATCGGACTGGCTCAGCACGCGCGCCCGGGCGGCCATCAGCGCATGCACCGGCGTCAGCGGCGGCGGCGCCGTGCGTGCCAGCAGTTGCTGGCGCGCCTGCATGTCGGCAATGCGCTCGGTCGTCAACGGGTGGCTGCGCAGGTAGGGAAAGGCGCTGCTGTCGTTGAAACGGTTGGCCTGCTGCAGTTTCTCGAACATGGTCACGAAACCCTGCGGCTCGAAGCCGGCCTGCGTCATGACGCCATAACCCACGCGATCGGCCTCCCGCTCCATGTCGCGGGAGAAATCAGCCGCACCGTGCACACGCAGATCGGCGTGTTCTGGATCGCCACCGCCTGGCCGCCGGCGATCATGGCACTCGCCGCCTGCGGGTTGGAGCTGGCCGCCAGCGCCCCCAGGATCATGGCTGCGATCACCCACGGACCTTGCGCGCTCTGCTGGCCGATCAGCCGGGCAATGTGCCGCTGCGTCACGTGGCTGAGTTCGTGCGCCAGCACCGAAGCCAGCTCGTCTTCGTTGGCGACGACCGCAATCAGGCCGAGGTGCACACCGAGGTAACCGCCCGGCAGGGCGAAGGCATTGACGCTGCGGTCGCGTCCGAGTGCCACCTCCCAGGCAAAGGCGGCTTCGAACTCCGGCATCAGTTCGCCCCGCTGGCGCGCTCCTTGCAGCAGCCGCTGCCAGATGCCTTGCACGTACTCGCCCAGCACCGCGTCGTCGAGGTAATCCGGGTCGCGGTAGAGCGAGCGCGCAATACGGTCGCCCAGACGGCGCTCGGCGGCCAGACTCATTTCCGCACCATCACCCAGCGCCGGCAGCTGGGCATACGCCGGAGGCGGCAAGAGGGCCTGAATTGCTATCAAAACAATAGCTAGCCACGCGGATTTGAAGCCGCTGAAGAGGTTATTTTGCTTGGGGCGCAAGGGCAAGAAAAGTCCGACGGCGGGCTGGGCCGTCCATGGCGTTGAACATGCCCGTATGATGCTTGAAATCCGTGAATGTTTCGTAAAGTTGCATGCCCATGAGCTCTCTGACCCATTTCGACGCCCAAGGCCAGGCCCACATGGTCGATGTGGCGGCCAAGGCCAGTACGCACCGCGTGGCCGTCGCCAGCGGTCGCATCGAGATGCTGCCGGCCACCCTGGCGCTGATCGAGTCCGGCACCGCCAAGAAAGGGGACGTGCTGGGCATCGCCCGCATCGCCGGCATCCAGGCGGCCAAGAAGACCAGCGATCTCATTCCCCTGTGCCACCCGCTCGCGCTCACACGCGTGGCGGTCGAGTTCACCACCCACCACGCCCACGCAGCCGAACCCTGTCATGTGGTCTGCACCGCTACGGTGGAAACCGTGGGCCCCACCGGGGTGGAGATGGAAGCCCTCACCGCCGTGCAGGTGGCGCTGCTGACCATCTACGACATGTGCAAGGCGGTGGACCGCGGCATGACCATGACGGGCGTGCGCCTGCTGGAAAAGCAGGGCGGCAAGTCAGGTCACTTCATCGCATCCTGAACGCCGGAAGCTCGGCCGGCATCCCGCCAGCGCTGGTAGTCCTGCGGGTAGGCCGTGCGGTAACGCTGCATGAAAAAATGTGCCTCGTCTTCGCGCCCCAGCAGCAGGGCGCTTTCGATCAGTTTTTCCACCACGCGCGCCTCGGGCGAGAAATGCAGCAGTTCGTGCGCCATGGCGTTGAGCTGTGCAGCGTTGCCCGGTGTCAGCGGCGTCAAGGTGAATTCAGCAAAACGGACCTGATCCCGGAACAGCCATGAGGCCCGGATTTTCTCCAGCGTGTGCGCGCGGTAGGCCGCCGCGCGCTGCGCCGGCGGCAGGTAGATCTGGCTGACGCGGTGGTAGTCCCAGGCTGCGTAAGCCGCAGCCCCCAGCACCAGCGTCGCCAGCACGGGCGCCCAGACCCGTCTCCTGCCGTGGGCCAAAGCCGGTGGCAGGAGCAACAGCAGGCAGCCGGCCACCGCGACCTGAAAGGGCCCGTACCACAGGGGATACTCGACCAGGCTGTGCAAGCCGATCAGGGCCAGCACCGCCCAGGCCATCTGCCGCGCGGGCTCTGTTTCGCGCCAGGGCCGCGCCCGCACGACCAACCAGCCCAGACCACCGCAGAGCAGCAGCGCGGCCGGCACCCCGAGCTCCACCGCCAGCTGCAGCGGCAGGTTGTGGGCATTGTCCAGCAGCACACAGAAGCGCGGCCCCGGGTAGGCCGTGATGAAATGGGCATAGTCCAGCTCGCCCCAGCCCCAGCCCGTCCACGGGCGCAGCGCAATCAGGTGCAGCACATTGCGCCACAGCACGGCGCGGCTCTCGCAGCTCTCGGCGGCCGGGCTCAGGCGTGCCAGCAGGCCCGCCTCCGCCAGGCTGTAACCCGAGACCAGCGGCAGCAGCAGCACCGCCACGGCGTAGACCGCAAGGGCCGTTGCCAGCACCGGCCGCAGCGCCCCGTGGCGCCAGCCGCCGGCGCCCACCAGCAGCAGGCCCAGCACCAG
>CAZJKR010000293.1:0-2634 GCA_964546615.1 uncultured Curvibacter sp.
CACCGCGGCGCGCTGGACGAAGTGGCGCAGCAGGCCGTGGTCGCCGGCGGCCGCGTGCTGCAGCCGGTGGGGCCGGTGGACGAGCCCGGCGGCGGCACAGCCGTCACCGTGAGTGATGCCGACGGCCGCGTCTTCCGCCTGGTGTGGGACGACGAACAACATACCGACGCCACTGAGGTGCCAGACCGTCCGGTGCGGCTGGCGCATGCCGTGCTCAACAGCCACGACGTGGAGACCACGCGCCGCTACCTGGAACAGGTGTTCGACTTCAGCCTCTCGGACCGCACGCGCATCATGGCCTTCATGCGCTGCAACAGCGACCACCACAGCCTGGCGCTGGGCGATACCGACAACGACGCGCTCAACCACATCGCCTTCCTGATGCCGGACCTGGAGTCCGTCATGCGCGGCGGTGGCCGCATGAAGGACGCCGGCTACGGCATCGAGTGGGGCCCCGGCCGCCACGGCCCGGGCGACAACGCCTTCAACTACTTCGTCGGCCCTTTCGACGTGGTCATCGAATACACGGCCGAAGTAGAGCAGGTGGACGACAGTTACCAGGCCGGCCAGCCATCCGACTGGACCTGGCCGCCCGGCCGCGTCGACCAATGGGGCATTTCGGCCCCGCCCAGCGCGCGCCTGAAGCAGGCCCAGAAGGCCGTGCTGTTCGCGTCCTGAACACCCAAATCAACTGACAAACTGACAACAAGGAGACTTCATGCGTTTCACCACCTACCTCGACCGCGGACAAGCCCGCCTGGGCGTCGTCAGCGGCACGGACGTCATCGACCTGAACCGCGCCCAGCCCCAGATCAGCGCCGACCTGCGCACCGCGCTGCGCGAGGGGCAGGACCTGGCCGGCGCCGCGGCAGCGGCCATTGCGTCCAATGCCCCGCGCCTGCCGCTGGCCAGCCTGCAGCTCGCGCCGCTGCTGCCCGAGCCGGGCAAGATCGTCTGCCTGGGGCTGAACTACTACGACCACGCCAAGGAAGGCGGCCGCGAGAAGCCGGTCTACCCCTGGTTTTTCATGCGCACGGCCACGTCGCTGCTGGCGCCAGGCGCCAAGGCGCTGCGCCCCAAGGTGTCGGAACGGCTGGACTACGAGGCCGAGCTGGCGGTGGTGATCGGCCAGCGCGTCAAGCATTGCACCCTGGACAACGCACTCGACGCCGTGTTCGGCTACTCGGTCTTCAATGACATCTCGGTGCGCGACTACCAGAAGAAGACGCCGCAGTGGAGCATCGGCAAGAACTTCGACCGCACCGGCCCCTTCGGCCCGGTGCTGGTGACGGCCGACGAACTGCCGCCGGGCGCCACCGACCTGCGCATCCAGGCCCGGCTCAACGGCCAGGTGATGCAGGACGCCAACACGCGCGACATGATCTGGGGCGTGGCCGAAACCATCATGCTGCTGAGCGAATGCATGACGCTGGAGCCGGGTGACGTCATCGTCATGGGCACGCCGGCCGGCGTCGGCCAGGCGCGCACGCCGCCGGTGTGGATGAAGCACGGCGACACGATCGAGATCGACATCGAACGCATCGGTGTGCTGCGCAACACCATCGAGGACGAGGCCTGAGCATGGCAGCACGAGAGCACACGACCTACGATGTGGCCATCGTCGGCTTCGGCCCCGCCGGCGCCGTGGCCGCCGGGCTGCTGGGCGCGCAGGGCATCCGCACCTATGTGTGCGACAAGCTGCGCGACGTCTACGACAAGCCGCGCGCGATTGCCCTGGACCACGAGATCATCCGCCTGTTCCAGCAGATGGGCGTGGCGAAGCAGATCAAGCCCTTTGTCGAACCCTTCACCGACTCGGTCTATTACGGCGTGGACGGGCAGGTCATCAAGCGCATGTCCACCGTGGCGCCGCCCTACCCCTTGGGCCACACGCCGTCCATCGTCTTCACCCAGCCGCCGGCCGAGCGCGTGCTGCGCGCCCATGCGCAATCCTTCGCCTGCGTGACGGTCGAGCTCGGCCAGACCGTGACGCAGCTGACGCAGGATGACCAGGGCGTGACACTGTCGCTCAGCGATGAGGACGGCCGCCCGTCCCGCGTACGGGCGCGCTACGTGATCGGCTGCGACGGCGCCTCCAGCACCGTGCGGGCCCAGGTGGGCATCACACTGGAAGACCTGGACTTCGACGAACCGTGGCTGGTGGTCGACGTGCTGGTCAATGCGCAGGGCAAGGCCAAGCTGCCCACCACCAGCGTGCAGTACTGCAACCCGCAACGCCCCAGCACCTACCTGATCTGCCCCGGCAACCACCGGCGCTGGGAGATCTCCATCAACCCGGGCGAGGACCCGAAGCAGCTCGCCACGCCGGAGGGCACCTGGGCGTTGCTGGCGCCCTGGCTCACGCCGGCCGACGGCACGCTCTGGCGCCAGGCCAGCTACCGCTTCCATGCACTGGTGGCCAGCGAGTGGCGCCAGGGGCGCGTCTTCATTGCCGGTGACGCCGCGCACCAACAGCCGCCCTTCCTGGGCCAGGGCATGTGCCAGGGCCTGCGCGACGTGGCCAACCTGTGCTGGAAGCTGCAGGCGGTGCTGCAGGCCGGTGCGCCCGAGCGCCTGCTCGACACCTACGGCCCGGAGCGCAAAGGGCATGTGATTGAACTCACCACCCGCATC
>CAZJKR010000294.1:0-2612 GCA_964546615.1 uncultured Curvibacter sp.
CGTCGTGACCTGCTGGTAGGTGGGGGTGCAGCCGCCGCCGCCTACCTGGCTGGATCGTTCATGCCCCTGATTGCGCAGAACGCACCGAACTTTGGTGCGCCCAGTGTGGTGCAGGTGGGTTACCGCAAGCAGAAGATCGGTGACATGGAGGTCATCGCGCTGAACGACGGCGTGGTGCGGCGCCCGTTGGCGGCCGAGTTCGTGCGCAACGCACCGCTGGCGGAAGTGCAGGAGCTGCTGCGTTCGCAGAACCTGCCCACCGAGTATGTCGATGTGCCTTACACGGCCTTCCTGGTCGTGGCGGGTGACCGCCGCGTGCTGATCGACACCGGCTTTGCCGACAACGGCCCCGCCACCACCGGCCGCCTCGTCGCCAACCTGAATGCCGCCGGCTTCAAGGTTGACGACATCGACACCGTGGTGATCAGCCACCACCACGGCGACCACATCAACGGCCTGCGCAGCAAGGCGGGCCAGCTGGTTTTCCCCAAGGCCAGGATCATGGTGCCCAGCGTGGAGCATGCCTACTGGATGGATGATGCCAGGATGGACGCGGCGCCTGCGGCCGCCAAGGGCGCTTTTCAGAACGTGCGCCGGGTGTTCGCTGGCCTGGGCCCCGACCAGCTGGCTCAGTTTCAGGCCGGCCAGGAGATCCTGCCCGGGATCACGACCATGGCCGCCTATGGCCATACCCCGGGCATGGTGACCGTCAGCGCGCAGAGTCGGGGCGAGAAGTTCATGTACCTGGCCGACCTGACCAACGTGCCCCAGCTGTTCGCCCGCAACCCGGACTGGGCCGTGGTGTTCGACATGAACGCCGAGGAAGCTCGCCAGACGCGACGCAAGGTGTTCGAGATGGTCGTGAACGAGAAGGTCATGGCCGGCGGTTTCCATTTCCCTTTCCCGGCCTTCGGCCGCATCGAGAAGCTGGGGCAGGGCTACGACTTCAAGCCCGTCGCCTGAGAACTTGTGAATAAATCTACTGCGCGACCCGATCGCCGCGTTGGGCGGTACTCGGAATCCTCACGTACCTGAAGTACGTTCCGGTTCCTGCGCTCCGTCCGCCTTGCCCTCGGTCCGCTCGCTACGATTTCTTCAGAAGTTCTGGAAGCCAAGTCCAAAGAAAAACCCCGCAGTGGTAACACTGCGGGGTTTTTGTTTTGTGTCGAAAAGCGAAACGCTAGTCGACGCAGCATGAGGCTTCAGGCCTAGGCGCAAGGGCGCAGACAGTACCTAAAGGGACGGCAAGCCCTTGCAACGACGGCATGGAGCCTCAGGCAAGGAGCAATTACATGCCCATGTCGCCCATGCCGCCCATACCCCCCATGCCGCCCGGCATGCCGCCAGCCGGTGCCTCGTCCTTCGGCGCCTCGGCCACCATGCATTCGGTGGTCAGCATCAGCGACGCCACGGAAGCGGCGTTCTGCAGTGCGGTGCGGGTCACCTTGGTCGGGTCCAGGATGCCCATCTCGATCATGTCGCCGTAGGTGTCGTTGGCGGCGTTGAAGCCGTAGTTGCCCTTGCCGGCCAGCACGGCGTTCACGACCACGCTCGGCTCGCCGCCGGCGTTGAACACGATCTCGCGCAGCGGCGCTTCGATGGCCTTGAGCACCAGCTTGATGCCGGCGTCCTGGTCATGGTTGTCACCCTTGATGTCGCCAGCGGACTGACGGGCGCGCAGCAGGGCCACGCCGCCACCAGCCACGATGCCTTCTTCCACGGCAGCGCGGGTGGCGTGCAGGGCGTCTTCCACGCGGGCCTTCTTTTCTTTCATCTCGACTTCGGTGGCGGCACCGACCTTGATCACGGCCACACCGCCGGCCAGCTTGGCCACGCGTTCCTGCAGCTTCTCGCGGTCGTAGTCGCTGGTGGCTTCCTCGATCTGCACACGGATCTGCTTCACGCGGGCTTCGATGTCGGCGGCAGCGCCGTTGCCGTCGATGATGATGGTGTTTTCCTTGCCCACTTCGATGCGCTTGGCCTGGCCGAGGTCAGCCAGCGTGACTTTTTCAAGCGACAGGCCGACTTCTTCAGCGATGACCTTGCCGCCGGTCAGGATGGCGATGTCTTCCAGCATGGCCTTGCGACGGTCGCCGAAGCCCGGGGCCTTGACAGCCACGACCTTCAGGATGCCGCGGATGGTGTTCACCACCAGGGTGGCCAGCGCTTCGCCGTCCACGTCTTCGGCAATGATCAGCAGGGGGCGGCCAGCCTTGGCCACTTGCTCCAGCGTGGGCAGCAGGTCACGGATGTTGGAGACCTTCTTGTCGTACAGCAGCACGAAGGGGTTGTCCAGGATGGCCGCCTGCTTCTCGGGGTTGTTGATGAAGTAGGGCGACAGGTAGCCGCGGTCGAACTGCATGCCCTCGACCACGTCGAGTTCGTTCTGCAGGGACTTGCCGTCTTCCACGGTGATCACGCCTTCCTTGCCGACCTTGTCCATGGCATTGGCAATGATCTCGCCGATGCTGGTGTCGCTGTTGGCGGAGATGGAGCCGACCTGGGCGATTTCCTTGGAGGTGGTGGTGGGCTTGGAAGCCTTCTTCAGCTGCTCGATCAGGGCGGTAACCGCCTTGTCGATACCGCGCTTGAGGTCCATGGGGTTCATGCCG
>CAZJKR010000295.1:0-563 GCA_964546615.1 uncultured Curvibacter sp.
GCTCGGGCCGGTGCACCGCGTGCCGGTGCGCGGCCTGGCCTTGCCCGGCTGCCGCGCGTTCGCCACGCCGCTGGGTGAAATTGCCATTGATCCGCAGGCCGTGGCCGCACTGGCAGGCCTGCCACAGGTGCTGGTCAGCTCGGCGGCCCATGCGCAGGAACATGCGCTGGAGGTGCAGCTGCCTTTTCTGCAGTCGGTGCTCCATGACTTCACCTTGCTGCCGCTGGCCGTGGGTGATGCCACGCCCGATGAGGTGGCGCAGGTGCTGGAGGCCGTCTGGGGCGGCCCCGAGACGCTGATCGTGATCAGTTCCGACCTGTCCCATTTTCTGCCCTACCGCGCCGCACGGTTGACCGACGCCGAGACGGTGAAACACATCCTGGCGCTGGACGGGCCGATCACGCACGCGCAGGCCTGCGGCGGCACACCGATCAACGGCCTGCTGCTGGCCGCGCGGCGCCACCGGCTCCAGCCGCATCTGCTGGGTCTGTGCAACTCCGGCGATACCGCTGGCGACAAACAGCGTGTGGTCGGTTATGCGGCCATCGCCTTCACGGAGCCCG
>CAZJKR010000295.1:573-2609 GCA_964546615.1 uncultured Curvibacter sp.
ATGCCATCCACTGACAGCCAGGGGCAAGTGCTGCTGCCGCTGGCGCGCGCCGCCATCGCCAGGGAATTCGGTCATGCCGGGCTGGCCGACGACACGGCACCCTGGCTGCGCGAACGCGGTGCCTGCTTCGTCACACTCACGCAAGACGGCCGGCTGCGCGGCTGTATCGGCACCCTGGAGGCGCACCGGGCGCTGCTGGACGACGTGCGCGCCAATGCCCTGGCCGCCGCTTTCCACGATCCACGCTTCGCGCCGCTTTCGGCACGCGAGCTGAACCGCACCGAAGTGGAGGTTTCGCTGCTTTCGCCCATGGAAACGATGACCTTTGATACCGAGACCGAGGCCCTGGCCCAGCTGCGCCCGGGGGTGGATGGCGTGGTGCTTGCCTTCGGCGCGCGGCGCAGCACCTTTCTGCCCCAGGTATGGGAACAGGTACCCGAGGTGGAGGAGTTCATGGCCCACCTGAAGCGCAAGGCCGGTCTGCCAGCGGACTTCTGGCACGGCGAGGTGCGCCTGCAGCGTTACACGGTGGCCAAGTGGAAGGAGCGCGGGCTGCGGCCCGCGACGACGGCATGAACACGGGTACGCCGATCGACGCCTACCCGGCGCGCTGGTGGCACGCCTTGGACGACGGCCGCCTGCAGTGCGACCTGTGCCCGCGCGACTGCAAACTGCACGAGGGCCAGCGCGGCGCCTGCTTCGTGCGCATGCGCGACGGCGGTCAGATGATCCTGACCACCTACGGCCGCTCGTCCGGCTTCTGCATCGACCCGATCGAGAAGAAACCGCTCAACCATTACTACCCCGGCAGCAGCGTGCTGTCCTTCGGCACCGCCGGCTGCAACCTGGCCTGCAAGTTCTGCCAGAACTGGGACATCAGCAAGTCACGCGACATGGACCGGCTGATGGACCAGGCTTCACCCGAGGCGATTGCCCAGGTTGCCGCCGAGTCGGGCTGCCGCAGCGTGGCCTTCACCTACAACGACCCGGTGATCTTTGCCGAGTACGCCATGGACGTGGCCGACGCCTGCCACGCGCACGGCGTGCAGACCGTGGCGGTGACGGCCGGCTACATGCACGATGCGCCCCGGCGCGAGTTCTACGCCAAGATGGACGCGGCGAATGTGGACCTGAAGGCCTTCAGCGACGACTTCTACTTCAAGCTCACCGGCTCGTACCTGCAGCCGGTGCTCGACACGCTGGTCTACCTGAAACATGAGACCGCGGTCTGGTTCGAGATCACCACGCTGCTGATCCCCGGTCACAACGACAGCGACGAGGAACTCACAGCCATGAGCCGCTGGATCGAACGCGAACTGGGGTCCGATGTGCCGCTGCACTTCACCGCCTTCCACCCCGACCACAAGATGCCGGATGTGGCGGCCACGCCGGCGGCGACGCTGGTGCGGGCGCGCAGGATCGCGATGGCACACGGTCTGCACCACGTCTACACCGGCAATGTGCGCAACGCCGAGGGCGACACCACCTGGTGCCCGCATTGCCACACGGCACTGATCGAGCGTGACTGGCACCGCATCGCCAACTACCGCCTCACCCCCGACGGCTGCTGCCCGGACTGTGGTGGTGCCGTTGCCGGCCGCTTCGCCGCCGCGGCCGGCAACTTCGGTCGTCGCCGAATCCCGATCGCCATTGGCGCCTGAACGCCGCACCTGTACCTGGAGGCCTGCCATGATGAAATCTGCCCTTGAACAGCTTGTGCACATTCCCGTGGACGGCACGCACATCGAAGGCATGCTGGCACTGCCCCCCCAGGCCCAGGGCATCGTCTTGTTTGCCCACGCCAGCGGCAGCAGCCGCCACAGCCCGCGCAACAACTTCGTCGCCCACGAACTGCATGCCCAGCATCTGGGCACGCTGCTGCTGGATCTGCTGACCGTCGGCGAGGATCTGGACTACCAGACCCGTTTCGACATCCCGTTGCTGACGCACCGGCTGCTGGTGGCGACGCGCTGGGTACTGCAGCAGCCGGCAACGCAGCGCCTGCCGATCGGCTATTTCGGCGCCCGCACCGGCGC
>CAZJKR010000296.1:0-2606 GCA_964546615.1 uncultured Curvibacter sp.
AAATCCAGAAGGCGCTCGACAACCTGGTGCAGGGCCGCACCACCATCGCCATCGCGCACCGCCTGTCCACCCTGCAGCGCGCCGACCGGCTGGTGGTGCTGGACCGCGGCCAGGTGGTGGAGGAGGGCGGTCACGATGAACTGATGGCGCGCCAGGGGGCCTACTACAACCTCTACCAGGCGCAGGCGCGCAACATGGACGTCGACATGGACGACACCGTCGAGCACACCACCGTCGAAAAGAAGGAGGCACCCCAATGAACACCCCCCTGATGGTGGCGACCGCCCCCACGGCCTTCGAGCTGAGCCGCAACGCCTTCGGCAAGCTGGTGCTGACCACGCCGGATGGGCAGGTGCACGATGGCGTGCAGCCGGTGCGTGCCTTTCCGATCCAGTCGCCCGAGCGGGGCATTTCCCTGCTGAATGCCGATGGTCATGAGGTGGCCTGGGTCGAGGCGCTGGCCGACGTGCCACAGCCGCAACAGGGCCTGATTCGCGAGGCGCTGGGCGCGCGCGAATTCATGCCGAAAATCCAGGCCATCCTGAGCGTCACCAGTTTCGCCACCCCCTGCACCTGGCAGGTGCTGACCGACCGCGGCGAGACCAGCTTCGTGCTCAAGGGCGACGAGGACATCCGTCGCCTCAACGGCAATACTCTGCTGGTCACCGATTCGCACGGCATCCACTTCCTGATCCGCGACCTCACCACGCTCAGCCGCGACAGCCGCAAGATCCTGGACCGTTTCATGTAAGCCGTTCTCACTTTGTTGTGTTCCATGAATCCCGTTTTTGATTTTTCCGAAACCGTCCTGCACACGCTGGCGCAGGCCGATGTAGCCCGCGCCCTGCAGGAAGACGTGGGCCATGGCGACCTGACCGCCGGCCTGATCGATCCCGCGCGTCGGGCGCATGCGCGCGTGCTGGCGCGCGAAAGCGCGGTCATCTGCGGCGCCGCCTGGGTCGAGGCCACGCTGCGGCAGATCGAGCCCGCGGCACGCCTCACCTGGCATGTGCGCGACGGCCAGCGCTGTGCCGCCGACCAGGTGGTGCTGGAGATCGAAGGCAGCGCCCGTGGCCTGCTCACCGCCGAGCGTACCCTGCTGAACTTCCTGCAGCTGCTCAGCGCCGTGGCCACGCACACCGCCAGCTATGTGGCGGCGGTGCAGGCGGTGCCGGGCAACCGGGCGCAGATCGTCGACACGCGCAAGACCCTGCCGGGTCTGCGCATGGCGCAGAAGTACGCCGTGCTGGCCGGTGGCGGCACCAACCACCGCATCGGCCTGTTTGATGCGGTGCTGATCAAGGAAAACCACATCGCCGCCGCCGGCAGCGTGACGGCGGTGCTGCAGCAGGCCGCAGCCGTGGCGCCGACGGCCAAGTTCGTCGAGATCGAGGTCGAGACGCTGGACCAGCTGCGCGAGGCGCTGGAGGCCGGTGCGCGCATGGTGCTGCTGGACAACATGAGCCTGGACATGCTGCGCGAGGCGGTGCGCCTGAACGCTGGTCGTGCCATCCTGGAAGTCTCCGGCGGCGTCAGCATGGCCACCGTGCGCGACATTGCCGCTACGGGTGTCGACCGCATTTCCATCGGCGCCCTGACCAAGGATGTCAAGGCGATTGATTTCTCCATGCGTTTCAGCACCGATCCGGCCTGAACGCATCACCTGTCTGCCGGGAACTGCCATGAATACCGCTGTCAACCAAGTCATCGATGTCGAATACGAGCAGCCGGCCTGCACCACGCGCCACGCCTGGGCGCGTGTGCCGGTGGAGCCGGGCCCGGCCGAGCGCGCCGCGTTGAAGGACAAGATCCGCCGCCTGCTGAAGGAACACAACGCGGTCATGGTGTCGCACTACTACGTGCACCCCGACCTGCAGGACCTGGCCGAGGAAACCGGCGGCATTGTCAGCGACTCGCTGGAGATGGCGCGCTTCGGCCACAACCACCCGGCCAAGACCCTGGTGGTCTCGGGTGTGCGTTTCATGGGCGAGACGGCCAAGATCCTCAGCCCGGAAAAGCGCATCCTGATGCCGGACCTGGACGCCACCTGCTCGCTCGACCTCGGTTGCCCGATCGACGAGTTCTCCTCCTTCTGCGACGCGCACCCGGACCGTACCGTGGTGGTCTATGCCAACACCAGCGCGGCGGTGAAAGCGCGCGCCGACTGGCTGGTGACCTCCAGCTGCGCACTCGACATCGTGCGGGCGCTCAAGGAGCAGGGCCACAAGATCCTGTGGGCGCCGGACAAGCACCTGGGCGGCTACATCGAGCGCGAGACCGGCGCCGACATGCTGATGTGGAACGGCTCGTGCATCGTGCACGACGAGTTCAAGGCCTTCGAGCTGGAAGAGATGATCCGTGCCCATCCCAAGGCCAAGGTGCTGGTGCACCCCGAGTCGCCGGCCGCGGTGACGGCGCTGGCCGACGCCGTGGGCTCCACCTCGGGCATCCTGAAGGCGGCTCAGGAACTGGAGGCGACCGAGTTCATCGTCGCCACCGACAAGGGCATGCTGCACAAGCTGCGCACCCTCAACCCCGGCAAGGTCTTCTACGAGGCGCCGACCGCCGGCGAGAGCGCGACCTGCAAGAGCTGCGCGCATTGCCCG
>CAZJKR010000297.1:0-2538 GCA_964546615.1 uncultured Curvibacter sp.
GGCTCGACCACACCGGCGCGCAGCTGCTGTGGAACAGCTGGGGCCGGCAGTGGCCGGCACAGCTTGAGGCGCTGCCGGCGCAGCGCACCATGCTCGAGCGCGTGGCGCGCTTCACCGTAGCGCCGCCGCCACCGTGGCGCCACACGCTCTGGCAGCATTTCCTTGCACTCGGTGGCCTGGTGCTGCACCTGCTCGACCATGGCCGCGGCCTGCTGCGCCTGATCGGCCAGTTGCTGATCGACACCGTGCGCCTGCTGCGTCAGCCCGCCAAGGGGCCCTGGCGCGATGTCTCCGGCCACCTGTACCACATCGGCGCCACCGCGCTGCCCATCACGGCGCTGGTCGGCTTCCTGATCGGCGTGGTGCTGGCCTACCTGATGTCGCAGCAGCTCAAGCTGTTCGGCGCCGACCCGTTCATCGTCAACATCCTGGGCATCTCCCTGATCCGCGAGCTCGGGCCGGTGCTGGCGGCCATCCTGATCGCCGGGCGCTCCGGCTCCACCATCACGGCGCAGATCGGCGTCATGCGCGTGACCGAGGAGCTCGACGCCATGCGTGTGCTCGGCATTGCACGCGGTTTCCGGCTGGTGCTGCCGCGGGTGCTGGCCATGGCGCTGGCCATGCCGCTGCTGATGGTCTGGACCACGATGGCGGCCATGCTCGGCGGCATGCTGGCGTCCGACCTCGCCATGGGCATCACGCCCTCGTATTTCATCTCGGCGCTGCCCGACGCGGTGAAGGCCTCCAACCTGACGCTGGCGGTGGCGAAGTCGGCGGTGTTCGGCGTGTTCATCGCGCTGATCGGCTGCCACTACGGCTTGCGCGTCAAACCCAACACCGAAAGCCTGGGGCAAGGCACCACCGCCTCGGTGGTGACCTCGATCACGGTGGTCATCCTGGTCGATGCCCTGTTCGCGGTCGTGTTCAAGGACGTCGGCATATGACGCCGGGCATGGTGCCGCCGGACCCTGCCGCGCCGATGGTGGTGATCGACCAGCTCTGCTCGTCCTTCCGCACCGCGGGGCGTGAGTTCGTGGTCCATCGCAACCTGGACCTGCGCATCGAAGCCGGTGAGCTGCTGAGCATCGTCGGCGGCTCGGGCAGCGGCAAGACGGTGCTGCTGCGGCAGATGCTCGGGCTGGAGCGGCCGCGCAGCGGGCGTGTCATGGTCATGGGCCGACCGGCCGAGCAGCTGGGCGCGCCCGGCGCGGCCAGCCGGGTTGGCATGCTGTTCCAGCACGGCGCGCTGTTCTCGGCCTTCAGCGTGCTGGACAACATCGCCTTTCCCCTGCGTGAGCTCGGCACCCTGCCCGACGAACTGGTGCGCGACGTGGCGCTGGTCAAGCTGCAGATGGTCGGGCTCGACCCCTCGCAGGCGCACAAGATGCCGGCCGATCTGTCGGGCGGCATGATCAAGCGCGTGGCGCTGGCGCGCGCGCTGGTGATGGACCCGCCCCTGCTGCTGCTCGACGAACCCACGGCCGGGCTCGACCCCGACGGCGCCGACGCCTTGTGCCATCTGCTGCGCTCGCTGCACCGCGAACTGGGCCTGACGGTGGTGATGGTCACGCACGATCTGGACACGCTGTTCGAACTCAGCACGCGCGTGGCCGTGCTGGCCGAGCAGCGGGTGATCGTGAGCGGCACGCCGCGCGAGGTGATGGCCTTCGAACACCCCTTCATCCATGACTTCTTCCTCGGCGAACGGGGCCGGCGTGCGGTGGCCCTGCTGCCCGAGCCGACCCGGACCGTGTAGAAAGGCAGACAGGAAACCACCCTATGGAAAACAAAGCCCATGCCCTGGCCGCCGGCGCCTTCGTGCTGCTGCTGTCGGCCCTGCTGGTGGCGCTGGCCGTCTGGCTGACGCGCGAGTCCGGCACGCGTCTGATCTACGATGTCTCCACCGACGACGCGGTCACCGGTCTGCAGGAGCAGGCCTCGGTGCGCTTTCGTGGTGTCAAGGTCGGCAAGGTGACCGCCATCGGCTTCGACCCGCAGGTTGCGGGCAATGTGCTGGTGCGCATCGCGATCGACGCCGCCACCCCCGTGACCCGCTCCACCTATGCCTCGCTCGGTTTCCAGGGCGTCACCGGCATCGCCTTTGTGCAGCTCGACGACCATGGCGAGTCCCCGGAGCGGTTGCCTTCGAGTCCGGCATAGGCGTATTCTCTTAAATAGCCAAGAGGTTTTATTCCCATCTCTTCGCCGATTTCCCTTAAAACTGCGGCATAATAATTGACGCGGTGTGGCTGAAGCTGGCCAAGCGCATCAACCAGTTGCTGGCGGTTGAGAACCAGCAGGCACTGGTCACCAGCATCCGGGCGCTGGGCCAGGCGGCGGCCAGCCTGCCGCCGCTGGTGCAGGAGGCCGGCAGCACCCTGCAGTCCCTGCGCGGTGCCGCCGGCAGCGTGGCCGGCAGTGCGGAGGCGGTGAAAAACACCGCGAGCGACTATGGCCGGCTGGCCCGGCGCGTCGAGCAGCCGGGCGGCCCGCTCGACCAGTTCCAGCAGGGCGTCGGCGCCCTGGCCGGCGGCAGCC